>JAZSEM010000040.1:0-14104 GCA_045531695.1 Akkermansia sp.
TTAGGCGGGCTTTCGCCCGCGGATATGCGTAGCTTATTCCACCGCTACTGCCTTGAGCTTTCAGGCGCGGGCGGCAGCTTATGCTGAGCTTTGCTATCTATGCGCCGTAAGGCGCGAAACTCTCAAATTCGTATGTCGGAATTCGTCCTTCGTCCTTTTAAAAAATTCCGGCTAACAAACTACCGGCTGCCGACATCCCGCTCCCCACTGCCTGAGCCTTGGAACGACGGGCCGCCTGACGGGTGTTCCATGCATCCAGCGCACCCTGACGGCGCACATTCTCAGCATCTGCCAGAGCACTGTCGGCGTTGGCATTGATTTCATCCTGCAGGCGGGTGGCAAGGTCACGCTCACGCACGGCAACAGAGCCATCGCCGGTCATGTTCGACGAGAGGGCATTCATCCTCACCCCGGCCATACGAGCATTGGCATTGCGGGCACCGCGCTGCATGTTGGCAGCGGCGGTATCGCGCATGGCCCCGGCCTGTTGATTGGCGAGCTTCTGTTGTTCAATGGCTGTGGCTTCGAGAGCCTTTCCCTGTTTTCTATACGTGTCGGCCTGTACGAGTTGAGGCACAACAGTGGCAGCAGTAGTAACTATATCTGTGGCAAATCCCATATCGCCACCAGATTAGCGCAACTACTGCCGCCGCGCAAGACATGACTCGCTTGAGCGCGATGTCACGCTATATATTTGGCGGGCGGTGCACCTGAGTGACACCGCCCGCCGTTGGAATTACTTTTTCTCCATGCGGATGTAGCCGCTAGCCTCCATCCAGCCGTCATAGCAGCGGGCGGTCAGCCAGACTTCAACCTTGGCGCCTTCAGGAACAGCCGGCACCACCAGCTCTACGGTCTTGGTATTAGTGTCTGCCGGAATTTTGGCAGTGGACACAACCTTACCATTCACCGCCAGGCGGAAATTGCGGCTATCCATGCGCCCCTTCTCCACCGGTTCCAGAGTAAAGGTATAGGTACCGGGACCGGAGATAGACTTGGTGACATCCACGTGCCAATCCTTCTCGAAACCGAGAGTCTGGTCACCACGGGTATAATAGCCACTGGTGATGGTATTGAACGTGGTGGGGTCCCAATAGTGACGGAACTTGGCAGCCCCCTTGCCGTACTGGCTTTCAGGGTCGAGCTTCACCACCTCATCCAGCGCAGCCAGCAGGGGGCTAATGTCTCGATTCTCCGGAGTAGTAGTGGAGAGTATGCGCTCTCTGATGACATATGCCAGACCGGCAAGCCACTGCTGGCGCCGTTCCTTACCTTCGAGCGTCTTTGAGTTAAGAACACGGCGAACGTAGGCCTCGGCCTCATCGAACTTGCGGGCACGGCCACTCAGTTCACCTTCCTTTCCACCCTTCAGTATACCGTTAATTTCACTGTACATACCGAGGTGATCCAGACAGAACTGAGCACGATAACCGCTCTTATCCTGCGGGTCATGGCGATTGATAATGCCGGTGAGTTCTTTCTGGCGCATGGCATCTTTGATTGGCAGCAGGCTCAGAGCAGCAGCGGCATTTTCCACGGCTTTCCCGCCCTCCGAACTCCGGGCAATCTGCACCAGCCGGGCAAAGCGGGGAGCCTCACTTGCCAGGCGGGCGGTACTCTGCATGAGCTGCGCTCCCGGTTGGCGAACCTGAGCCCCGCTGAACTCGGCCATGAATGAGCCATCGGGAGCCAGCATAACAACTGCCGGCAGGTTGAAGTGCTCGATGGGCAATACTTTGTTGCGTGTGCCTCCCTCTTGCCCGAGCTTGTCGGCATATTGACCGAACACATAAGTACCACCGTGCTGTTTGGCCAGCTTCTCCCAGCTCCGGCAGAAGGTGTCCACATCGGGCTGCCAGTCAGGCCCGTACCAGACAATGAGGACAGGCTTGCCTGTGGCGGCGGCCTGCGCTTTAGCTGCCTCCACATCGGGGAATGACAGGTTGGCAGCCTGCACGGTAAGGACTGCAGCCGGTGCCAGCAGGGCGGAAAGGAATACATTTTTCATATGATTGTACATTCGCTGCGAGGTTATTTGCTATAAATCACGAAGTGCGATATGTGGGCAAAATCGGGATGCCCGCTATTGTCGAACTCCACTTTGACCCACTTAGCGCGGGTGCCGTCGGGGAAAGCGGCGACCCACTCCTTGGGCATATTGTCAGTAGTAGCTCGGGGTTTCCAGGTTGCGCCGTCCTCACTGGTGTAGAGCGTGGCTTTCTTCATGCGATTTTCATTACCGTCCGTCTTACGCACAACGGCTCCGCTCACATAGCCGTGTGCCGGCAGCTCCACTATCATGTAGGGCTTTTCTTCCTTGGCCGTGTGACATTTGCCGCCGGTTGGGGTGGTTATATCGATGTGGCGTACCGGGGAGTCCCAGTTGCAGGTGCTCGATATGCGGAACATGGCAGCCGTCTGCACTTTCCCGGGTATGGAGCTCTTCAGTGCTACGGGATTTTTCCACGGACCGACAAGCTTCACCGCAGCCTCGGTCAGCGAGCGGAAAGCCGGCGCGGAGCGAGCCTGCTCTGCCGCAATGATGGCTTTGTTATACGCAGCAACCATCTTTTTAGCCTTATCATCATCGGCCGTTCCGGGTGTGCTCTGCGCAGCAGCCTTGCTGAATGAGCGGCTGAAGAGCTCCACCTGACCGTTGGCAATGTAGGTACTGACAGCCCATTCGAGAATCTGCCCGAAGGTCGTGGGGTCTTCGGCATTCATGTGAGCAGCAAAGACGGAGGCCAGGAATTGTTCTTTCGCCGCCGGTGTGGTCAGGGAATCTGACTGATTGCGGATGATATCCTCGCACTTCACAGCCCAGGAGGCGGGCGTGGCGGCAATCTCGGCATGCATGAGTGCGTAGAGAGCAGCTCGCTGCTCATTGCTCATGGCTGCAATTTCCTTATCAAAGTCGGCAGCCATATTGACAGCCGAAAATCCGTTACCCTTGTACAGAGGAATGGCCTTGGCCAGGTAATCATACACCTGGTTGGGGGTAATGCCGGCGCTGCGCAGTTGCTTGCTCAGCGCGGTGCGGAAGAATGGGTGCAGGGGCGAGTGCTGCAAAGCCTGCTGCCAGGCGGCAATGGCACCATTGCGGTCGCCTGTAGCCTCGAGCGCGCGGGCACAAAAACTGTAGCGGTACGCACGCTGTATGGCTGCGTCATCAGCAAACACCGTCTCCATGAGCAAGTACGAAGTCGGGGCCTGATTACCGAATATGCGGTTATGCATACCGCCATCGGGCCCACCGAAACCGCCAACCCACTTACCGCGCTCGGTGCGCACTGCATAAGCGCAGTGACCGGGCTGACCAACCGTGTAGGCCGGTATGCCGTGCGCCTGAGCAGCCACACAGCCCAGGTGCGACATGGCACCACATACGCCGCCGTTGCGGTGGCAGGTCTCAGCCTGGCTCAAATCGCTGTACGGCAGGTTGTACATACCACCCTGCACAGTATCACCAAATTTGGAAGGGTCGGTATAGGTTGCGGCCCAGCAGGCGTTACCATACTGATCCCACGGTACATTAATGTTATCGAGTGCCCATTCAAACGACTTATCATCCCAATCCTGCCAGGGGGTTCCAACCACAAATCGCAGTTCCCAGGGGCGCAGATTCTTAAAGTTCGGGTGCAATCGACCGGCTGCGGCATTCTTCACAAAGAATTTATAGCGCCACACCGGATTGAAGAGACTCGGGTTGCGAGTGAGTCGCCGCGGCTCAGGGTCAGTCTCGCCACCGCCCCAGGCACTGGCCAGAGCCACAGCAAGCCCTTTGTGGCGCACATCCATCTTCTCTTCCATCCAGATGCGGAAGAGCACGTCCAGCCCCACATCGGTGCGGTAGGGCACCAGACCACAGCTCAGGTAGAGCTCCAGCCACTCGGCATCATGAGCCAGTGCACACAGGAAACTCGCCTTTTTGGGGTGCGATGCCGCAAAGGTCGACATCACATCTGCCCCGGTGGTACGGATAAGCTCCAGCAGCATGGCCTCGTGCAGCACCTGCGGAGATTCCGGGGAAATCTTTCTGCCCTTCAGGGCGTCAGTCAACAGCTGTTGAACCTGATTGTATCGGCCACCCACAAGTGCCTGGTGCACATCGGGCGACAATTTGGTTGCCGGGGCTGCCACAGCCACCGGTGCCACCGCTGCCACAACAGCAGGCACCACGGGTAACAGTCCGAGAGAGAGCAAGCCAATACGCGTAGTAAAATGTGGTATTGTCATAGCACCTACCTCTATATCACTGCGTGTGTTACCTGTCAAGTTCAAAAAACGCAAAACTCTTCATCTTTCTGCAAATATCGTTGACACGCTCCACCGTATGCGGTAGACTCACAGCGTATGAAAATCCCCCATATCCTGACAGCCCTGTTAATGCTCACCCCGCTCTTTGCTACCCAACCGGATTCCATACCCGAGGACGACTACGACGAGGAAGAAATCGAAAGACCGACCGCCCCCCAAATGAGCGCAGAGGAACGCGCCACCGCACAGGCTGAACAAAAGGTACTGGCAGATGAAGCCTGCTCCCTGTTACAGCAACTTATCGATACAGCCGCCGGCATAACAGACCGGGCCACGGCAGATGCCGCCGCTCCGAAAATACTGGACATCAATACCCGTCTGAACGATTGTCTGAACCGGATTTTCCCCATGCTGGCTGCCGATGAAGACATGAAACGGATTGAAGAGATGATGGAAAAGACAGGTCAGGCCTCTGTACGACTGAACGAAGCCCGCCTGTATGGCTCTGTTGCTCTGGCAAAGGCCAGCGGATTTTCTGCCGCCGTTGTGCGTGACCACGAGGAGCTCACCCTGCAGGCTAAGGAAAAAATCGGTAGCATGCTCATAGCCCGCCATGCCGAACTGGCCGCCCAATACCCTGCCATCACCGGTGGCCCCGGCTGGGATCGTGAAAGTGCATGGGTTGTGGCAAACTCCGAAACAGCAACTCAGAAAGCCCTGATTGAAGATATCATCTGCGGTATCGGAACCGAGGCCGATTTTGCCGGCACCTTCTCCATGTGGGACGAAGAGCGCAGCTATGCCATTGTACGCATTTCCCTGCTCATTGAGGGCAAGTACTACTTCCTGCCCATGTATATAGATATCACCGGCAAGGCGAAAACAGAAGCTGCCGACGATTGACGCAGACGGAGTTTGACTTTCGGCGGAGCATCTGGCATAATGAAGCGCAAGTTATGGCAGAGACGAGCAGTTACGTATTTTTCGGCAGCGATGAAGGCGCAGCAAGTACTGCTGCGGCCAAGTGTGCCGCCGAGCTCTCTGCCGGCGGCGATGGCTGGGGAGATGAAACCATCGACGGTGCTGCCGCCACAGCCGATGAGGCGGTGGAGCTGATACGCCGTGCTATATCCGGCCTGCAGATGATGAACATGTTCGGCGGCCGCAAGGTGATATGGCTCAAGGGCGTGAACTTCCTAGCCGACACCCCTTCCGGTGCCCGCAGCGAAGCCGTGCAGGAGGCCATGGAGGACCTGCTCGCCGTGCTGGACAGCATGCCGCCCGAAACATTCTTTGTTCTCAGCAGTGCCGAAATGGACAAGCGTCGCTCCTTCTTCAAGAAGCTCGGCAACGTAGCTCAGGTGAAGGAGTTCAGTAAAATCGACATCTCCAAACCCGGTTGGGAAAGCGAGGTAGCAGCCCTCACCGTGCGCATGGCCAAGCCGCTGGGGCTCAGTTTTGATAACGATGCACTCGACCTCTTCGTGCACCGAGTGAACGAGAGCACGCGCCAGATTAGCAATGAGCTGGCCAAGATAGATGTATACCTGGGGCCGGAGCGCCGCTGTGTGAGCGTGCAGGATGTCGACCTCATGGTGGCCGTATCGCGCAACGGTGTTATCTTCGAGATTTCCCGCGCCATCGAGCAGTGCGACTGCCGACTGGCCGTACGGCTCATCAACGAGCAGCTCGAGCATGGCGAGGCCGCCGTCACCATCATGCGTGCAGCCATTGTGCCCACCGTGCGCAACCGTTATTGTGCGCGCCTGCTCATGGACTCCTTCAACATCAGTGCCAACAACTACCGCGCTTTTGAGGGAGCCCTCAACAAGCTGCTGCCCTCAGACCGCAAAATCCTGCCCCTCAAGAAAGACGGCACGCCCAATGCCTACTCCCTTTTCAACGCGGCACGCACCTGCGGCAAACTCACCCTCAAAAAAGCCCGCCTCGACCTGCAGGCCTGCGCCACCGCCGACCGTCAGCTGGTCTCCACCCAGCTCGATGACCGCGATATCCTGCACAAGCTCGTCGTCACGCTGACGGCCTGAGCAATATCAGCGCAAGTACGATAAATAGGAGCTTGACGAGCATTTACAATCTACAATTTACAAAGTGTTGAGCTAGGCGGGCTTTCGCCCGCGGATATGCGTGTCTATCCCACCGTTCACGCCCCCGTCTTCGCGTCTCGCGGCGGTAAGTGTGATTCCGGATTCGCTTATCACAGGCGTAAGCCTGCATTCTCTTACATTGTAGATTGTAAATGGTAGATTGTAGATTCGCCTCGGCAAATTGGAGTTTGGCCCTCCATCGCCAAGGCGTCAGCCTTGGTCTTCACCATGCGCGCAGCGCATTCTTCACCACCGTGCACAGCACGGTTCTTCACCGCGGGCTTCAGCCCGCTTTTCACTCGGTCGCAGGCCGTTAAAAAGCTTTTATTCAAAAGCGAGCCACAGGCGAGCCTAAACCGGAGCCCGCGACAGCGGGCGATAGCTCAATAGAGCCCGGCGGCTGAGCCGCGAAGCGACGAAGCCCCGGGTAGGAGTATATAAAATAGATGAGCCCGAGGAACGAGGGCGGCAGATGAGAGGCAGGTTGGCATAAATAACGCGACAATTTCATTACGCACCGTTTCTGCCGCCCTTCAGGGCTCATGTTCTTTTTGTACTCGCTGCAGGGGCTTACGCCCCTGCCTATTGAGCTGTCGCCCTCGTACCTCGGGCTTTTGAATTCCGCTCACCTTCGGTTCGCCATTCAGCTCTACAAATTGCTCTTTATCGAGCTTACAGAGGTTCCCGACTCTTCAAAGTCCGACTTTTGCCCTGTTTCTGAGCAGCAGCATGTACACGCCCGCAAACAGGGAACAGCGAGCGGTCAGACTTAACCAGCCGGTGCCCGGTACAAGCTCACCTATGCCCCAGGCACACAGCGCCAGGGCAGGGGCCCATACATACCAACCGGCAAATGTGCGGGCATAGAATCGCAGCGGGCTGAGCCCCAGACCACGGTAGTGAATGAGGTTGAGCATGAGCAGCTGTATGGTGATGGAAATGGCCGCCCACAGCGCTTGTGCGGCGATGCCCCACCATTGGCATACAAAGTAACTCACCACGATGAAAAGCGCGCTGTTGAAGGCCGTAATGGCCACGCGCTGGCGCAGTGCATTGCGCGCCTGACTGATTTGCCAGCCGAGAGCCTGCACCAGACTGAAGGTCTGCGGCACCACCAGCGCCACCGCTATCAGCCAGCTGAGCTGAGCCTGAGCCCCCAGCTTGTGCCCTACCCACAGCTCAAAGAACTGCTGTCCGTAGAACAGCAGTACCACTGCCACCGGCAGCAATATGAGCAGCTGTACGCGCCCCAATCGCGCCATGGCTTCCGTCTGCACTGCCGGGCTTGCCCCGCGCACCACCAGACCCACCACGCGTGGCAGGAATAACTGAGCCAGACAACCACCCAGCAGGAAGTAATTGGCATATATCTGCAAGCCGCAGGTGTAAACCGCAGCGGCATCCGTCCCCAGTGTGATGGCCACCAGGTAGTTGCCTGTGCCTGCATTGAGCATGTTGATGAGCTGGTTGAGCAGCATCCACCACGAAAAGGCAAAAAGACTGCGGCACAGTGCGCCGTCCCACCCGCCGCGCAGGTTCAGGCGTGCCCTCAGCCCCACAAAGCAGTACATCATATTGAGCACCAGCGCCAGCACGCCGGTACCGATGTTGAAGGCCACCAGCCCCACGCTGCGCCAGCCCCACTGCAGCACCAGCCAGGTACCCACGGCATTCACCACACTGGCCCCCACCGCAATGAGGCCCGGCACGGTGTAGCGCTGTCGGCTGTCTGCTATGCCGGTCAGACTGCGGGCAGGGAACATGATAGCGGCATTCACCAAGGTCATGAGGTACAGCACACGGTAAGTCGCCAACTCGCCTGCCGTGAACTTCGGGAAAATATCCCCCAGAAAGGGATATACCCCCAGCCCTACAGCCAGCAGCAGTGCCCCGGCGGCAGAGTAGAGCACCGTCAGCATGCCCAGAAATCGGGACTCTCCCTCGGCATCTCCCCGCGCCCGGTACTCGCTCAGGTACTTCGTGCTCGTGGTACGCCCCAAATCGCTCAGGTACAGCCGCACCAGCAGCGTGCTGGCCAGCATGTACAGCCCGTACTCGGCGGGTCCCAGCACCTCCAGTATATACGGCGTGAGCACCAGTGGCACGCTTATGCGCAGCCCCAGGTTGATGTAGTTCAGTATTGCTCCTGCACGTATCTCGTTCATCGGTGCTGGCTTTATCTTATCATATTGCCCTTGTACCCTGCAAGCCCTTGCAGCAATGCCTTGCGTCAGCAAAGACTCCACTATGCAAATTGGCGCTTGTCCCCCTATCCCCAAGGCGTCAGCCTTGGTCTTCACCCTGCGCGCAGCGCATTCTTCACCACCGTGCGCAGCCGGTTCTTCACCGCGGGCTTCAGCCCGCTTTTCACCCGGCCGTAGGCCGTTAAAAAGCATTTATCCCTTGCGAGCGAAGGCGCCTGCCTCGGCGTAGGCGAAGCCGAAGACGGGAGCTATACTTTAAAACCCGCGCAAGCGCAGGTTCTGATATTAGGCGGGCAAAGCCCACGGCCTGCCACGGCGTAGCAAGCAGCCCGAAAGGGCTGACGCGAAGCCGGGAACTCATAAATTCGTCCCTCTGAATTCGTCCCTCGTACTTCTACAAATTGCTCTTTGTCTCATTGTTCCAACGCGTCGATTAACATTTCAGAGGAGTTAACTGCCTGTTTTACGCGCGCGCGTAGCGCGCTTTTTGCTTGCCATGAGGGGGCAAATCTGGTAGTATGCCCCTCGTATGAATATACTCAAGACCATAACAGCCACCGTCGCTCTGGCGGGCGCAGTGGCTGCAGGACAAGAGGCCTACACCCCGCACCCGGACTGGGAGAACCCGCAGAATCTCAGTCAGGGGCGTGAAGAATCGCGCGCTTTCTTCGTGCCATTTGCTAACAGAGCCGAGGCTCTCAAGGGCAAACGCAGCGACTCTTCTCTGGTGAAGCTCCTGAACGGAGACTGGAAATTCCACTGGGCACCGCAGCCTGACAAACGCCCCATGGATTTCTTCAAGCCCGAAACAGACATAAGCAGCTGGGCCAATATCGATGTACCCAGCAACTGGCAGATGCGCGGTTACGGCACACCCATTTACAGCAACCAGCGCTACACCTTCGTGCGTGACTGGCCGCGCGTGATGACCGCACCCCGCAATAAGACAGAGGAGAAATACACCTGCCCCAAGAGCGAGCCGAACGCCGTGGGCTCCTACCGCCGCAATGTGGAAATGCCCGCAGAGTGGGACGGTCGTCGCGTGTTCCTGCAGTTTGACGGTGTGGATTCCTTCTTCTACCTGTGGGTGAACGGTCAGAAGGTAGGTTTCTCGAAGGACAGCCGTACAGCCGCTATCTTCGACGTAACGGAGTACATGAAGCCCGGCAACAACGTGGTTGCCGTTGAGGTGTACCGCTACAGCGACGGCTCGTACCTGGAGTGCCAGGACATGTGGCGTCTGTCGGGTATCTTCCGCGATGTCATCATGTACAGCACCCCGCAGGTGCTGGTGCGCGACTTCTTCGTACACACCGACTTTGCTCAGAATGCCGACGGCACCAGCAACTATGCCGACAGCACTCTGCGCGTGGAGGTGGACGTGAACAACCGCAGCACCGCCGCTGCCGCCACAACGGTGGAAGGTGAGCTGATCGATGCCGCCGGCAAGACCGTCGCCACCATGAAGAGCGATGCCCTGAACATTGAGCCCGGTAAGGAGGTAAAGACCACCCTGCAGGCCGATGTACAGAGCCCTGCCCTGTGGAGCGCCGAGAAGCCCAACCTCTACCGCCTGCTGCTCACACTGAAGGACGCTCAGGGCAACATCACCGAGACCATTTCCCGCAAAATCGGTTTCCGCGACATCAAGCTGCTCAACGGCCGATTCCTGGTCAACGGCATGCCTGTTAAGCTGAAGGGTGTGAACCGTCACGAGAGCCAGCACGCCAACGGCCACACCGTGACCGAGGAGGAGTGCCGCGCCGAGCTCCACATCATGAAGCGCGGTAACATCAACCACATCCGCAACTCTCACTACCCGCAGCCCGCATTCTTCTACGAGATGTGCGACGAGCTGGGTATCTACGTGTGCGACGAGGCCAACATCGAGTCCCACGGCTACTACTATGGCGAGGATTCCCTCTCCCACCCGGTGGAGTGGAAGGCTCAGCACGTATGGCGCAACAAGAACATGGTCGAGCAGAGCAAGATCCACCCCTGCGTGGTCATCTGGTCCTATGGTAACGAAGCCGGCCCCGGTGCCAACTTCGAGGCCGTGCGCGACTGGATTAAGCAGCGCGACCCCTCCCGCCTGACCCAGTACGAGCGCAACAACGACCTGGCTGACCTGTGCTCCAACCAGTACCCCAGCGTGAACTGGACCCGCGAAATGGCCGGCCGCAAGCTGCTCAAGCCCTGGTACATTTCCGAGTATGCTCACATTCTGTGCAACTCCATGGGTAACCTTGCCGACTATTGGCAGGCTATCGACTCCAGCGACTCCATCATCGGTGGCGGTATCTGGGAGTGGATTCACCAGAGCTATGACCAGGAGGTCACTCTGCCTGACGGTCGCAAAGTAGTGCGCCAGAGCTACGGCGGCGACCACGGGGATTACCCGAACGACGGCATCTTCTGCATTAAGGGCGTGATTTACAGCGACCGCACCGTCACCCCGCTCTACAGCGAAATCCGCAAGGTGCAGCAGAACGCCGAGTTCAAACTGCTCGGCCTGACAGAGGACGGCAAGGGTGTGCGCATCAGCCTGAAGAATAAACACCTCTTTACTAACCTTAATGAGTTCAACGGCAACTGGCAGCTCACCGAGGAGGGTAACACGGTGATTGCCTCCGGCAATTTCAACGTGAACGCCGCTCCGCTGGAGACCACTGAGCTGACCATTCCCGCCAGTCAGATTCCGGCCGACAAGCTGAAGAAGGACCGCATCTACTACCTCACCATCAATCTCTGCCTGAAGGACCGCACCGAGTGGGCCTACGCCGGCTACGAGATTGCCACCGAGCAGCTTACCCTGCCCCGTGAGTTCAACGGCTACTCCGACAAGGAGCAGCTCATGGAGCTGGTGAAGGGCAGTAAGCCCATGATTCGCAACACCGACAGCAAGCTTATCGTCATCGGCCACAATTTCAGCGTGACCTTCGACAAAGCCACCGGCGGTATCTGCAACTACATCGTCAACGGTCAGCAGCTCATCAGCGAAAAGCCCACCGTGCTGCTCAATTCCTTCCGTGCCCCGCTGGCAAACGACAAGTGGGCCATGAACCAGTGGCTTGCCAACGGCATGCGCGATATGACCCACTCTGCCACTGCTCTGTTGGTCGACCACCTGAAGGATGGCGCTGTGCGAATTTCCTGCGACATCACTTCCCGCGGTAAGCGCAAGGAAAGTCTGGACAGCCGTGAGTACGACAATGGCGCCTTCTCCCTGACCGACAACGGTCCCATCCTCGAGAAGGACTTCCACTACACCACCCAGATGGTTTACACCGTGCTGCCCAATGGCTACATCAGCGTGGCTGCCGGTATCATTCCCAGCGAGAACAACATCGTTCTGCCCCGACTCGGTTACTCCGTGAACCTGCCCGAGCGCTTCCACAATGTGAAGTGGTTCGGCCGTGGCCCCGGTGAGAACTACCCCGACCGCAAGGCCGGCTCTCCCATGGGCATCTACACGGAGGAGGTCAACAATATGGTGGAGCGCTATCCCCTGCCCATGGAAATGGGTAACCGCATGGACACCGAATGGGTAGCCGTGACCGATGACAACGGCGTGGGTCTGCTCATTGCCAGCACTCAGGGCGATACCTTCAACTTCTCGGCCATGCCCTGCACGGCAGACGCCCTGTTCCATGCTCCGCACCCCGAGGAAATCAAGCGCGCCGGTGCCACCGTGGTGAACATCGACAAGCACACCCTCGGTCTGGGTGGTGCCGCCTGCGGCCCCCGCCCGATTGACCGCGACATTCCCCTCACCCAGCCCACCACCTTCACCTTCTCGCTGCGTCCGCTGCTTTCCAGCGACAACGCTGCCGATGTAGGCCGCAAGGGGCTGCCGCTGGTGAGCGCCGTCACCATCTCCCGCGACGAGCTCGGCTTTGTGCACGCCTCCACCTCCACCATGGATGCCAATATTTACCTCACCTTGGCAGACGGTTCCGAGACGACCTACACCGAGCCCTTCCTGCAGCGCGAGGACGGCCTTATCCGTGCCTATGCCTCGGCTGAGGGCTGCATTACCTCCCCGCTGACCTACCAGCACCTCAAGAGCTGGCGTCCCGCCAACCTCATGCGCATCGCAGACTTCTCCTCGACCTCCGGTCGCACCGAGTCAGCCTGGAGCCTGATTGACGGTCGTCGCGATACGTACTGGCACTCCCGCTGGCACGAGCCCTGCGCCGAGTACCCGCACTATGTGGTGATTGACTTGGGCACCAAGTCCGAGCTTGCCGGTATCTCCATCACACCCCGTCAGGCCCGCACCAGCTCCCGTGTGCGCAAGCTGGCCTTCTATCTGAGCAATGACGGCAAAAACTGGCCCGCAGAGCCCGCCGCCACCCTCACCATGCCCGACACCGATGACGAGCAGACCGTCATGCTGCCGGAGCGTGAGGTAACTCAGTTTGTGAAGATGGTATGTCTGGAGCCCATGGCAGCCGGCGAGAAATACGCAGCTGTGGCTGAGCTCAAGCCGATTATCACCTCTATTGAGGGTGAGTACCCGGCTCATGCCTTCTACTCGGTCAACTATGTGAGCAGCGACCTGCCCGAAGGTGGCGCCGCCCGCAACGTGCTCGATGGTAACCCCGACACCTACTGGCATACCCTCAAGGGCGTGACCATGGCCAGTTACCCCCACGAAATCCGCATTGACCTCGGCAGCGAGCGCAAGATTAAGGGTATCACCTACCAGGCCGCCCCGGTAGAGGAAGCCCGCGTGCGCGACTACGAGATTTACACCAGTACGGACGGCATCAACTGGAGTTCCCCCATCCTGCGCGGCACCATGGAGAACAACGTCTCGGTACAGCAGGCGCTCTTCTACAGCACCGTGCGTGCCAAGTACATCCGCTTCGTGGCAACCAGCTCCCACAGCGGTGGCGACAGCGCCGCCATTTCGGAGCTCGACGTCATTCTGGCCGAGTAAAATCCCGACCACAAACTTAACTTCAATCCCTTTCCCTGCACCACGGGGAAAGGGATTTTTGATGTTGGATGTTGAAGGTTGAATGTTGAAAGTGTTTAGTTCGGCGCCTGGCGGCGCGGGCGGTGTAGCTTATTCCACCTCTCACGCCCCGATTGTAAAAATAAAAAAGCCCCGGTCAGGAACCGAAGCTCTACGGCAGGGTATGCACGGACTTTCACGTCCCAGATTACGCACGGCAGCTGATACATTTGTGCTGGTCGCGGGTGCCTCCCGGACTTTCAAAATAGCTGAGAAAAAAGGGAAAGTCAACAATAAAGACAAGAAGAAATAAAAAATGCGCGGTGCATTTACATGGCCCCCCATTATTTCCAGAAGGTACCGCCCCCGCGCACACTCATTCAACCACACCACCGCGAAAAAGTCAACCGCAAAAGAAAAATCGGGTATCTCGAAAAACTCGACAAAGAGCAATTTGTAGAAGTACTAGTTACGAGTTACAAAGGACTAGGTGTAAAGTTCCGCGACTTACGCCGCAAGGGTTGCCGAGCTTTGCCTCGGCTGCTGCCCGCGCTTTAAGGCGCGGGCGTGAA
>JAZSEM010000105.1:0-4854 GCA_045531695.1 Akkermansia sp.
CTTAAGCTACCGTTCACGCCCGCGCCTTAAAGCGCGGGCAGCAGCCGAGGCAAAGCTCGGCAACCCTTGCGGCGTAAGTCGCGGAACTTTACACCTAGTCCTTTGTAACTCGTAACTAGTACTTCTACAAATTGCTCTTTGACGAGTTTTTTGAGGTGCGAATTTGGTAAATTGTAAATAAATTTCGTATTTCCTGCCGAAATAGTGGAAATTATAGTTGACAGTGGTGGGAAAGTGTGGTAATTTGGAATCGTTCCGAATAACGGATAGAAAGGAAACAAAAACAATGAGCAATTATACGTCTACCACCGTACATGAGGGCAATATGCGCTGCAGGACAGAATTTCCGCAGGGAACAGTAACATTCACCACAGATGTGGGTACCGCTGTAGGAGGGTTGGGTGAGCTACCCTCGCCGGCTCAGCTACTGGCAGCAGCCGTAGCATCCTGTATGAGCAGCATGATGGCCTTTGTGGGTGCCCGCCGCGGGCTGGATACCACGGGTATCAGCATTTCAGCCGGTTATGAGGAAGGTAAGAACGGCATAAGTGCTCTGAACTTTCACATTACCGTATCGCGCCCGACCACGCAGGCAGAACGCGCTGTGCTCGAGGCTGCAGTGAGGAATTGCCCTGTGGGTGCGGCCATTGCCCCCACGGTGGAAAAGCGAATCATTTGGTCCTGGGCAGAGTAAGCCCGGGGTGTAACAGACAGAGAGAGAACAACTACCCCATTAACCGGGAGCGGAAGAGAGGACCGCTCCCGGTTCTTTTTATACCGGCGGGAGCGAAATGTAAAAAATGTGGGGGAGAGGCGGGAACAGATACCCGGCTCTCCCCCGAACCCCTGTATTATGAAAAACTGTCCGGTGGATTGTGCTGCGACCCTTAGCTCAGGTGCATGGGCATGAGCACGTAGAGGAACTCATCCGCCACGCGCATGACGCCGGGGCTGGAGGAGTCGATGAGGTCGAGGGCCACTTCGCCGTCGCCCACAGCCTTCAGCGGAGCCAGAATGAAGTCGGCGTTGAAGGTGATGGCAATCTCGCGACCGTCGTAGTCGATGGGCATCTCTTCGTTAGCCTCACCCAGGTTCACGGCGCTGGACTGTACCTCCATCACGCCGGGCGCAAAGCGGAAGCGCACGGTGTTGGCCTTCTCGGCAGAGAGGAGGGATACGCGACGCACGGTCTCGTTGAGCTCGGCGGCGGGCATGATGATACGCTCGTTGCGACGGCTGGGGATTACCTGACGGTAGTTCGGGTAATTGCCGTCGATGAGCTTGGTGACCAGAAGGGTGTCGCCGAAGTCGAAGGAAGCCTGGTTGGAGGTGATGCGCACGAGCACGTCGCCACTGTCGCCGAGCAGGCGGTGGATTTCAGCTACGGCACGGCTGGGCAGGTTGATGTCCACCTGCTGAGATTCGGGGAACTCGAGCTCGTTCTCGAAGAGGGCCAGACGGCGACCGTCGGTGGCCACGAGGGTGAGCTTACCATCGCGGAAGCAGGTGTAGATACCGTTGAGGATGTAGCGGGTGCCGTCGTTGGAAATGGCGAACTCGGTGTAGCGGAAACCGCGGTTGAGCATGCCCTGGGGCACTTTGAACTCGCGGGCTTCCTTGAAGACGGGCAGGCTGGGGAACTCCTCTGCCAGCAGACCATTGAGCTTGAACTGAGCGCGGTTGCAGCGGATGGTGGCGATGGAGCCCTTGGTGTCGATGGCTACCTCGCCGTCACGCATTTCGCGGATGATGCTCTGCAGCTTCTTGGCCGGCAGGGTAATGGCACCGGGGGTCTCCACCAGGCAGGGTACCTTGGCCAGAATGGTGAGCTCCATATTCGTGGTAGTGAGCTTGAGCTCGCCGTCGGCGGCCTCGAGCAGCACGTTGGAAAGTATGGGCATGCTGGGGCGGGTGGATACGACACCGGCCACTTTGTTCAGACCATCCAGCAGAGTTTGTTTGGCTAATGCGAATTTCATCTTTGCGCTCCTTCTGTTTTTCTGCATTGTACAGATTTTTTTACATCAACGCAAGCATAAAGATGGCCAATCACCAGATTTTCCATTCTTTTTTTTGTAATACCGCCATATATTGGGGAAGGGGGAGGGAGGTTGGATGTTGAAAGTAGGATGTTGGATGTTGAAAGTTACAAGTTCCGTTCGCTGCGCTCACCTATTAAGCAAAGCTCCTACAATGGCTGACGCTCCGCGCTCTTGCAAGCGCGGCTATGGTTGGAGTTTGGATGTTGAAAGTTGGATGTTGAAAGTTACAAGTTCCGTTCGCTGCGCTCACCAGTAAGCAAAGCCCATACAATGGCTGACGCTCCGCGCTCTTGAAAGCGCGGGCAGTAGGTACAGCATAGGCTCCGCTAATCGCTCGCGCAGCGAGCCGAGCCCTATACTTTCAACATTCAATATTCAACATTCAACTTCTCTTCAGCGGTTGTCCGTTGCCTTTGAGCAGGAGCAGGGTGAGCTCGGGCGGGCAGAAGATGCGCACGGGGAAGGAGCTGGTGCCGGTGCCGCGGGTGATGTATATCTGCTGCCCTTCGGTTTTGCCGGGGTGCAGGCCGCCACGTAACGTGTCGGCCGACCAAGTCCCGGGGCTGTACACCGGTTTGCCACCGGGCCAGCAGACTTGACCACCGTGAGTGTGGCCGGAAAGTACGAGCTCGCCGCCCAGCTTGTATTTCATGAAGTGCATGGGGCTGTGGGAGGCCACAATGAGCGGTTGCTCTTTGGGCAAGGCCTTGGGCTCAAAGCGTTTTTTCTGCGGACCGGGTGGGAGGTCTTCGAGCCGGAATCGGAACCCGCGCAGCAGGGCACGGCAACCGTTGGCAAATTGCAGTTGGGCGTCCTCTTTCTCCACGTAGGTGAAGCCCTGTTGATTGAAGGGATGCTTAACCTTGTTTGCGCGTGTGTAGCAATCGTGATTGCAGAGTATGTAATAAACGGGGCACTGCTTGCGCAGGGGCGCCAGACGTCGGGCCAGTTCGGTCATGGGCATGTTGCGGGCGTCATCCGAGCCCTTGTGATAGTCGCCCAGCAGGATGACCGCCTCGGGCTTGAGGGCGATGGCGGCGCGTACCTGCTCATCTATCCAGTCTCCATCGGCTCGGCTTACATGCAGATCTGCCAGCAGTACCACGCGGGCAGGGGCGACATCTGCCGCCCAGCCGGGAATCTCGACGGTTGTCTCCTGCACCTGCAGGTTGCGCGGCTCGCCTAACAGGGCAAAAAGCACGGTGCCGGCGGCGCTCAACAGAGCTGTTGTCATAGCCATGGGTCTGGTAAATCGCAGTTTCACCGCAGAAGGTGCGTTAGCTGATTTCCAGCGATACCGGGCAATGGTCGGAGCCGGTGATGTCGGCATGAATCTGCGCGCTTGTCACGCGCGGCAGCAGCCCTTCGCTCACACAGAAGTAGTCGATGCGCCACCCTACGTTCCTGGCGCGTGCACCACCGCGGAAACTCCACCACGAGTAGGCATCCCGCGCATCGGGGTGCAGGCGACGGAAGGTATCGGCAAAGCCGGCTCCCAGCAGCTCGGTGAACCCGGCGCGCTCTTCGTCCGAAAAGCCGGCGCTGAAGTGGTTGGTTGCCGGGCGGGCAAGGTCAATTTCCTCGTGCGCGACATTCAAATCGCCGCAGAAGACCACGGGCTTTTTCTCTGCCAGCCCACTCACGTAGGCGCGGAAGGCGGCGTCCCACTCCTGGCGGTAGGGCAGGCGGGCCAGCTCATTCTGCGAGTTGGGGGTGTAGCAGTTCACCAGGTAAAAGTCCTCGAACTCCATGGTGGCCACGCGACCCTCGGTATCGTGCTCCGGTACACCTATGCCGGTACTCGTGCTCAGCGGTGCCACGCGGGAAAGGATGAGCACGCCCGAGTAACCGGGGCGCTGGGCAGGGTTCCACAGGGCGTGCGGCCAGCTTGCCAGCCACAGGTCAGCCACCTGCTCGGGGCGGGCTTTAATCTCCTGCAGGCAAAGCACATCTGCCGCCAGTGCGTCCATTTTCTCGGCCAAGCCCTTGCCAAGGGTGGCTCGCAATCCGTTCACGTTCCAACTTACCAGTTTCATCTTGCCCACATAGTACCGCATGCACCGCCCACCTGTCAAAATAAATCGACCGAATTGATAGGAAAATGACACAGCACCCGCTACGACCATGCCGAAAATGCCGACTCGTACCTTCGAATTCCCCCAAAAAAATGCCCGCTGAGCAAAAAAATGCAAAAAAAATGAATTTTGCACTTGCCAAAGCTCTCTACATCGTGTATACTTCTGCCACGCGCTGCAAGCGCAGCAACCACATGGCAGGGTAGCTCAGTGGTAGAGCAGAGGACTCATAAGCCTTTGGTCGGGTGTTCAAATCACCTCCCTGCTATTATGGGAGCGGTCGTAACCAAGACAAAATGGTAACGACCGCTCCTTTTTTGTGCCTTGATTTCAGCGACTTATAAAATCGCAACTCATAACGAAAAACGGACTTCCTGGGCTGATTTTGCATCCATTTTGCCCCCATTTTGCAGCCAAAAGGACTCGCTTAGACTCGTGCGTTCACAGTCACATTATATGCAATTAGTTGATTATCCATAGCTTAAATAGCAAAAAATCGGCGTCTATCAGTCAAATCACATTGCTTGCCTTGCAGATGTTGAGAATAAGCCTTTTGTGACGATTCTTCTCATAACGGAAAAAGTCATCCGATTTTTATTCACAGTCACAAAAGAAAAAGTAATAAAAACCTTGCATATTTATAATAAATAGCTTATACTATACAAAGGAACTTTTTACCCCCTGTTTTTATGAATAAGAAGACAAGCAAAGCAAAGTCGGTAAGCGCAGACATCGAA
>JAZSEM010000096.1:0-8939 GCA_045531695.1 Akkermansia sp.
TACGCGCCGTTTCTGCCGCCCTTCAGGGCTCATGTTCTTTTTGTACTCGCTGCAGGGGCTTACGCCCCTGCCTATTGAGCTACCGCCCTCGTACCTCGGGCTTTTGAATTCCGCTCACCTTCGGTTCGCCATACAGCTCTGCAAATTGGAGTTTGGCTATCCATTTACAATCTACAATCTACAATTTACAAAGTGTTGAGCTAGGCGGGCTTTCGCCCGCGGATATGCGTGGCCTATACCACCGTTCACGCCCCTCGGCCGCAAGCCGCGGGCGGCGGTAAGTGTGATTCCGGCTTCGCTTATCACAGGCGTAAGCCTGCATTCTCCTACATTGTAGATTGTAAATGGTAGATTGTAGATTCCACATGACACGGTGTGCTGTAAAGCGGGCTTGCAACACTTCTGCGGAGCTGTCATAATGTGAACATGCTGAAACAGATGAGAGATAAGGCTCTGCGTGCGGCTCTGCCCCTGCTGGCAACGTCGATGGTTGGTAGGGCTTTGATAGATAAAGGTATCGCCCTGTTGGCCGCAAAAACGGAGCTGCCCATCAAGGGGGAGTATATGCCCGAAAAGGAAACCTGGCTTATCACCGTCGGTGAGCCCGGGGCTCCCATGCAGGCTGTCGTTCATGTGAATAATGATACGCTCACCGATATCATTGAGGAGCTGGTCCCTGACCTTGTTGATGGGCGCAAGATATCCGAGGAGAAAATCATGAGCCTGCTGCGGCGCCACCTCCGCCGCCCGGCTGAAAATCATTGCTCCCGAAGGAGCGGAGTTGAATGTTGAAAGTCTTTGAGTTGCCAGGTCGTTGGCAGTGGCTGTGTATCAGCCGGGCTTAATCCGTTTCGTGGCTGAAATAGGGTTTTCCATCGCCCAGAATGTTGAAGAATTGTTCCGGTGTTACGCTCGGGTGGGGGTAGATGTGGCGGCGCTCGGCTTTTCCCGGGCTGAGGATGACACTCCACATGCAGGAATCCCGGAAGGCGGGTGATTCCTGCAATGCCTTGACGAGCTGCGAGTTTTCCACCGTGGTGTCGGGGCAGAAGTGTTGCTCCAGCTGCAGCAGCTCCTTATGTGTTTCAGGGGGGTAGAGGTCTTTGTCAGTCGGGCGCACGCCGAGTTGTCCGGGTTTGGGGGGCGGGAAGGCAATTGGGAGCAGAATGTAACGCTCATTCCACATTTTGGCTGCCTCCGGGTGGGCGAGGAGATAGTGGGAGATAGTGCGTTGTCCTTGGCGTTTGTGGGCATTGGAGAAGATGACGACTATGGGGAGTCGACGTTCCTGCGCCATAGCTATAGCTTCCGTCGGGGAGTCGGCCAGATTCAGTTGCAGGGCGGCATCTGCGTGCTCCCGGGCATAAGCCAGCAGTTCCTGCTTTGTTTCGCCTGTCATCTGTTCCGTAGCCACGGAGTAGCACCAGCCATCCGGCTGCTGCATGCGCAGGATGTATTCACCGGGGAATGCAATGTCTGCCCAGGCTTTGACAGGGCGGCTGTAACCACTGATTTCCGTTTTTCCGGAGGCTACGAGTGGTTTTAACGAGCGCTGTCGGAATCCGTTGGCCTGCAGCCAGGTGTTGATGTAGTCTGTGGGGGACTCGGCCAGCTCGTTGAAGAGGATGAGCTGCTCGGCATTGCCTGCCGTGCGCAGGCGGATTGCCTGAGGTACTTGGTATACGCCGATGAGTTGCCCCTGTAGTATGTTGCCTTTGCTCAGCGTCCACTCTCGTGGCGGCAGAGCATCGGCAGCGAAGCTGGGGGGTGTTGTGGTTGTTGCCTGTCCGGTTGCGTGGTTCTGAGGGGGAGTCATGCCTGCCAGAGCTGTTGCCTGAGTGGCAGCCGGGGTGTCTTTCAGCAGTGTTGCAGCTTGCGTGGCAGCCTCGGTATTTCCGGCTGACTTGCAGCGACAGATGTCGGCGAAAATGCGATAATAGCTTATATCCGCCTGCGAGGGTACCCGGCCGTAGGGAGTGGCAGTGGTCAATCCTTCCGTAATGAGGTATTCAAACACAAAGCAGGCCTGTTGCCACTTGCCTTCCCGGGCAAAACGGAACCCCATGGCCGGGGTGATGCCGGCATGCCGTCCGTCGGAATACAGCAGCTCAGCCCTCACCAGCAGGTCAATATCCCTGCCGTGGGTTGCCTGGTAATCGCGGTAATCCTCGTATATACGGTGGTCGACTTCGCGGTAGAGTATGGCCAGCAGCAGAGCATCCCTGCGCAGTTGCTCCGCTCTGGCGGAATCTGTTTCGGCCAGAGCCCGGGCGCAGCGATAGGCCGGCATGGTGTTGGTGGTGGCGTCTGCCTGCATGGCATTCAGCAGTTGCTGCACTTTATCCTGCATACCATGTTGAAGGTAAAGCTGCACCATGTAAAGCCCCGAGGTGGAAAAACGCCCCAGAAAGTAACGTGCCGGGCAATCCTGCCACTGTAGGAGCGACTCGCCCGCACCATGGCGCAGCAGGTGCAGAATGATGGCCCCTGTCAGTTCCGGTGATTCATCATAAGCGTGTTCATGCGCCAGTTCTGTCAGGGCGCAGATGGACTGTTGACGCTCCTCGGGAGTGCAGGGCATTGCCCCGCTGATTCGAGCTGCATGGCGCAGGTGCTCGCCCAGTTCATCCTCCCGGCAGAGGCGTGCCAGGCTCATCTCCTGACGCATGCCCATGGCCTCGCCATAGGCGGCTAGCTTGTCGTCTTCTCCTTCATAATGGATGAACAGCTCGGTGAGAGCCATGGGGGAGAAGCCGCGCAGCTCGCGCTGGCAGATTACCAGCGGCCACAGGTCGTGGCGGTTGAGCAGGCGGGCTAGTTTGCTGCAGGCCTGCTCGAGTTGCTCGTAGCAGCCCATGTGCTCCAGCATAGCCAGTTGCAGTGTGATGCGGTGCAGGTGCTGGGGAATGCGGGTGAGCGCGGTATCCAGAATGGGGGCGCCGGTGTGATGAACCCGGGGGTGAATCCGGTAACTGCCGTCATGTGGGCTGAGCTCAACCGTGAGCCCGTCGCCATCAAAACAGAGGGCAATGCCCAGATATACCGGTGTGGTGAAGTCCCGTTGTGACGGCCGCACCCGGTCGCATTCGTTCAGGGCGGCGGCCAGAATGTAGCCGAGCTGGTCTTGCTCACTCACGGCCTGCATCTGGGTGCTCAGGGCTTCCAAGTCCTCGGCGAAGGCTTTCTGTAGGGTTTCCGGGCTGCTGTCAGCAAGTCCCAGCAATTCGGCACGCCAAGTGGGCAGACATACGGCGGAGGCGTCGGGCCACAGCGGCGATGGGCCATCCTGCGCATTGACTTCCACTGCTTGCCATCGGGTGTGGGCGATTCCCAGTGCTGCATGGCAGCGGGGGATGAGTGCCTGCAGCTCAGGGGCTAGCCCGGCTGTTTGTTGCTGCAGCGCTGCTGCTGCTGCGTCGGCTCCCAGGTCGGGGGTGTTCAGCGCAGTAATGCAGCAGGTAGGCACATCGTGCCCGAAGGTGCGGTAGTGAGTGATTCCCCGGTGCTGCATGAACTCTGCCAGATTGTCGGGATTCAGCAGGGCAAGCTTATACCCCGGGTGCGAGGGATAAATACTGATGGCAGCGCTCGCGTTGTTCATGAAGGTACTCAGGAAGATGTGGCGGGCCGTGTTCTTGTCCTGCGGCACATAGCTCGATACACGCCCCTGCAGCGCTTTTTCCGTGCGGATGAACGGGTCGAATGCGCGGTTGTAGCAAGCCATGGTGTATTCACTCTCCGGGTGCAGAATGACGGGCTGATCCCGGAATCCTCGAAGATAGGCGCGGGCAAAGGCGGAGAGTACTAGGGGGCTATTCCTGACACCGGCCCATTTTTCGAGTGCTCGGCGCAGAATCTCCACCTCATCCGGCCGCAGGTCTTCCTGCTGCACGAGCCAGTTGTTGAGTCGGGCGGAGATTTCCTGAGGTTCGAGTTGCAGCTCCGTGGCGTCCCTCGTCAGGTCGTGCAGGCGCAGTACAAACTCTTTGCTCATGTTGCGGGCGTTGGCCGCACGCTTGTAGTTGCCGGTGAACAGCGCTCTGTACAGGGCAAGCCGGTACAGTACATCAGTGACACAGCCCGGCTCGTGGTAGCTGTAGTAGCTGAGTGCGTAGAGATTGTAGTGATTATCGGGCCGGGCAAGTCTGTAGAAGGCCTCGCCGTCCTCCGGGTGTGTGACGAGGTGGTAGAGCAAGGAGGTGCGCTCAGCCTGCTTTGCTTCGGTATCTTTGTAAATCCAGTTGCGCTGAGCTTCGGACAGCTCACTGAACCAGTTGGTGGGGCAGATGTAGCCGGGCGTTTCCACGCTCCTGAGCCCGAATACGGAGTCCGGGTAGACCGCTTGCAGCACCGGACTGAATACCAGCAGCAGCGGGAGTGAAAGTTGACGGAACGGACGTAACATGAACATGGTGGGAAAGGGGTGGATTTATTGAATGCCGAAACTGATGTCTGTGGCCGGGAGTTTCAGAAAATCCCCGGTGGTATATGACCAGCCGCCGGAGAAATAGGTGTTGTCATAATTGGCGGAACGGATGGATATGCCGCGCAACTTGTTCGGCTCGGTGCCGTGAAGATGGCGGAACAGCTCTTCGCTGAAGCTGTTTTCACTGCTGTTGGAAGGCCCGTTGCTGGTGAACGAGCTATTGAGCATGCGTAGGGTTGTGAGTTCGCGCAGGGTCTCAGGGGAGAGCAGCCCCGACTCATCAGCATATACCATCAGGAACACGTGACGCAGCGACCAGTGGTACCCCGCATGCGCGTGGGTCTTGAGATAGTGCCGGAATACCACATCTGCCATGCTGCCGCGTGTGCCGAGGTGCACTATGGTGATGCAGAGTCCGTGCATGGCGGAGTATGCCATGGCCTCTTCAACATTTTCTGCGATGTTCAGAGGTACACCGGCGCGTGGTTGCTGCCTGCGCTCAACCTCGGTGAGGAGTTTGCTGTATTCTCGTGGCATGTAGTAGGCGCCCGTGGTGTTGTTGCGCAGCTCGACGGGGAACACTTCCCCATTGTTGGTGGGCCAGTTGTGTATGGTGCCGTCCGGTTTGCAGAAACGAACGCGGTACCAACCGAAACGTAGCATGTTCAGGGGGATGACGGATATGGGCTTTATAATGTGGGTGCCACGTTTGTAGGTTTGGATGGTGATAAAGTGGTTCTGTTTCATCCACTGCTCCATGGCCAGAATATCGTTATCTGACAGAGCGCGTACCGGAATGGAGACAATGCGCCCCACAGGTGTGCGCAGTACAGCCACTGCAGAGTTGCCCCACTCACCTTCTATTCGTAGCAGGGCTGCATGCACGGGCGGTTCGCCGGCGGGATTCCAGTCCCGCATGGCTGAGGGTTCGAGGTATTGCGGCGGTGTCAGATCCAGACGTGGTGAGCCGAACTCTTCAGCTCGGGCAAAATCGCCCCGGGCAATTGCCGGTATGTACAGGAGGCTCAGGAGAAGAAGGTGTAGCAGAGTTTTCATTAGTAACGGGGAGCGTAGAAGTAGATTTCAAGCAGTATGTAGGGGGTGTCTTGCGTGGCAGACTTGTGACTGCTGCGCCCGGCCAGAGCCAGTGCGCGTATGATGGTGCGCCCGCGCATGTCTGTCGTGCGTCCCCACTCGGGGTCAGAGAATACATAATCGGCCCCGAAGGCCTCGCGGGAAAAATTGTTGATAACCTCGGTACAGGTGTCGCGCCGCGCATTTTTCAGGTGCATGGCAGTCTGTGGGGTGAGTCCATCTTCCGTTCCGAGACAGTATTTCTCGCGAGCCGCTTCATAGGTTTCCCGGTGCCGGCTCAGGGCTTCTTTCTGCAGGCGGGCGGCATCGGGTGTCTTGTTCCGGTCGGCGGCGCGCATGCTGAAGTAGCGCTTGCGGTATTCTGCTGTGAAGATGTCAGCGGGGAAGGTATCGGGCTCCAGAATGAATCGCTTCTCGAAATCTCCCGTAGTCGGACCCTTCCAGTGGAATTTCTGTTGATACTGCTGTTCGATACGGGCGCGTTTCATGGCAGCCCGGGGGCTGTCTGCCAGAGCATTCACACCAGCCTGAAGAGCGTCTGCCTGTTTCATGATTTCCGGCAGTGTAAGGCTCTTCCTGTAATCAGCAATTTGTTGGTAGAAGGTCTCCAGCTGTTGCAGGGTAGTGGCCTCAGTCTCGCTGAGCGGGGCTTCCATGGCTTCCCTGCTGAACATGCCGTGCTTCCCGGTGAGGGCAAGGTAGAGCTCCGTGCAATCGTGGCATTCAGCCGCTAACAGTCTGCTGAGCTGAGCGTTGTAGGCCTGTATGGGCATGCGCCGCACATGGGCGCCGAAGCGCCTTGCTTTGTAGAGCCCGTCGGGAGTGATGCCGAGTTTCTCTACCTCGGCGATGGCTGCCCTGAGCGCGTTCTGTGCCTGTACCATCTCCAGCACGGCAGGCACGGCGGCTTGCGCTGTGGCTGTATCCTGCGCGCTCGTCATGGCCTCCACTGCCTTCTTCATACTGTGGCAAAGTGCGTGGGCGCTATTGTTCACAGCTTCCAGCTCATGGCGGTACTCGTTGTCTCCGACCACCAGGCGCAGCAGCATTTCTTGCTGCGTGGGCGGCTGCTGTGCCACAGCAGACAGTGACAGTCCGATGAGGGCTGTGTATAAAAACGGTTTCATGCTCATTCCGGGTTATAAAGGTTACGGTGATTTCCCTGCTTTCTCATATAGACGCTTCTCAGATGGAAAATTATTGTGTTCTCGGCAATTTTTTTTAAAAAAAAGAGCAGCTTCGGTATGCTGCCGGCTTTTATGCCACTCCACCGAAGTTTTTATTCTGTTCCCGGTGGGGGGCGTCACGACTCCTGAGTTTGGCTTACTGCCTATAAAATAGCCCGCGCCTGATGAGGCTCGGGCTGATTTTTTTGAAGCTGTTGTTACCGGGTGGCTCGCCTTATTTGGCAAAGAAGTCGCGCAGGGAGTTGAAGTCCTCTGTCGTGGGCCGGTCGGCGCGGGCAATGGCTTCCTTCTGGGCGGCGGTGATGGCTGCAATGCCCTTGGAGGCCAGCGCAAGCATCTGCGCCATTTCTTCGGCGGTGAATACGGCTTCCTCGCCGCTGCCCTGTACCTCGACGTACTGACCCTGCTCGGTCATCACGACATTCATGTCGACCTCGGCATCCTTGTCCTCCACATAGCAGAGGTCGAGAATCGGCGTGCCCTGCAGCTTGCCGACCGATACGGCAGAGACGAGTTGGCGCATGGGATTGGTGGTGATATACCCCTTGGCCATAATGCGGTTGAGGGCAATGGCCAGAGCCACGGCTGCACCGGTGATGGAGGCAGTGCGGGTGCCGCCATCTGCCTGCAGTACATCGCAGTCAATCCACACGGTGCGGGCGCCCAGAGCCTCCAAATCCATGACGGCGCGCAGGGAGCGGCCGATGAGTCGCTGAATCTCCACCGAGCGACCGTCTACCTTGCCGGCCGTGCTGTCGCGGCGCTTGCGATCAAGGGTGGAGTAGGGCAGCATGGCATATTCCGCAGTCAGCCAACCGCCGGGTACCCCCTGAGCTTTCATCCAGCGCGGGACATCCTCCTCGATGGTCACAGCGCAAATCACGCGCGTGTTGCCAAAGCAGGAAAGAACAGAGGCCGTGGCATGCGGGGCTACATCGAGCACGAATTCGAGCGGGCGCATTTCATCCAGCCCGCGATTGTTAAGACGTTGCATAAATATATCTTTACCACACCCCGCCCCATATTGCAATCATTTTGCTTGTAATATTAGACCAATATCATATAATCACACAGGTATGAAGCATTTATCTGTTGCTATCTTTTTCAGTTTTCTGTCTTGTACGTTATCAGCTTACGATGCTGCTTGCTTTGGTGCGGAGCGGGATGAGAGGACATATGTTCAGGATGTTGTGAGACAGACCAGAACCCTGGGAAAAAAGAAAGCCCTAATTTACAGAGTGGTTGCTGAAGGAACGGTTTATATTTACACATCTCCTCGCGGCGCTGTACGTCGAATGAATAAAGAAGATAAGGTCGGTATAGATGGGATAAATCCGAACGAGCCGGAGCCCTATGTGGCCAGAAAGGTTAAGCCTGATGAAAAATTGCGCATTATACCGCTGAATAACGGAATCGGGGTCATTCGCCGTCCTAATCAGAAAGGCAGTTACTATTATGTTGTGTTATCTCATTTCATGCAGCAAGAGGAGTATGAGCGCATGCTGGAGGAAAAGAACTCCCCTCAATCGGTGTTTTTGAAGTTGGGGAAGGCTGAGTTTGTGCAGGATTCCATGGCATTCTGGTTGGTAAGTGATTATAAGTTATATCTGACTCTTTTAGCACAGGCTGATGAGGAGTCCGTTTCGTTGTGGCTGAAAAATCTTGTAAGACAGCAGCGCGCGTACCCGACACGCAAGGGAGATGATGTCGTCATTCTGCGTATAGAGGGTGACTCGGCAGAAGTTTTATGGCGAGGTAAAGAGGCTTGGACTCAGTCTGCTTTTCTGCGAAATATTAAGTAAAAATTTATAACGCATGCATTGATAAGCTTAGTGATAGGCCTTGCCATGCATTTGCGGGATACCCTCAATACATAAAAATCATAACACCCTGTTCTATATGCCATATTGGGCACTTTATTTACAGGAAATCGTGTAGGGGGCTTTCGCCCCCTCACACACCACCGTACGTGCCTTTTATGGCATACGGCGGTTTCCTAACCTTTACAGACTACGCTCTGCAATGAGACTAACCCCTGTTTCCTGAACCACTCCTTTCCCATGGCTCGGTGGGACTCCCTAGTCTTGGATAGTCGCCACCACCCTTTCCCTGACCCTGCTACCATAAAGGCATGGTCTTCTCTGACCCCTTCATCTCGCAGGAAGCAGGCTATGGTGTAGACGCGTTTGCTCTGTTTGAGTTTGATTACTCTCAGCTTGCGTCTTACCCAT
>JAZSEM010000056.1:0-60565 GCA_045531695.1 Akkermansia sp.
TTAAGCATAGTAGTTCCAATAAACTACCCTGATGCTATTCCTATTGTCTATGAAATAGGGGCTCAAATACCAAAATCTCCAGATTTTCATAAAAACGACGATTCCTCTCTTTGTTTAGGCGCACCTCTAGCTTTACTCCGACAATTATCAGAAGATGCGAGTTTGGTTGCTTTTGCCAATGCGTGTATTGTTCCACATCTGGCATCAGCCATCCTAAAAAAGGAACGCGGGATACCATTTCTGCAGGGAGAATTAAAACACTATGATGAGGGGCTTGAAGAAAATTTCTTTGAATATTTTGGTATAAATATCCCCCTTGAGGCAGTTCCCATTACATTCGCGCGTTTGGGGGAGAAAAAAAGAAAGGCCAATAAACGTCTATGTCCTTGTGGACAAAACCGAAAACTAGGTTCTTGTTCATGTGCAATCCGGCGCTTCATTTCCTCAGAAAGACGGAAGCAGGGGTATTCTCGCCGATTTTATCGCAATGTTGCGAAATATTACAACCGTTATTTTAACCGACAAAAGGAGAATCCAGGGCAGAAGAACAAGTCTATAGCAACAGCCCGGTTAGCCCTGAAACAAGCTCCATAGCAGAACAGAACGAGTCTCTCTTGAGTTGACTCTTCCCTGAATTTTGATAGAATTAGGCAAACGAACGCATCATGGATACAAGCAAAGGTTACATATACGTACTGACGAATCCGTCATTCCCGGATTACGTTAAGATTGGCTATGCTGACAACGTGGAAGCACGATTGAAGCAGCTTAACAGCACGGAATGCACGCCGTTCGCGTTCCGCGTATACGCTACCTACGAGGTTCCTGCTCGTTTAGCCGATAAAGGGGTACACAGCATTATTGACCGCCTTAATCCGCTGTTGAGAGCTTCTGAGATGTACAATGGTAAACGCCGAGTCCGTGAGTTTTATGCTATGACGCCAGAAGAGGTCTATGCAATTTTTGAAGCAATGGCTGACATCCACGATTGCTCAGAGCGCTTGCGTCTGATTCCTGCCAGCACCGAGGAGAAAAGGGACGAGGAAGAAGCTATTAAAATCGAGGAGGAAACGCAGGAGCGCAAAGCACGTTTCTCTTTTGAAGCCATTAACATCGAGCAAGATGAGGAAGTAGAGTTTTGGTACACCAGTAAGACTCCCTCAGGAATCATGTGCCGAGTTCTTAATGATAGGCAGGTAGAATACGAAGGGAAACCCTGGTCGCTCTCCGGACTTGCCCGCTATCTCACAAAGGCAAAGAACTGCGTGCCTGGTCCTCATTACTTCAAATACAAAGGCGAGTGGCTGAACGACATCCGCGCCCGCCTCGGGGTGTAAAACCGCTCAAAGCATCCCTCGAAAGGGGAGATTCTCTGAGAAAGCCTCCGTTCGGTTGAAAAATACTCCGGCCTCCGTTTTTTCGGAGAAAAAACTTCGACTTGGCAAACCTTTAGGTTTGCTAGGCCAACTTTTTTATTGCGTTACAACGAAATAAAAAAGGGAGGCTGCCACGCTGAAGCACGAACGTGCGGAAGCGGGCCAGAAAAAGAATGAATTAAACCAGCAACGAAATAATTAAACTTTCCGACTGCCTCCTTATAAAATAAGAGTAAGAAAATCCAAGATTGACCATGTTTACCACCATCCCAAAAATCCTTGCCTCCACAGTCCTGTTCCTTGCGGCGGGAGCGTGTGCGGTGCATGCCACCCCGGATATCGCGGCACTTGAGCAGGCGGAACAGCATATCCGATTACAGTGGCAGAATAACCCCAAACTGCGCTATCACTCACTATCCTACAAAGGAACCTTGCAAGAATATTGGGAAGGCCGGCGTTATCTACAGAAGGTAAGGACCATACAAGGAACATGGATTTCTGTGCATGAGTTACCTGCGGACACACTCGTATTCAGGGGAGAAGTGAAAGGATTTAACCCTGTGAAGACAAAAGGCGGAGCCGGATATTTTTTCTGCTCTCCGAAAACAGGTGAATTAGTGGCATACCTGTTAATGAAATAAATGTTTTCACAAAAGCAAAAATCCCGCAAGTTAATGAACCTGCGGGATTTTCAGCGGACAGGGAGGGATTCGAACCCTCGGTACGCTTTTGACGTACACACGATTTCCAATCGTGCTCTTTCGACCACTCAGACACCTGCCCAGTCGAAGCTTTGTTCTGTTTTGCGCCCTGTAAGGGTGCGGGGAGACTATACGCTAAAATGTTGCTCTTTGCAAGCCTAAAATTTCAAAATATGTGATTTTTTTGAAAAAAGGGGGCGAAATCACCATCCGCGGGTGGCAATGAGTTCATCGTATCGCACGCCGCTGCCGCCGAAGAGATCGAGGGCGCTGCCGACGGTGGCATCGATGCTGCCGCCGGAGAGGGAATCGATGAGGTCGAAGTCGGCGAGGGTGGCAATACCGCCGGCGTAGGTCATGGGGCAGCCGCGCCAGGAGCCGAGCATGCTCACCAGTTCGCGGTCAATGCCACTGCAGCGCCCCTCGACATCGGCAGCGTGGATGAGGAACTCATCGCAGCTGCCGGCCAGCATGCTGAGCGTTGCGGGCGTGACGGCCAGCTCGGTGAGGGTTTGCCAGCGGTTCATGGCAACCACCCAGCCGTCGCGCGTGCGGCGGCAGCTGAGGTCGAGCACCAGGCGGTTTTTACCCACGCGCTCCACGAGCTCGCGGAGTACACTGCGACGGAATCGGCCTTCGCTATCAAAGAGCACACTGGTGACGATGACGTGCGAGGCCCCGAAGCTGAGCCATTCTTCGGCATTGTCGGGGGTGATTCCACCACCAATCTGCAGGCCGCCGGGGTAGGTTGCGAGAGCTGCGCGTGCCGCGGCATCGTTCCCGGGCCCCAACTTAATGACGTGGCCGCCGCGCAGGCCGTCCTGCCGATATTTAGAGGCGAACCACTCTGCAGGGTGTTCTGCTACGAAATTGGTGTGCAGGCCGGCACCGTCGTCGGTCAGGGTGCCGCCGACGATTTGCTTCACGCTGCCGTTGTGCAGGTCAATACAGGGACGAAAGCGGGTCATGAGCGTTCGAATTTGTCCACTACATCCTGCAGGAAGCCACGGGATACCAGAGCGAGTGCCTCATCGTGCGGAATGCCACGGCTGAGCAGGTAGAAGAGCTGCTCCTCATCCATCGGGGCACTGGCACTGCCGTGCGAGCAGCGCACCTTGTCCGCCAGGATTTCGAGACCGGGCAGGGAGTGCACGGTGGCTTTCTCGCTCAGCAGCATGTTGCGGTTGGTCTGGTAGGCATCCGTCCGGTGAGCACCGGGGGCTACATAGATGTTGCCCGCGAAGATTGCTGTGGCGTCATCATCCACCACATTCTTGTAGAGCAGGTTGCTGGTGGCTCCGCCTGCATGGTGAATCTGGCGTGTGTGCTGGTCCAGTACCTGATTGAGCAGCAGATTGTTGGCGGAGTACAACTGCACATCGGCACCGGGGGTGTAGATTTCTGCCACGGTTTCCTCGCGTGCCCAGTCGCAGGCGAAGAAGTGGGAGTAGTGCGCGACCTTGCCCCCCATGTTCTGGATATTGGTGATGACCATGCAGCGAGCGCAGCCGTAGGGCTGCATTTCGACCTTGAGTTCAGCGCCCTCGGCCACCTGAATATTACGGGTGGCAAAGATGGTGCCCTGTTCGCTGCCGTAGTATTGCTCAATGACGTGGGCCTTCACCCCGGGCGCCACCATGATGAAGGTGGAGGGGGTGTAGAGCGAATCCGTCTTGTAGCTGATGGTGATAGGCTCCTTCGTATCCTCCTCAATATAGAGGGCGTAACCGTCGCCGAAGCGCTCGAGGTGCATGCCGAGCAGGGCATCCGACCCGATGGTGGGCATGAGCATTTCGGTCTGGCGCAGGTCGTCATCATCTGCGGTGATTATCACGGCGGCCTCGCCGGCGTTACTCACCTCGGCTTCGCCCTGTGAGGGAGTGCCGCTCTGCAGAAGTTCAGCCAGAGCGGTAGCATATTTGTGCGGGCGGCCGAAGCGCCAGTCCTCGTTGAGTCGGTTGGGAACAACGGCGTTTGCAAAGCGGGCTTTGCTCTCGGTCAGAGCCTGCTTGAGTTTTGCCTCTGCCTCGGCCAGCGCGAAGGCTTCTTCCATGCTCATATTTTGCGGGAAATCCATAATGTGATGCAGTGCAGGGGGTTAGCCGATGGAATCCTCCATCTCGAGGTCGATAAGGCGGCGCAGTTCCACGGAATACTCCATGGGGAACTCCTTGACAAGATCGTTAATAAAGCCATTGACGGCCAGACTCATCGCCTGAGCGCGTGTCAGGCCACGCTGCTGCATGTAGAAGAGCATTTCCTCGTCCACCTGCGACACGGAGGCCTCGTGCTGCACCGCGCTGGCGTTGCCGTTCACGGTGACAGCGGGGTAGGTATCCGTACGGCTGGCGGGGTTGATGAGCAGGGCATCGCACTCGGTGTTGTTCTTGCAGCCCTTCATGCCCTTCAGCACGTTTACCTCGCCGCGGTAGCTGGCGCGCCCCTCGCCGATGGAGATGGATTTGGCCACGATGTTGGAGGTCGTCTCGGGAGCGGCGTGAATCATGCGGGCGCCGGTGTCCTGCAGCTGACCGCTGTGAGCGAGTGATATGCTCACCACCTCGCCACGGGCACGACGGCCCTGCAGCACAACAGCCGGGTATTTCATGGTCAGACCGGAGCCGATGTTGCAGTCAATCCAGCGGATTTCGGCATCCTCCATGGCCAGACCTCGCTGGATGACGAGGTTGTACACATTGGTGGCCCAGTTCTGCACGGTGACGTATTGAATCTTGGCGCCCTTGAGAGCTACCAGCTCCACCACGCCGGAGTGCAGGGTGGCACTGTCGTACTTGGGAGCGGTGCAGCCCTCCATGTACATGAGCTCTGCCCCCTCATCGGCAATGATGAGCGTGCGCTCGAACTGGCCCATGCTCTCGGAATTAATGCGGAAGTATGCCTGCAGCGGCTGAGCTACCTTCACACCCTTGGGCACATAAATGAACGAACCGCCGGAGAATGCCGCGTGATTGAGGGCCGAGAACTTGTTGTCGCTCACCGGGATGACCTTGCCGAACCAGGGGCGGAAGATGTGCTCGTACTCCTTCAGGCCTTCCGTGGAGTTCACAAAGATAACGCCCTGCTTGCTGAGCTCCTCGCGCATGTTGTTGTAGGCGGTTTCGGAGTCGTACTGAGCATCCACACCGGCCAGGAAAGCGCGCTCCTGCTCAGGTACACCCAGGCGCTCGAAAGTGCGCTTGACGTCATCCGGCACCTCGTCCCAATCCTTGTACGGCATGGTACCGTGGGAAAGGTAGTAGCGGATTTTGTCGAAGTCCAAGTCCTTGATGCCCTCGGGTGCCCAGTGGGTGGGCATGGGCATTTCGTTGAACTTCTTCAGGGCGTCCTTGCGGAATTGACGTACCCAGTCGGGCTCGCCCTTGGCATCGCAGATGTAGTCGATAGTGGCCTCGGTCAGGCCGAAACCGGCATCGAACTTGTGGTTCTCGGGGAAGGAGAACTCGCCGCGTGTGTCAATCTGAAAGGGGGTCTCGTCCATCACTCCTCAGCTTTCAGGAAGTCAAAGCCATTCTGCTCAATGTACTCCACTATCTCGTAGCCGGCAGTGCGTACAATCTGACCCTTGTAGAGCACGTGCACCACATCGGGCTTAATGTAGTCGAGCAGGCGCTTGTAGTGGGTGATGACCAGGAAACTGCGGAAGGGTGCGCGCATGGCGTTCACGCCGTCGGAAACAATGCGCAGGGCATCCACATCCAGACCGCTGTCCGTTTCGTCGAGGATAGCATAGCTGGGCTCCAGCATCATCATCTGCAGAACATCGTTGCGCTTCTTCTCACCGCCGGAGAAGCCCTCATTCACAGCGCGAGCCGTGAATTTGGTGTCCATACCAAGAGCAGCCATCTTGCTGCGCATAGTTTTGTAAAAGCTCACGGCATCGAGCTCCTCGCCCTTGGGCAGGCGAGCCTGCAGGGCAGCGCGCATGAAGTTGGCGTTGGTCACGCCGGGAACCTCCACCGGGTACTGGAATGCCAGGAACAGACCGGCGCGGCTGCGCTCATCCACGCTCATGGCGAACAAATCCTGCCCATCCAGCTCGGCTGTGCCGGAAATGACCTCGTAGTCAGGGTGACCGCAGAGCACCTTGGAGAGCGTGCTCTTGCCGGAACCGTTGGGCCCCATGATTGCGTGCACCTGCCCCTTGGGGATTTCGAGATTAATACCATTTAATATCTGCGCGCCATCCTTTACACGCGCACTCAGGTCTTTGATAATCAGACTCATTTTTTAATTTCAGACATGCAGTTATCGGGAATCTCACCACGCAGGTAAGCCTCCATGCTCTTAATGTGAACGCCTTCCGGCAGTTCGAAAACATCCTCAGGGGTCACTCCCTCCTTCAGTTGTACGTCAATCACCCGGTTGGTCGAGTCGTCCAGCACGTGCATGTGGGGCTCGACATTGGGGCAGAATCGGCAGGGGCCGTTGTCGAAATGCAGCTGGTTAATCAGCTTTTCCGCTGCCAGGGTTTCGATACAGTTGTAAACCGTGGCCAGCGAGATGCCGGGCAGGATATCCTTGGCCCGTTCAAAAATCTGAGCCGCTGTCGGGTGGTCGTATGATTGCAGCAGCACTTCGATGACGGCTCGGCGCTGGCGTGTCATCCGCACGCCGGCCTTGCGCACCATGAACGCCGCCGTGGCGGTGCATCGTGTAACTTTTTTGCCGGTGGGGTCTGTATGCATGCTGTGTAACGGGGGTATATTTTTCACCCGCGCGCCTATTATAGCTGCAACAGTGACCCATAGCAAGGCAAAATCACGTCTCAAAGTGCGGTAGATGTCATTGGTGCGCATTTTTAGGCTTGCAGAATGGGGCAGAGTGTGGCAGATTAAGGGGGACAGAGTACAATCATTGCTCCTTTTCACCATGTCAGAATGCTCATTTAAGGAAATTGAGGGTGGCGTGACCGCTGCCAAAGGTTATGTGGCAAACGCACTGAGCTGCGGTATTAAGAAGCCGACAGCTACGCGTCTGGACCTTGCGCTGGTATATTCCACCGAGCCCACGACCTCCGCCGGTACCTTCACTACCAACCGAGTGCGTGCAGCCTGTGTGCGTGTGAGCCAGAGCCACCTGAGCCGTGGCAATGTGCGCGCTATCGTGGCTAACAGCGGCAATGCCAATGCCTGTACGGGTGCTGCCGGTGTGGCCGTTGCCCGCAAGGAGTGCTCCATTGTGGCTCAGGAACTGGGGCTTCAGCCCTCCGAGGTGGCTGTGTGCTCCACCGGTGTGATTGGTCTGCCCATGCCCATGGTGCGTATCGAGCCCCGTCTGCCCGAGCTTTGTCATAACCTTTCTGCCGACAAGGGTCACGATGTGGCCTCCGCCATCATTACCAGCGATACCCGCGAGAAGGAGGTCGCCGTGGAGGTGACTATCGGTGATAAGAAGGTGCGCATCGGTTCCTGCTGCAAGGGCGCCGGCATGATTGCCCCCTGCATGGCTACCATGATTTGCCTGGTTTGTACCGATGCTGCCGTGAGCCGCGAGAACCTCGATGCCATTGTTCACAGCGGCGTGGAGCAGACCTTCAATCGCATTACCATTGACGGCGACATGAGCACGAATGATACCTGTCTGGTGCTGGCCAATGGTGCTTCCGGCGTGGAGCTGGCTCCCGGTGCCGAGGGTTGGGATGTCTTTGTACAGGCTCTTCACTACGTGCTGATGGAGCAGGCTAAGCGTATTGTGCAGGACGGTGAGCGCGTGACTAAGTATGTGACTGTGCGTGTGGTGGGTGCTCCCTCTCTCGAGGAGGCTCGCCGCGTGGCTGAGGGTGTGGCTAAGTCCTCCCTCGTGAAGAGCTCCTGGAACGGCGGCGACCCGAACTGGGGCCGTATCATTCATGCTGTGGGTTACAGCGGCACCCGTGTGGAGGAGGAGAAGATTGACATCGACATCGCCGGGCTGCCTGCCTGTCGTGGTGGCGAGCAGACCGATACCCCGAGCGATGACCTGCGTGAGCGCGTACAGGCCCGCGAGTTCGAGGTGCTGATTAACCTCAACCTCGGTGAGGATGAATATGTGGTGTATACCACTGACCTCTCCCCTGAGTATGTGGACTTTAACCGTTCTGAATACGCCTATTGGAATCAGGCGAAGCAGGATGGTCTGACCAAGTAAATCCTTCTTTTTCGGCAGCCGCTCATTCGGGCGGCTGCTTTTTTTTACTTTGATTAGGCCGGCTACGTCAAAAATCCCTTGCAAACGGGTGGCGATTGTGCTATAAATAACGGAGAAGCAATGTCAAGAACGGCTGTAATCAGTGATATTCACGCGAACTATCACGCGCTTTGCGCAGTGATGGAGGATGCGTTTGACCGGGAGCGCTGCACGGAGGTGGTTTGCGTGGGGGATATAGTGGGCTACAATGCGTACCCGAGGGAGTGTCTTGACTACATTCGCCAGCTGGGTTGCCCGGTGGTGAAGGGGAATCATGATGAGGAAGTTGTAACGCCCTCGAATGCCAAAATGAACCAGTTGGCGCGCGAGGCCATGGATTGGACCCGCGCGCAGCTGAGTCCTGACCAGATTGAGTGGCTTTCCCGTCTGCAGTATCAGCGCATCGTGCGCCCTATCGGTGCAGGTAATACCTCGTTTACCATTGTGCATTCCACGCTCGATCAGCCGAAGGTTTGGAGCTACATCATCAATGCAAATGACGCCGCCGGCAGTTTTGCCCGCCAGTTTTCCCAGTTCTGTTTCAATGGTCACACGCATGTGCCCAAGGTGTACCAGTGGAATGGTCGTGCCGCTGCTGAGGATTACGATGCCCAGCACAACCTGATTATGAGCGGTTATACCGAGGTGCTGCCTGTGGCCGGGTACAAGTACTGCATCAATGTCGGTTCGGTCGGTCAGCCCCGCGACAATGACCCCCGCGCCTGCTATGCTGTTTACGACTCGGATGCCAATATGGTTATCATTAAACGAGTGGAGTATGATGTGGCGGCTGCGCAGGCTGCCATTATCGATGTTGGTCTGCCCTCCTATCTGGCCGATAGACTGGGTCATGGCTGTTAAGAGATTTTTGAAGGAGTTTTTTCATGCTGAGTGAATTAAAGGAAAGAGGTCTACCTGCTATCGTGTTGTTCCTTCTGGGCTCGGTGCTGGCTTGGTATCTGGTACCTGCCGAACTGGAGCAAATGCAGTGGGAGGTGCCGGGCATGCCCGAAACATATCCCATTGAGCAGATGTGTCGCCCTGTCTTTCTGGGGCTGCTGTGCTACCTGCCTTTCCTCGGTGCGGTCGGTTATGCCTGCATGGGCACAATGGATCGCTACATGAGCCGCAACTTCATCAGCTATTTCCTGATGTGCACGCTGATTCTGCTGCTCATCTACATTCTGGCTGACTTCACGGACAACATGGAGCGATTCCGATCCCGATTCGATGACCCTGTGTTTCAGGCTATGCGGTTCTATGGCTCTCAGTTACCCATGTTCCTGTACCAGATTCTGCCTTACACGCTGATGATGGGCACAATGTGGTGCCTGAGCAAACTTTCCGGTACATGCGAAATAACGGGTATGATGCAGTCCGGTCGTTCGCTGCTGCGCCTGTGCATGCCGGTGTTCTTCTTCTCGGTCATCGTGGCCATGGTGTACGGGATTTTCGGTTTCCACTGGGCTCCGAACGGTTCCCTTTACCGCCAGATTATTCTTAAGCAGGAGAAAATGGCCGATGGCTCCGCTCCGTCTCTCATTTACAAGAGCGAGGCCTACAATCGTATATGGCGTGTGGGTAAGCCCCCGACCATCGCTAACCCCGGCAATCCGCTGCGCCAGCTTGTGATTGAGCAGTTTGACAAGGACTCACGCTTGGTACGTCAGTACACAGCCGACAAGGCAACTTGGAACAAGAAGGAGTCCACCTGGACGATGGAGAATGTCTACATCCGCGAAATCGCTCCCGCCTATGAGCGCCCGCAGGATGACCACTTCGAAGCCGAAATGGTGCTTGATTTTGGTGAAAAGCCTTACCAGATTATCAGCCCCGGTGCCGGTGGTCGTATCGATGCCATGGGCACATCTGTTCTGTACGAGTACATTAAATCCGGTGCCGGTTCTCGCGAGGACCGAGCCAAGAAGCGTACAGAGTGGCATGTGCGTATTGCCCGTGTGTTCAGCTGCTTGGTGCTGGTGTTGTTGGCCATCCCCAGTTCGGTGACATTCCAGCGTCGAGGTACGATGAAAGGTATTGGTATTGCTGTGGTATTGGCGGCTTTCATGTTGTTCCTCTACCGTGTGTTCCCCTCGCTGGGTGAGGCCGGTCTGATTCAGGCCTGGATAAGTGCATGGATTCCCAACGTGCTCTACACTATTATTGCCATTTACATATTCCGCAAGAACTTGGCTCACCGTTCCTTCAAGGAGTGGTTGCAGGCTAAACTCAATGGCAAGGCATGAGGCGCCCTCGTGGTATTATTTTTGACTTTGACGGCGTGCTGGTGGATACCGAGTGGGCTATCTACCAGTCATGGGTGCAGCTCTATGCCCGTGAGGGGCAGCAGATTTCCATTGCAACCTACTCGCCCTGTCTGGGGGCCGGTTATTCCCATTGGAATCCCGCTGATTATCTGGAAAAGCTCACCGGCAAGAAATACGATTGGGATGTCGAGACCCCGGCCAGACAGGCTGTGCTCGAGGCTGACCTCGCCCGAGCCGGGCTGATGGGGGGCGCGCTTGAACTGCTGGATTGGTGCAGGGAGCAGGGGATTGGTCTGACCGTGGCAAGTTCATCCTCTCGTCGCTGGGTGCAGGGCTGGCTGGAACGATTGGGGATATATGAGCGATTTGACGGCGTGTTTACGCGCACCGATGGTTATGCTGTGAAGCCTGACCCTGCGCTTTTTCTGGCTGCCTGCGACTGCCTGAACCTGCCGAAAGAGGACTGTCTGATTGTCGAGGATACCGAGAACGGAACCATATCTGCCCGAAATGCGGGGATTCCCTGCGTGGCAGTGCCCAATCGCATGACCGAGAGCTGCGACCTTTCCCGGGCGCAGTACCGAGTTGCTTCTCTCTCGGCACTGCTCGATGAGTTGAAGAAAGCGCAGTAAGTTAAACCAATGCTAACTCGCAAAGGGTGAATGTGGTGCAGACGGCGCCCGGGTAGTCGAGGACGAAATCGCCCAGCCTCTTAAACCCAAGCCTTTCGTAGAATACGCATGCTGCGGGGTTGGTGTCGATGACATCCAGTCGCATGCTCTTGCAGCCCTTTGCTTTGGCAATTTCGACAGCCTTGAGCACCATGGCCTTGCCTACACCCTGTCCCTGAACTTTGGGACTCACGCCGAGTGTATGGATAGCCATCACTTCATCGGGTTCGCAGTCAACCTGCCATTTTGCCTGAGCATAGCCGGGGTTGCATTCGCTGTTGAGTACCATGGCGGCTACCATGTCGCTGTTTTTTTCGGCGACCCACAGCTCTCCGAGAGCTGCTTTGGTTTGCAGGAATGAATTTGTCGGGTAGCCACCACGCTTCCATTGAGCGTGGGAGGCTGCACCATCCATGCCGTCAATGATGTCATTGTACAGATTGCGGAGTGCGGGTACGTCATCTGCTGTGGCTGTGCGGAAACGGAGTGTGTTCATGGGGAAAATCAGTCTTGTTTGTATTTATTGTAAAGGTGATATGCGATACGAACAATTGCTTGTAACAGGGCATAGGCAATCGTTCCGAACACGGCAAGCAGACGGATGTGATAAAGAGTCTGAGTACCCTGTTCTGTGATTGGCTCCGAAAAGCACAAAATGCAGGACATGACGGAGATTGCCACGGGAGCAATCAGTGCGCAAATTTGTAGAACGTTAGCAACGACAGATTTTGTTTGGTAGCGCAGCATCATGATAGGTAAGGGAATGAAAAGAAAGGTTTTGATGGCGGATACCAGAAAATCCGTATTATCTATTCCCCCGAAGTGATATATTGCGCAGCCGAGTGCGACGATGGTTACAATCAGACTGAACCCGGCGACAATGCCGATAATTTCGTGGTACAACCTTTCCCCTGTACAATCTTCAACGAGCCCAAGACTTGTTCCACCCAGTCTGCGATGGGGAACTGTGGGCTGTGTTTTGGGTGACTTGCCTGCGCGCCCGTACGACGCGCGGTAGTAATGCTCCGGTGCAATTTTCTGTTTTGACTCAGTGTGAGGATTCATGGATTCCTGCGATATTTTTCGATAAAACTGATGATGATATGCAACAGCCAGAGCGGCAGGTGAAAGAACAGGCCACCACCGAGACTGAGCAAACAGATAAAGGCTCCATATCCCCAACCTAAATGAGTTTCGGCACCACTTAAGGCGCAGGCTGCTATGGCAACCAGTAGCGGTAGAGCCAACCCGATAAGCTGCAACAGGCTACTGCGCCCGGTGCGTGCCGGTAGGAGCGGGAAGACAAAAGCTATCGCCTCAATCATGCCTATGTTAAGAAGTCCCAGGATGAGGCCTATCATCAGGGAGAAGATGCCGGTATCGGGCTCAGGATGCGCTAATACGAGACGAGTGTAAAAGATGGAATTTCCCAGCAGGGTAAGCAGGGCGGTGATGAGCAGAAAGCGCAGAATAAATCGCCTGCGCGGTGCCACGCAGGCAGGCGGTGGGTCAGGTGGTGCCGGTGGCAGCGGTTCGGGGATGGTCAGTTTGCCGGGAACCCGGAGCTTACGTGGGGCGGGGGATTTCATACGGTTCGGGATTTACGTTGTTCGAGATAGGCAAAGATGATACAGAGCTCGTAGAGTGCATACATGGGCAGCGCCATGATAAACATCGTGGCGGGGTCCGGGGCCGGTGCCAGGAAGAGTGCAGCGCCGAAACAGGCAATAAGCGCATACCCCCGCGTCACTTTCATGCGCCCGTAGTTCAGAATACCCAGTTTGATGAGCGGTATAATGACAACAGGCAGTTCAAAGACGGCACCGAATACAAACACCAGCTTGGCGGCAAAGGTAAGGTAATAGCCTATGCGCCAATCGTTTTCTATCCCCATTCCCAGCGAATAGCTGTAGAAGAAACTCAGCACCCGGGGCAATACGGCTAAATAGGCAAACGCACAGCCACCCAGAAAAAGACCACCTCCCCATATCACGCTTTTGCAGAGCAGGCGGCGCTCGTGCTCCAGCAGGCCGGGCACGATGAAACGCAGCAGGAAAAACAGCAACAGAGGGAAGGAAATAATCAGCCCGCTGAAGAAGGAAAGTTGCAGCGAGAGCATGAATGCCTCCCCGGGGCGAAAGGCTCCCATGAGCTTGAGCGCGGCGCGGCCCTGACCCTCTTTCAGCTCCGCTCCGCTTGCATGCAGTGCAAGGGCTTTTTCCCTCGCTTCCTCGGGTACGGCCGTGCTTAGCCAGTTCGCTTGCAATTCCGGCGGTAACAGGGCTGCAGCATGCAGCAGGGGAACGATGTCGGCCAGTTCCCGAACGGTAGACGAAAATTGGGCGTTGAGTTGCTCGGCAGTGTCAGGTGGCAATTGACTGCGAACGGCTGCCAGACCTTTGGCCTGTATCCATTCCTCTGCGTTGATGCCTGCCGGCAGGTGCTTGCTCTCGTGCTCCTGCCATACTTTGTCGACGGGGCGGCGCAGTACGTCCATGACTTCATTGGAAAAACCGAAACAAAGTACCATGGCTACCAACAGGGTGCTCACCATGCAGATAATGGTGCGGCGTAGTTCCTCCAGGTGGTCAATGATGCCCATATAGCCCTCATTTTCCGTGGGGCTAATCTGCAGATGTTCCCGCACACGAAAGAGTTGCCTGAGCCAGAACATAGCTGCAATTTATTGATAGATATCGATGCCCAACTTGGCTAAATCGCCCAGAGAAATAGCACAGGGATCGGGGGCCACCCAATGTCCGGGCTCGATTTCCACCGGGGTGAGGTCCATGCCGTATGTGGCCTCGAGGTAGGGGTGGTTGATACGGCGGCCGAAGGCGCTGCCCGGGGGCGGGTCAATGGGTGAGGGCACATCCCCGGGGATGGCCAGTGCCGTATTGATATGGGTGGGGTCGGGCATGGGGATGGCTGATATGAGTGCCTTGGTGTAGGCGTGCCTTGGGTCATGATAGATGAGGTCACTTTCGCCCATCTCCACAATTTTACCCAGATACATTACGGCCACGCGGTCTGCCATGTGTCGCACTACGGACAGGTCGTGCGAGATGAACAGATAGGAGAGCCCCAGTTCTTTCTGCAGGTCGAGCAGAAGATTAAGAACCTGTGACTGAACGGAGACATCGAGGGCACTCACCGGTTCATCGAGCACCAGCAATTTGGGACTGAGAGCCAGTGCCCGGGCAATACCGATGCGCTGTCGCTGACCGCCGGAGAACTCGTGCGGGAACTTGCTTGCCGCGGTGCGGGGCAGTCCCACGAGGTCAAGCAGCGTATCCACTCGGGAGCGGCGGAACTGGCGGCTGCCGATTCCTTGTACATCCATCGGCTCGGAAATCAGGTGCCGTACCGTCATGCGCGGGTCGAGGGAGGCGCCGGGGTCCTGAAACACCATCTGAACAAAGCGGCGCATGTCCCCCAATCGCCACTGAGCGCGGTGGGTTACGTCCTTGCCCATCAGGCGGATGTGCCCCTCAGTGGGTTCCAGCAGGCGAACAATGCAGCGCCCGATGGTGCTCTTGCCGCAACCACTCTCCCCCACCAGCCCCAGGGTTTCACCCGGGGCTATGGAGAAGGAAACTTCGTCTACCGCCTTGACAATACTCTTCCTGATAGGCAGCAAGTTGTTATGCACAGGAAAGTGCATACTCAGCTTGTAGACCTCAAGAATGTTCGTCTGCTCGTCTGTCATGGCAGCTCTGACGGAAATCAATAATCGCGGTTGAGCAGGTAATCGCTGATAGCCAGCAGTGCCTCACGGCGCTCGGGCGGGAATATGTCGAGAACGGCACGACCCTTCTCGGTGAGCTCACGGGCCTCGGCGCGGGCGGCCTCCATACCCACAAGGGCAGGATAGGTGGCCTTTGCCACAGCGGCGTCCTTGCCGATGCTCTTGCCGAGCACCTCGGGAGTGGAGGTGATGTCGAGGATGTCGTCGATAATCTGGAAGGCCAGACCGAGGCAACGACCGTAGGTGGTCAGGGCCTGCAGCTGCTCGGGGGTGGCGTTGGCAGCCATAGCACCCAGGCGCACAGCCGCGGTGATGAGTGCCGTGGTCTTGCCATTGTGAATGGCTCGCAGTTCATCCACGCTCAGGCTGCGTCCCTCGCCCTCGAGGTCCAGCACCTGACCGCCCACCAGGGTAAGGCTGCCGGTCTGGTATGCCAGCTCTGCCACATACTCACGCACGCCGTAGCGCTCGTTGGCCGGTACCTGTGCCAGCATGGCAAAGGCCTCGGTCAGCAGGGCATCGCCTGCCAGAATGGCAATCCCCTCACCGAACACCTTGTGATTGGTGGGTCGCCCACGACGCAGGTCATCATTGTCCATGCTGGGCAGGTCGTCGTGTATGAGGGTGTAGGTGTGCAGCACTTCGAGTGCACAGGCGGCGTTCAGAGCGGGCTCGGCGTCACCGCAGACAGCGCGGGCGGCCTCCAGACAGAGCAGGGGGCGTATGCGCTTGCCGCCGGCAAATACGCTGTAGCGCATGGCCTTGTGCAGGGTGACGGGGGCTACATCCTCGCCGGGCAGAAGCTCGTTGAGTCGGGCTTCTGTCAGCTCCACGCCGTTCTTAATGAGAGCTTTGATATCCATGGCAGGAAAAGGTGAGTTACATGCCTTTGACCAGCAGTTCGGCAATCTGCACGGCATTCAGGGCTGCACCCTTGCGCACCTGATCGCCCACGACCCACAGGTTCAGGGCGTTGTCGATGGCGAGGTCCTTGCGAATGCGACCCACGTAGCAGGTGTCGCCGTTGGTGGAATCGAGCGGGGTCGGCCACACACCGGCGGCGGGATCGTCCATGAGCTCCACCCCGGGCTTGCCGGGATAGCAGGCGCGGGCGCCCTCCACGTCCACGGGTTTCTCGAACTGAGCTACGCAGGAGATGGAGTGGCTGCGGTACACCGGCACGCGCACACAGGTGCAGGTAACTTTCAGCTCGGGCAGGCTCATGATTTTACGGCCTTCGTTGAGCATCTTGAGCTCTTCCTTGGTGTAGCCGGTGTCGGTGAACTTGTCAATCTGGGGCAGCACGTTGAAAGCAATCTGGCGGGGATAGGTGGAAATCTCGACCGGGTGGCCATTGGAGATAGCGTGCACCTGATTCTCCAGCTCAGTGATGCCGTGCTGACCGCTGCCGCTCACGGCCTGGTAGCTGCTGGCAATGATGGTCTTCAGACCGTACTTCTGGTGCAGCGGGAACAGGGCCATCAGGGTGATGATGGTGGTGCAGTTCGGGTTGGCAATGATGTTGCGGGGGTGATTGAAGGCGGCTTCGGGATTGATTTCGGGCACGACAAGCGGCACGTCGTCATCCTGACGGAAGGCAGAGGAGTTGTCCACCACCACGCAACCGGCAGCACCGGCAATGGGAGCAAACTCGCGGGAGATGTCACCACCGGCTGCGAAAAGTGCCAAATCCACATCGGCGAAGGAGTCCTTGGTCAGCTCCTCAACGGTGAGCATTTCACCTCGGAAGGCGACCTGTTTACCCGCAGAACGTTTGGAGGCCAGAAGTTTGAGTGAGGCCAGCGGGAAGTTGCGGGTCTCAAGGCAGGAAAGAAGCTCAACGCCTACCGCACCGGTGGCGCCGACGATTGCGACTCGGGGATTTGTCATCATATGTCGATTTCTGGTTTCTGTGTTCTGCGGTGCGCGCCCTCTCTTACGGGTGCGCCCGCGTTATTATAGCGTTTTTACCATGAATGGCAAGACAAATAAACACATTGCGCAGCTAAAAAAGTGTGTGATTGCTTGCCAGTTGGGAAAAACAGTGATAGAATGACCGCGTTACCATGGCTCAGCTCATACTCAATTCATTTCTCTCCACCATTCCGGTATTTGCCTTCTTTGCGATAGGTTTCTGGTTGAGGTATAAAAAGGTGATTGACCCTCAGTACGATGCGGTGATTACTCGTCTGGCGATGGATGTGGGGTATCCCTGCCTGATTTTCTACAACATCATGAAGTACATGGTGACTGAGGCTGACCCGCGTATTACCACGTTCGCCTTTTCCGGGCAGGCAATTGCCTGTGGTTTCCTGGAGATGGCCATCGGTGTGACAGTTGCATGGCTTGTGGCGAAGGTGCTGCGCTTGCGTATCGGCACGGGGTTACGCACGTTCACGCTGACGGCGGGTGTGCAGAACTATGTGTTCTTTGTGGTGCCGATTGTGCACATGCTCTTCAGTGGGGCAGGTGACCCTTCCATGGGGGTGCTGTTCATTCACAACATGGGCTGTGAGCTCTTTGTGTGGAGTTTGGGTGTCATCCTGATGTGTGGTGGACTGGGTAACCTGAGTTTTGCGACATTGTTCAGGGGGCCGCTGCTGGCAGTCTGTTTCTCTCTTCTGTTGGCTTGGAGTGGTTTAGGTGAGTATGTTGCTCTGCCTCCCGTCATGAAAACAACCGAGATGCTCGGTTCCATTGCTACGCCGATTTGCCTTATCATTTTCGGCTGCTCGATGTTTGACCTTACCCGCAACTTCACGTGGCAGCCGCGCATGCTGATAGCCGGTCTGGTGGCGCGCCTGGGGATTGCTCCCGCTCTCATTCTGCTGGCGGCCTGGGCTTTGCCGGTAGACCCTCTGATTAAGCGTATTATGGTCATTGAGAGTGCTATTCCCAGCGCCGTGATTCCGGTGATTATTGCCAAGCGTTTCGGCGGGCGTCCGGAGGTGGGCACACAGATTTTGCTGGTCACTACCATCTGCTCCTTCATCACGTTGCCCATCTGGCTGGCGCTTGGCAGTACCTATGTCGCTAATTTGTTCGGCCGATAAGAAAATCACTAAAAATTACAGAAAAATAAAATTATTTGCTTGACTTGGGAGTGCAACTCTGCTAAACTCTCCTTGCACCTCACCAAGGGCGGGATAGCCAAGTGGCCTAAGGCATCGGTTTGCAAAACCGACATTCGTGGGTTCAAATCCCACTCCCGCCTCTGACGAAAGTCCGCTGAATATGATTTCAGCGGACTTTTTTCATTGACAAACGGGCGGCTCTGTAGTTGAATAGAGTTATGCGTGTATTCTGCGTTTCAGTTCTTGTGGCATTGGGGGCTTTGTTTCAGACAGCCTGTCAGAGTGTGGAGCATTCCTACATTACAGGTGTTGCAGATGTGCCGCTGAAGGATTTGTCTACTCCGCCGACATCGTGGGAGTCCAGTCCGTTGAGAGCCAATTCTCTGTATCTGTTGTACGGTGCCAATAGCGATGCAGAAGCTCAGAACAGAGTAGGTGATTATTACTACGTTCGCTGGTATGATGCCGAACCCGATAAGCCTGTTCGCTTGGTGATGAGTTACACCCAGTCTCGTATGGGGTCCACTGTACTGACCGCGCAGCACGAGATGAAAGAGCCCCGCAGCAGTGAGGGTATTCGCATGTACCGTTTTGCATTCAATGGTCCGGTGCGTAACAAGCTCGGCGATGTGCTTTCCTGGCGCGTGGAACTGTATGTGGATGGCCAGCTGAGGGATTCCCGTCAGTCGTACCTGTGGCAGGACCCTTCGGTGACCGGTGCCGAGGTTGTGTCCTCCGGTATGGTGGCTGAGGTTGTGACCAAGGCTATGAATAAGCTGCCTGACGAACCTAAGGCAGAGCCGGAAAAGAAAGTTCCCTGAGTTTCTTGATTATTGTTAATATGTTATGAATACAGCACTTCCTTGGTCGGTAGTGCTGTTTTTGTTATGCGTGCGGGAGTTGCCGGAGAGCCGCCTGAACGGAGGGGGGGCAGTTATATTTGGCAGAGTCCAGGGAGTCCTGTGTAATCGTGGCTCCGTTGAGGCTGAGTAGTGGAATGAGCGCAAGGGCATTCTCTATAGCCTCCGGGTTCGGGGTGTTTATCGCCTCGAAGTTTTCTTCATCCCGTTGCACCATGGCATCGGCTATGAAATCGGCTCGGGTGCCGTCAGAGAGCAGTTGCATGGCTTTTTCCATGGCTCCGACAACCGGGCCGTGAAGGGTGTCGGTTGCGGCAAGCACGCTTTCCTCCAGTATGCTGCGCATGTGGTCTCGGTATGCCGAGCGTATGGTGAAAACGACCAGCGGAATCAGTACCATCAGAAAGGGAATGGTGAAGATGATGAGCATGCTTGTCTTACTCGGCAATTCAGCGGCTTCCTCCTTTGGTACGCTGCAATCAGCCAGCGCAAGCCCGGCGATGCCGCAAAGGGCAATTCCCAGCCAGCAGAGTGACAACAGTTGCAGGGTGGTGCGGTGTGGCCAGTACAGAACAACCCCGGCGCAGGCTGCACCCCACACGGCCGCCTGCATGGGCAGGCTTGTGTCTGCTCCATCTACCAGCAACAGATGCCCCATCCCCAGAAAAAGCAACCCCACAACGATGATACTGATGATTTTCATATTACCGCGATATGTGACACCTGACTTCTGCATACTGTTGAAAAATTGATAAAAAACCGAACTCCTCCGGTATGGAGTCCGGTTGAAAGTTTGGCTGAGCTCCGAGAGTTACTTTATGATAACTCCTCGCACCTCTTCGATATATTCCTTCACAGCGCGGGTGATATCGGCTGCGATGTTGGCCTTGGGGCGTGCAAAGGAAGGCACAAACCAGGGGTAACTGCCCACCAGGTCGTGGTAGACGGCCACCTCGCCATCGCAGGTACCACGCCCGGCACCGATACCGATGGTGATGATAGGGCAGGCTTTGGTGATTTCAGCAGCCACGCTGTGCCGCGTGCACTCAATGACGACCGAGAAAGCGCCGGCGCGCACCACAGCCTCCATATCGCGCATGATAGCGGCGGCTTCCTTATCGGTCTTGCCGTGCATGCGATAGCCGCCTTCCTCCTTGACTTTCTGGGGTAACAGACCAATGTGACCCTGTACGGGTATGCCCGCCTGAGTGATGGCCCGAATCTGAGCTTCGACAGCCACGCCGCCTTCCAGCTTCACGGCATCTGCCCCCACAGCCATCAGGGCCTGAGCTGTTTGCAATGCCTGTTCGGGGGTGTTGTAGGTGTTGATGGGCATATCGGCAATAACCACGGCATTCCGGGCGGCTCGGGCCACGGCCTCGACATGGTGCAGCATGTGTGCAAGGGTCACATGGGTGGTGTCGGGGTAGCCCAGCATTACCATGCCGAGGGAGTCCCCCACGAGAATCATGTCCACCCCGGCTTCGTCTACCAGACGTGCTGTGGGGTAATCGTAAGCTGTCAGTTCCGAAACGGGCGTCTGACCCTTGCGGGCGACGATAGCAGCGATTTTACTGTTCATGGTCTTGCTGTTACAAATCGAAAGGAGTTACCTGCGGACGATTGTCGGGTAGGGTGGACAGCAGCTCGCTGACGGTCAGTTGCTGTCCGGGCAGGCTTAGTTGCGGGTCGATGTCGCAGAGGGGGCGCAACACGAACTCTCGTGTATGGGCGCGCGGGTGGGGGAGTATCAGTTCGGGGGTATTCATCACGCTCTCGCCGTGATAAATGATGTCCAAATCGCAGGTGCGGGGGGAGCCGTATTCGCCGGTACGAATACGCCCCAGCTCAGCTTCGATTTTCCGGCAGATGTTCAGAACCTCCGACGGGGATTTGTCTGTGCTCACCTCTACACAGGCATTCAGGTAGAGTGGTGAGCCCTCGGGGCAGCCGACCGGTTCAGTCTCATAGAGCTGTGAGAGCCGCAAATTGCCGAACTCCTCGGCCAGATAATCGCACGCGTGTTCCAGTGTGGCCAGACGGTCACCCAGATTGGAGCCCAATGCTATACCTACTTTTTGCATCATAAGCAAAGGGGCAGGTCACAGGTGACGAAACTCCGCAATCCTGTAACCTGCCCTGAAAAGAATCAGTCTGTAAAGCCCAGTACGTCCTGCATGGTGTACAGTCCGGCGGGCTTGTCTGCCAGCCAGAGGGCAGCGCGTACGGCGCCACCGGCAAAGGTCATGCGGCTGGAGGCCTTGTGTGTAAGCTCTATGCGCTCACCATCGGTGGCATACATGACAGTGTGGTCACCCACAACATCGCCACCACGCATGGAGTGCATGCCAATCTGAGCCTGCGGGCGGGCGCCTACCAGACCGTTGCGGCCATGCATCACGTCCTTCTCATAATCCAGGCCGGTGACATCGCACACAACCTCGGCCAGAGTGCGGGCGGTGCCGCTCGGGGCATCGAGCTTGTGGTGGTGGTGCATTTCAATGATTTCAATGTCGTAGTCCTTCAGAATGGCAGTAGCCTTGCGGGTAAGCCAGAAGAGGGTGTTCACGCCCACGGAGTAGTTACTGGCGAACACGATGGGAATCTGCTTGGCGGCCTCAGTGATGGCGGCTTTCTCCTCTGCCGTGTGACCGGTGGTGCCGATAACAAGCGGCTTGCCCTGAGCTACAGCCGTGGCCAGCAGTTCGGGGGTGAACCCATGGAAGGAGAAGTCAATGGCAATTTCGGCGGGCTGCATGGCTGCTGCGATATCCTGCCCCACATCGTGTGTGGAGGCCAGTTCTGCGCCGGGGTTCAGTTCAATAGCCTGCTTCACAGCCTGACCCATGCGGCCGGAAATGCCGGTAACGAGAATTTTCATGATATGATGGAATTACAGAAGGTTGTAGCTCTTGAGGAGGTCAGCCAGCTTACCGTGTTTCTCTTCGGCCAGCGGTGCCAGGGGCATGCGGATTTCCCAGGTCATGTCGCCGCGCAGAGCCATGGCGGCCTTAATCGGCACGGGGTTGCCATCCAGACTCATCAGACCCTTCATGAGCGGGTAGTACTTCTTCTGCAGCTCCAGAGCTTTCTTGCCGTCGCCGGAGAGGGCTGTGTCCACCAGCTCTTTCATCTGGGCGGGGGCTACGTTGGAGGTGACGGAGACCAGACCCACGGCACCACAGGAAATGAAGGGAACCGTCAGACCATCATCGCCGCTCAGAATGGCGAAGTCCTCGGGGAGAGCCTGAACGAGTTGATTGACGCGCTCCACGCTGCCACCGGCCTCCTTGATAGCAACGATGTTGGGGCAGTCCTTTGCCAGACGTGCCACGGTATCCACGGCGATTTCAATACCGCTGCGACCGGGAATGCTGTACAGAAGAATGGGCAGGGAGGTGGCATCGGCGATGGCCTTGAAGTGGCGGTACACGCCCTCCTGACTGGGCTTGTTGTAGTAGGGGCAGACCTGCAGGGTGCCGTCAGCGCCCATGGCCTCGGCAGCCTTGGTCATTTCAATGGCCTCTACCGTGCTGTTGGAGCCGGTGCCGGCGATAACCTGACAGCGACCTGCGGCGTACTCGATAGCCAGACGAATGACTTCCATGTGCTCATCGTGGCCGAGGGTGGGGCTTTCGCCGGTGGTGCCGACGGGAACAATGCCGTCCACGCCGCCTGCAATCTGAGCCTCTACCAGAGCTTTCAGGGCTTCGGCGTCAACTTTATTATCTTTGAAAGGGGTGACAATAGCTGTGTAAAGTCCGTGGTACTTCATAATCTCGCGGTTATTCTAGCATAATCTGCCGAAAAGTCACGCCTTTTTGCGCTGAAAGTGCCTGAAAAGAGCTCAGCCCCTGCCGCGAGTCTGTCGCAGTAGGGGCTGAGGGGCTGTAATTTTACCGTAAACTCTTAGTTGTTCGGCGTAATCTGCACACGCATGGTGTGGGTACCATTGTTGATGGTGGAGGTGCAGTCAATGCGGTCAACGACCTTTGCTGCAGCTTCGAGGGCATCGGCCAGCTCTTCGGCAGAGTCGGCACGCTCCTCAGCAGGAGAGCGACGGGGGGAGTAGTAGTCTCTCTCCTCGTAATCCTCTTCGTCGATGTAGTAATCCTCCTCGAGGTAATCTTCCTCTTCATCCTCTGTATCGGCAGGAGCGTCCTCCAGAGCAACGGGTTTGGATTCAGCATCGGCAATGGCGCGAAGTTCTTTGGCAATGCCGCGTGCCGTTGTGGCGAGCGGGGCGAACTTAACAGTCATCACGCAGCCGGCAAAGGGCGTATCGCCCGTGGCTGCAGCGGCAATTTCGGCGTTGTAGTTGGACGAAGTGCCGGCGGTGAAGGCGGTGTCGCTCACGGTGACATTGGGTACCATGTCGGGGGTGAACCAGGGCATGGCAACGGTGTAGGAGGTGGCGTTGCCCTTGACTGCCGGAACAATCGGGAGCATGTTAATGACGGACGGGTCGGAACCAACCTTGGTGGCAATATTGGCGGCGGTGGTCAGGAGCTGCTGCCAGCCCTCGGCCAGTTTGCTGCGGTCTGTCACGCCGGAGTACAAGCAAATGCGGGGAATGGCTGTTTTGTTGCCCGGGGTACCGCCCAGAATGATGGGCATGGAACCGGCACTGTCAATGGTGAGTGCAGTGCTGTTCCCCATACCGCTGCTGATGGTCTTGATGGAGCCAAGAAGGGCCTTCACATCGGGCAGGAACTGCTTGGCCATTGCAATCTGGGGGGTAGCCTCGGCCTGAGCATCGGCTGGCAGAGTAGCAACAAAACCCTCTGTCAGGCTGACAACGGCATCGATAAGGCTGTCGCAGTCGGCATTGATGTTGTAGCTCCAGGGGGTGCTCTCGTAGTACAGAATGGTGCCGGGCTTGTCGGGCTGGGCTGTCAGGCTGAGCTTGCCGGGCTGGTAGGTAGCGCCCTGAGTGTTGCCGTCATATTGAATTTGCAGTGTGTTGTTTTCTGCCCAGATTTGCATGATATCCGGCATGGGGCACTCGGGGAGAATCAGCGAGCTGAGGGTATTGCAGAGCAGGGTGGAAGCCTTGGCCGCAGCGGCCCATACAGCCTGATTTTCACCGGGCTGGGCAGCCAGTTCCGTGAAAATACCGGTTACAAGCTGCTTGCCGAGACCCACGATGGGAGCCATCTGGATTTCAGAGGCCTTGGCGTTGATGCCGGGGGCTGCGTAGCTCAGCATATAGGGATTCTTGCTGAGGTTGGCATCGGCGCAGGCGAGTTTGTCGCTTGCCAGTATGGACTGAGTGACGTCTGTCGGCAGGGTGAGGTCAGCTTCGTTTTCCGTGATGATACTGATGAGCCTGTTACCTTCCTGCTTCATGACGGCGTAAATTACACGCCCGTCAACGGTTTCGCGGATAAGCTGCTGAGTTTCCGTCAGAGGCAGTTTCTTTAGCTCGCCTGATTCAGGGTCGAACTCGTAGCCGCGGTCAACCATATCTTCCCCCTTGAGGGTTATCTTAAGGCCTTTGTAGCCGTTCTTGTCGTATACCTCTCTCCTGGTTTTGTTCGGGTCATCGTTTTCGATGTTTTCGGTCATCTCGCCGAAGGCGTTGTTCAGCCACTGTGAGAGCATGGCTTCGCCACCGCTCTTGGTGGTGATAATACCATAAATGGTCGGTACTTTAATGCTCTTGATACTGGTAATGCTCTGAGCTTTAAGGTTGGCAAGATATGCCTCGGTCTGCTTTCTGATGATGGCCGAGGCCGGAGTCGTGGTTTCAGCCCACTCTTCGAAAAAGTCGATGTAATCTTCCTCCTCTGTGGCTTGCTCGGCATAAATGGCAGCGGCGTGAGAAAGGAGTTCCTGTGTACCTTTGCCGGTGGCTATCGTGAGGGCGTCGAACAGGGTGAATTCCTCGGGCATACCATCGGTTTCGCCGATGGCCTTGGCAAAGGTGCCGGCAATCTCGCTGATGTTATTGATGGTAAGTATAACCTCGGCATCAGCGGGAATGTATGCCAGTGACGGGTACACAGCTGCTCGCTGAGAGGGCGTTGTGGCGGGGGCAGTGACCGGAGCAGCAAGACGAGCGTATGTCTGAGCAGTGCTTTCTGCCGGTTCCTGGGCGTAGATGGGAGCCATGGTGGCAGCCATCAACATAAGGGTGGTGCGCATATTCATAAGTAGCTTTATTATAGATAATCCCTCTGCCGTGTAAAGGGGAAAATGCGTTAGCATGAAAATAAAAAGAGGGCTCTCTGTCAGGAGAGCCCTCTGAATGGAAATGGGTACAGCGGAAATTACTTCTCGCAGTAGGTGCGCACGGCTGCGGCGATGCGGGCGGATACGTCCTCGGGCTCGCCTTCCTCAACCACGTCAATCTGCACAACCTTACCCTGTGCACGATAGTGCTCTACCACGGGCACGGTGAGGGTCTCGTAGTCCTTGCGGCGCTTGGCGAAAGCCTCGGGGTTGTCGTCGGTGCGCACAATCATGGCGCCACCGCACTTGGGGCAAACCTCCTCACCGTTGCGGGTTGTCTCGCCGCAGGCGGGGCAGGCCTTGCGCTTGAGCATGCGGGCCTCGATGAGCTCGGCGGACACGTTGAGGTAAATCACGATGTCAACACCCAGCCCCATGGCGGTCAGGTTGGCGTCCAGAGTCTCGGCCTGAGATACGGTGCGGGGATAGCCATCGAGCAGGCAGCCGCAATCCTTGTTCTCGCCCAGCCACTTAGCCACGATGCCGTTCACTACCTCATCGGGTACGAACATGGCTGCGTCCATGTACTTCTTGGCCTCCAGACCCAGTTCAGAGCCGGCTGCAATCTCGGCGCGCAGCAGAGCGCCGGTGCTCAGCGGCTTAAGGCCGTAAGTCTCGGAAAGGAAGTTAGACTGCGTGCCCTTGCCGGAAGCGGGGGCACCTACAAGTACGAATCTCTTGAGCGTTTTCATATTTATGTAAGATTGAGCTCTGCTGCCTGTCTGGCAGCTGCTGGCTACATTATGCCTGATTTCAGGCGAATTGCAAGCTTATTATTTCGACCTTGCTCTGAAATTGGCTTGCATGTCACTGAAACGCCGTGTTAAACTCGCGCCATGAATAGGCCATACATTGTCTGCCACATGGTAATGACGCCCGACGGAAAGGTGACGGGTGAATTCCTGTCCACACCGGAATGCGAGGCGGCTGCTGAACTGTACTACGACATCAATCGGGAAGACCCGGCGACTGCCTTTGCCTGTGGTCGGGTGACCATGGAGGGGAGCTTCACCCACGGGTGGCAGCCGGATTTGGCTCCCTTTGAGGGCTCTGAGGTTGAGCCCGGCGATTTTGTGGCGCAAGCGGCGGCTCGGCGATATGCCGTGGCTTTTGACAGGATGGGCCGCCTGGGGTGGCAGGCTGCTGAGATTGAGGATGCTGACCCCGGCTACGGTGGCTCGCACATTGTGGAGGTGCTCAGTTCAGCGGCTCCTCTCGCATACCGAGCCTATCTGCGCAGCATTGGCGTATCCTACATTGTGGCAGATGACATCCCCACGGCTCTGTGCAAGTTGAGTGAGCTGTTCGGCATTGAGCGCATGTTGCTGGAGGGTGGTGCGGACATCAACGGCGCATTTCTGCGTGCCGGAGCCGTGGATGAGTTGAGCCTGGTTCTGGCCCCGGTTATCGGTGCGGCTGGTGACAAGTCGCTTTTCTCGGGGGCTGTTCTGACCTCATTTGTTTCGATGGGAGTGGGGCACCCGGAGGGACCGTACCCGGTGCTGCGGTTTAAACGGAGGGGCGAGTAAGCAGGAATTCTGACGCTCGGAATTGTGCCACCGTCGGACTTTGTACTTGCTATTTGAAAAGGCCTGTGGTACAATGCGCGCGCAACAGGCGTACATACTAAACATGAACACCAATCTTCGCATCGCAATCGGTTCAGATCACAAAGGCGTGGATCTGAAGGAAGTCGCCGTAGAAATTCTGACCAACTGGGGCTATACCGTTGAGGACCTGGGTCCCGAGACCAAGGAGGCCAGCGATTATTCCGATTACGCCAATGCTGTCTGCAAGCGCGTGGTTGAAGGTCGCGCTGACCGCGGTATTCTGATTTGTTTCTCCGGTCTTGGTATGAGCATTGCCGCCAACCGCTGGAAGGGTATTCGCGCTACGCTGACCCGCACCCCGCAGGTGGCTGCTCTTGCCCGTCAGCACAATGACTCCAACGTCATGTGCATTGCTTCCGCTTTCGTAACCCCCGATGACTTGGACGACCTGCTGCACGCCTGGCTCGATGCCGAGTTCGAGGGCGGCCGTCACGTGCGCCGTCTGGCCAAGGCTTCCGGCTCCCTGCTGGCTTCCTCTGACCCCGAGCTTGCTGCCTACATCGAGGAGGAGCACGCCCGCCAGCGCAACAACATCGAGCTTATCGCTTCCGAGAACTTTGCCTCTCCCGCTGTGATGGAGGCTCAGGGCTCTGTGCTGACCAACAAGTACGCCGAGGGTTACCCCTCCAAGCGCTGGTATGGCGGTTGCGAGGTTGTGGACAAGGTGGAGCAGCTCGCCATCGACCGCGCCTGCGCTTTGTTCGGCTGTGACTTCGCCAATGTGCAGGCTCACTCCGGTTCTCAGGCCAACATGAGCGTGTACCACGCCTGCATTTCCCCCGGCGATACCATCCTGACCATGGACCTCGCCTGCGGTGGTCACCTTTCCCACGGTTTCTTCGCCAACTTCTCCGGCAAGCAGTACAATGTCGTTCACTACGGTGTGAACCCCGAGACGGAGTGCATCGATTACGAGGAGATGGCTGTCAAGGCTCGCGAGCACAAGCCCGCTCTCATTCTGGCCGGTGCTTCCGCCTACTCCCGCACGATTGACTTCAAGCGCATTCGCGAGATTTGCGACGAGGTAGGCGCTATCATGTTCGTGGACATGGCTCACATTGCCGGTCTGGTAGCCGGTGGTGCTCATCCGTCCCCCGTTCCCTACGCCGACTTCGTGTCCACCACCACCCACAAGAGCCTGCGTGGCCCGCGCGGTGGTATGGTGCTCTGCAAGGAGAAGTGGGCCAAGAAGCTCAACAGCGCCACATTCCCCGGCCTGCAGGGTGGTCCGCTCATGCACGTTATCGCCGCCAAGGCAGCCTGCTTGGGCGAGGCTCTCAAGCCCGAGTTCCGCGAGTATGCCGCTCAGGTGGTGAAGAACTCCAAGGCCATGGCTGCCGAGCTCGCCGCTCGTGGTTTCCGTATCGTTGCCGGTGGTACTGACAACCACTGCTTCCTGGTTGACCTCAGCGTGAAGGGGCTCAACGGTGCCGAGGCTCAGATTGCTCTCGACAAGGTGGGTATCACCGTCAACAAGAATGCCATCCCCTACGACAAGGGTACTACTGCCAAGCCCTCCGGCATCCGTATCGGTACTCCTGCCGTTACCACTCGCGGTATGAAGGAGCAGGATGTCCGCAAGGTCGCCGAGTACATCGCCCGCTGTCTGGCTATCCTTGCCGGTCAGAAGGTGCACGAGACTGAGGGCGCCTACGACGCTCTGCGCGATGAAGTAAGCGCTTTCAACAAGTCCTTCCCCATGCCGTAAGCTGAGGCTGCAAAAAGTTCAGAACTACAAAAAGGCAGGTCAGTTATGACCTGCCTTTTTAATTTGCGAGCAGAATAGGGAATTTGTCAATTCTCCTCAGTGTATTATCGCCTGCGGCCTTTCATCTGGACGGGGCGGAGCACAGCGAGAGCCAGGCAGAGAACAAGCCAGGTGACGATAGCTGTTGAAATATGGAACCAAGAGCCCTGTTGCATCATTTCGTTGGCGTACCAGAATACGCCGCCGAGTGCTGCGAAAAGGACTAAATGGCGCAGGATGGCGGGGAAATAGGGGAGTACGCGCACGGCGAACAGAGCTGCGATTGCCAGAATGCTGAGGGGGAGCCACCCTTTGACCGGATTGTGGTACATCAGGCTCAGTCCCGGGGCCCCGGGTTCGGTGTGCTTCTCCACGATTTCAGTGGCGCAGAGCTGGGAGATGGTGGCTGCCAGTAGTTGGGGCCGCCGCTCTTCGGCTTTTCCGTCCGTCGGTTGGGAGAGCAGGGCGATGGAGGCTTTCTCGGTTGTGGAGGCGCGCCCATCGATGACATCGGTGGTTTTGAGGGTGGTGATGGCAGCCTGTGGCAGCCTGGTGCGGCCGTGTTCGTCCAAGGGCAGCGTGATATCCCCCAGTCGAATGTCCTTGCCCATGCGGATTTTGAGTTGGGACGGGCTCAATCCCTTTATCTGCATGGCCAGACGCAGGGGGAGGGTGGGCAGAATCTCGCCGTTCCAGCGCACCAGCAGGGGGAATGAACGCTCGGTAAAGGCGGCTGCATTCTGGGTAAGTCGCTCGTCTTCCAGTCTGTCAGGTGCCCAGCAGAGTTGCTGTGCCTCCGATATATAAAGGAGGTCATTCTCCATGACCTTATTGCAGGATGGCAGGCCGGAGGTATCGCCCTCGACCTGTTCCGACGGAATGCGGGAGGACAGGAGAACCGCCGGGGTGAAATCGGCGTCTGCTGCAGTGCGACCGCGTAATCCCACGGTTGCATGTTCAAATCGGGTCAGTCCGAGAGCGACCATCTGTCTGGCGATGGGGGGTGCATTCTCCTGCCAGGCGAGGGGGGAGCTGATGGCCAGATGGCGGATGCCCTGCTCGCTGAGTTTGTGCAGCAGTACGGCGATATCTTGCGGGCCGAGGGGAAGGGCTGCAAAACAACCGGCTGTCGTTTCGTCATCCAGTTCCAGTGCGGCTACGGTCGGACACTCCAAGTGGCGGGTTTCGACCACATTATCGGGCTCTCGCGGGGCTGTCTGCCCTTCGTGCAGCAGGTGCAGGGTGCGGTCGGTCGGGACTTTGCCCAGAATTTTGCCGACGTTGTTATAGAGCAGAACATCTGCGTGTTCACCTCGGTTGCCCATACCTATAGCCACGGCAACGAGAACCAGCAACCAGAAGAAACTGTGCCACTTGCTCAGACGGCGTTTAGCAGCCATTGGGCGACATCGGTTAGGGGTGAATCTGACGGTACGCGCGCTGCTACCTGACGCAGCTTTCTCAGTCCGGTGGGTATGAGGCTGAGGTACCACTCTTTCTGCTGATTATAGCCAATATTGGCAAAGGCGCCGAGCGCCTGCATGAGGCGCTGCATGGCGCAGGCCGTGAAAATGTCGTTATTCGGTGCGGCTCCGTTGAGTTCCGTGTAGAGCTCGAGCAGTTCCTCGCTTTCCTGCTCGCTGAAATCCATGTAGGGGTCGTAGATGAGGGAGGCGATGTCGTACTCAGCGCGACCATAACGCATGCCCTGAAAATCAATGAGCCAAGCCTTCCCCTTATGGAGCATGATGTTCTGGCTCTGGCAATCACGGTGAACCGGAACTCTCGGCAGTGCTGCCAGTTCCTCGGCCATTTTCTGCAGAGCCGGGAAAGCAGAGAACTCATCGGCATTCTTACCGAGATGGCGGCCGATGAGGTGCTCGGCGAAGTAGTTCTGTTCCCAGCGGTACATGGCACTATCGAATGCCGGTTGCAATTCCCAGTCGGGGCGCAGATGGTGCAGGGGAATGAGCGCTTGCAGGGCCTTGACGTACGCAGATTTGCGTATGGGCCACGGGGCGCCCTTCAGGCTGAGCAAATCGGTGGAGCCCAAGTCCTGCACCAGGCAGGCACCACAGCCCTCACCATAATCGGCTGTGGCAAGAACGGTCGGTACATGCACCCCCGCTGCAGCCAGTCCGTGAGCGGCGGGCACAAAGGAGCCGTTGTCAGCGCGGGCTGCCGTCCAGTAAATGCCCAGAACTCCCTGAGCCTGTGGCAGCGATGAGCGCATGATGCTACGCCCGGATGCCCCCGTTGCTATCAGTTGCAGCGACTCCTTCGGCACCTCGCAGTTGAGGTGCTGTTGCATGAGCTGAGCCAGTGTCTGCGCCGGAGTTTGCATGGTTTGTCAGGATTTAATCTACACGGAAGAACTGGAGCCCCTCGGGTTTCTTCTCTTTGGCAGGGGGCGGGGGAACAACTTTCTTGGGCTCTGTGGAAACCTGTGGTTTGGGCTCGGGGGGGGCTACGGGAGCCGGTGTTGCAGAGGTATCGAAGTAGGCAGCGGAGGGAAGTGGCGCAGGGCGCTTGGGGTGTTTATTTGCAGCCTCCTGTTTTTCTGTCGGTTCATCTAGCTTCAGGCTGTTGAGCATGATGGTTTGTCTGGTGAGCAAGCCGGCAATTTCAGTGAGTAGGTAGATTGTAACTCCAACTGCGAGTGGCCAAGCGGCCTGTACCAATCCGGTCGTGAACTCGGTTTGATTCGTTATAGCCTCCGGCTCAGAGAGGAATGTCGCAAGGTTCACGATGCCGCAGAATGAAAACAGTACGGCGACGAGATATCCGGCAATGGAGGCTAAAAACATGCCCCTGATTGTACCAGATGATACCCCCCTGTCAATTCTAATTGCTTTTGCATTTCGTCATGAGAATAGCCATCGCGAAGATTGTGCTCGCTTTTTAACGGCCCCTTGCTATAATGGCGACACAATTATGGCTGACATGCAATATCGCAGATGTGGAAAGAGTGGCGTGCTTCTGCCCGAAATTTCGTTGGGGTTGTGGCATAATTTCGGGGATGGGGCAGACCCCGCGGTGTGCCGTTCAATGATTGGGCGAGCTCTTGAGCTGGGGATTTGTCATTTTGACTTGGCGGATAACTATGGCCCGCCTCCCGGCAGTGCCGAGAGCTGCTTCGGGCGCCTGCTGAAGAATGATTTTGCTGCCCGACGCGATGAAATGTTCATTTCCACCAAGGCCGGTCACTTGATGTGGCCCGGTCCTTATGGCGACTGGGGTTCCAGAAAGCACCTCCTTGCCGGGCTTGACCAATCGCTGCGCCGTTTGCAGTTGGATTATGTGGATGTTTTCTACTCACACCGCCCGGATCCTCAGACCCCGCTTGAGGAGACAATTGGTGCTCTCGTGCACGCTGTACGCAGTGGCAAGGCGCTGTATGTCGGCCTTTCCAAGTATCCGCCCGCACTGTTCAACCGCGCTTGCGAAATGCTGAAGGAGGAGAAGGTACCCTGCCTGTTGCACCAGTTCCGCTACAATTTGCTGGACCGCGCATGCGAACGCGCCGTGCTCTCCGAGGTGGAGGAACAGCAGACCGGTGCTATCGTGTTCTCTCCGCTGGCTCAGGGTATGCTGACCGGCAAGTATCTTGCAGGGATGCCTACTGTCAGCCGTGCTGCAGATGACAGCTCCGTATTCCTCGACGCTGATAAGGTGGCAGCTGACCGTGAACGAGTGGCTGCCCTGCAGCAGATTGCCGAGCAATCCGGGCTTTCTCTTACTCAGCTGGCTCTCCGTTGGTTGCTGCGCAGGGAGGAAATTACCTCGGTGCTCATCGGTGCCCGCACGGTGGAACAGCTGGAGCAGTGCGCTGCGGCATCCGGGCAGGAACCGCTGCCGCAGGATGTGCTCGATGCCATCGACGCTCTCACCTGAATAGCTTAAATCAAATCAAAAAGCCGCAGCCCCTCGGGACTGCGTCTTTTTGCATAAGCGGTTAGTAATAATTTAGGCCTTGGTGGCGAAGGTGTCGCCGCAGGGGCACTCACCCAGTGTCCAGGTAGCCTTGCCGCTCTCGGCAATGTGTACCAGGGCGTGGTAGGTGTCCTCCACATCGGCGTTGACCTTGGCAGCAATCTCGCCGGCAGTGGCAGGAGTGGTGCTCAGGGCTGCCTCTGCGCTGGCCAGCAGCTTCAGGAATACGTTGGCGGCAAGCTTGCCTGCCTGTACGCCGGGCTGGTGGTAGGCGTTGATGTGAATCAGGCTGGCATAGAAGCTCACGGCACGCTCGAAGAGAGCAATCAGCATGCCCAGCGTGTAGGCTGTAACCGTGGGGATGGAAATGGTGATGCTCTGGCGACCGCTCTCGCTCAGGGCCTTGCGGGTACCGCGCAGGAAGCCCTGCAGGTAATCGCCGGCGGTGAAGGAATCCTCCACCTTCACGGTGTCGGTCGGAGCCTGACGTACCTCGATGAAGGTCACGAAGAAGTTGTTCAGGCCGTCGCGCAGCTGCTGCACATAGGCGTGCTGGTCGGTAGACCCCTTGTTGCCGTACACGGAGATACCCTGATTGACAGTCTTACCGTCGAGGTCGAGCTCCTTACCGAGGGATTCCATGATGAGCTGCTGGAGGTACTTGGAGAAGAGAACCAGGCTGTCCTTGTAGGGCAGAACCACCATGTCCTTCTTGCCCTTGCCCTCACCGGCGGCGTACCAAGCCAGAGCGAGCTTCATGGCGGCGTTGGTGGCGGTGTCGGCTACACGGGTCTTGGCATCCATGTCGGCAGCGCCCTTCAGCAGGGAATCAACATCCACACCCTGCAGGGCTGCGGGAACCAGACCTACGACAGAGGTCTCGGAGGTACGACCGCCTACCCAGTCCTCCATGGGGAAACGCTTCACCCAACCTTCAGCCACGGCTACCTTGTCGAGGGTGGACCCCACGCCGGTCACGGCAACAGCCTGAGCAGCGAAGTTCAGCCCCTTGTCGGCAAAGTAGGCCTGAGCGCAGACCATGCCGTTGCGAGTCTCGGGAGTACCACCGGACTTGGAGATAACAACAGCGATTGTCTCGGTGAGGGGCAGGGTGTCGAGCACCTTGTACATGCCATCGGGGTCGGTGTTGTCGAGGAAAGCCATGTTCAGACCGTTGGCGGGCAGGGCGTCGGCCACAAGCTCGGGCCCCAGAGCAGAACCGCCGATGCCGATAACCAGACAGGTGCTGTACTTTTTGCCGTTAGGAGCCAGAATCTTACCGCTGAGTACGTCGGCAGCAAAGGCCTTCAGGTCGGCGAGGGGCTCGTCAATCTTGGCCTTGAGCTCGGCAGTGGGGGCAATGGCGCTGTTGCGCAGCCAGTAGTGACCCACCATGCGGTTCTCATCGGGGTTAGCGATGGTGCCGGCCTCGAGCGCAGCGATATCGGCATAGGCGCGCTCGATGAGCGGGTTCATTTCTGCCAGAAACTCGGGAGTGAGCGGCAGTTTGGAAAAATCAAGAGAAATCCCCATTTCGGGGTAACGCAGAAGTTGCTGTGCGTACTGTTTCATAACGGGCGCGGATTATACGCCGGCTCGAGCCGATTGGCAAGCTTTTATTCGTGCAGTTAACTGATTGAAACCGCGGTGTGCCAGATTGAACAGGGCAGATGCCGGGAGTGTGGCGGCATATACCAGCAGCGCCTGCCAGTCTGTCTGCTCCGGCCACAGGCGGTTGAAGTATATGAGCACGAGTATGTGGAAATAGTACACATTCGCTGAGTGCAGGCGGCCAATGCGCCCCAGCAGTGGCAGGGTAAAATTGCTGTAGCTGCAGCAGGTCAGCATGAGCGCTGCCACCAACGGCCAGGTACAGAGAAAGAAGATGCTCCGCCCCGAGCCGCTCCACAGGCGCAGTGCATATTCTGCGTATGCCAGTAGGAGCAGCCCCAGCAGGCAGGGCAGGATTTTAACCTTTTCCAGTACCCGGGAGTGGTGTTTGTGAACCAGATAACCTGTTGCCAGAAAGGGGAGCGCGGTTACGACAGCATTGGCTCGCAGAATGAAGAGCGTATCGCTGCTCAGCTCGGGGAAGAGTACTTTTCCGTATGTGCGAAGAACCCAGGCCAACAGGTAGAGCAGGGGGGCAAAGGCAATGAGGCGTGGGGCATAGCGGCGCAGCAGCCACATGAGCAGCAGCCCCTGCCATACGGCGGTGAGGTACCACAGGTGGGTGCTGATGAGATGACCGGTAAACAGGTTGATGATGAGAGCTCCACCACTGTATTTGCTCAGCGGGACTCCATCGAACAGGTAAATGGAAAGGTAGAGTAAATTGCACACCAAGCTCAAGCCAAAACATTTGCGAGCCCATTTAACGGCTTTGCCTAACTCTCGGTCGGCATTTGCAGAGTACATCAGGAAGCCCGTGATGGCCAGAAAGCAGGGAGTCGCTATACCCAGCAGGGGGGTAAGTGCAGCTTTGCCACACATCTGCGCATGCACAATCACGACCATGACCGAGCACAGCGCCTTGAGGACGTAGATGGACTCGATGCGCGGTTTCTGTGTGTTACAAATGTTCACGGGCACGCAGTGTATACTACGTGCCCGGATTTGTCAATGGTCAAAGTTTGGACTGTTCACTTAGAGAACCCCATTTTATAGCGCAATGATTCCCAAGCTTCTGTCAGAAGGTTGAACACATTGTGTCGCAAACGATGCCGTCCCTTCAGCAGAACCGGTTTGGTCGGTTCGGTGGCGGCCTGTGCTTGGGTCTGTTGCTTGATAAGTGTTGCTACACGGTCGTACGTGTTGTACTGTTCAATCAGTCGGCGACGGGCTTCTCGAATGTGTGGCAGCCTTTTTTCGTACTCCTTATTATCAATCGCATTGCGGATAATTTGATATGCCTTCTCGTGGTCGTCCAGCGGTATGCGTATGAAACTTTCTGCCGGAAATATTTCTTCTAATCTCGGGTCGCCAACGTAGAAGGTGAGGCACAGGCTCAGGAGCGGGTCTGCAATTTTATCCGTCCAGTGATAGGGCGCTACGTAGTTTTCAATAGCTATGCTGTAGCGATAGTCGTTTTGGGCTTCGAACTTCTTATCCAGCTTTTTGACACCCCAGCCGTACCAATCCATTTCCGGTATTCGCTCGGAAATATACTTAGTCAGTTCGTAGCGTTTACTGTGCAATGTGTGATTCATCTGTTTTGCAGAGCAAACCGTAGCGATGTCTTTTGATTTGGGGTATTCCGGCATGGAGAACGCCTCCTCCAGACTGATACCGGCGCACCAGAATAAGCAGCCTTCACCATAATGATGGGACGGATGCGGGAGCTGTTTCGGAGTATGCGTGGTAAGCACATGCCCGAACTGGTGCGTGAAACTGGACGGGTAGATTTTGATACTCGGCGGTTCGCAGGTAACGAGCACCGTGTGCTCCTTCGGGCAGGCTAACGGCTCGGCTTCCTTCACTACAGAACCGGCGTTCCGAGGCATTTCGTCGTATACCAATAACCAGTCATAATCGCGGCAGCTTGCGTCGAAAATAAAGCGACAACCGCCACGGTCGAGCGTTCGGTCGCATGTTTTGGAACCTTTCGTGAGTACTTTTACCCGTATCATTTCTATGTATGTTCTAACCCTTACACTAAACAGGCTCACTTTTGCATGAGCCTGTGTTTATATTACATTGTTTGCGCCGGTCGCTTATTTGTGCCAGTCATCAAGAATCCATTTACAGGGACGAACCCGATGGTGCAGTTTGCGACCTTTGAAACCGACAATAGCTTCGTCCGGATCGGGTGCGCCATGGAAAACCAAGACTTTGGTGCGAGGCTTCGAGGGGGCGACGAGGAGGTTCAGCGGGAAAATCGGTCGGCATGCGCGTTTGAAGCTCATGGCCCAATCTTCGGGCCACCAGTAGACTTCTTTCATGGCATGAGTGAGGAACGCCTGTTCTGTGGGATACTTGGAACGGTCGTTGGCCTCGTCAAACTCGCGCATGAAGGTCTCGAAAATGTAGCCACTCTTGCCTGCGTCGAAACGGAAAATGGATGAGTTGCCGATGTCCGGGCGCTTGCGGAACAGGGTCTTATGCCACTCAATCCAGTTGTGGATAATGCAATTCTTCCCCGGCTTGTAGTCAAAGAAGCAGTCAATGTCGTCCTGAATAACAACGTCGACATCAAAGAAGAGGGTGGGCCCCTTCAAATCGGCGAAACCCTCCTGAAATATTGCCAATTTGGCAAAAATATTGGGCCATCTCGAGTACTTGTCCGGACGGGGATTTTCGGGGAAAGGTACGGCATCTATTCCTTCGTCCAAACCGGTTGCGTCATCGGTCACACAGACAAAACGGAAAGGTCGATGGAGGTGGCGCTTAACCGAGTGGTACAGAATATTTGTGTACTCAGCCGGATATCTGGAGCCCCACTTCAAGCAGATAATATTGCACATTTCAGAATCATTCATTGCATATATATACTAGAACTTTACATACACAGAGTCAAGAAAAATCGAGCTGTCGAGCAGATAAAATGCTTACATCTCTATAAAAAGCAGAGTTGATAGCCTAAAAATAACAGTGTGCACGCGCATGTTGGTCCGTCCGGGGTAATTTGGTAAAAAAGCCGCAGCCTGAAGGACTGCGGCCTGAAAAGCGGATGTGAACGGTGGGTTATTCGGCAGAAGGTGCCCAGTCGATGCGGTTCTCCTCCTTCCAGAACTTCTCGAGGCCGTAGAACTCACGTACTTCGTCGGCCATGATGTGTACCATGACGTCAATGTAATCGAGTACCGACCACAGAGCATTAGGGGTACGCTCGGCATAGACGGGTTCGATGTTGTACTTCTCACCTACTTCTTTATCGATACCGCCGAGTACAGCACGCAGGTGCGGAGTGGAAGTGGCGGTGCAGACGATGGCGAAGTCTGTGATGGATGAGGTGCCGCGCAGGTCGTACACGGCGATGTTGGTGGCCTTAGCCTCATCGGCGGCGGCGGCGCAGGCGAATGCCAGTTCTTTGCTGTTCATGATAATGAGAGAGGGGGGGAGATTACGCGTTAATATTGTCTTGGTTGGTTGGTGCAGGGGGCTCGTCATCGGGCGTCTGCAGGTCAGTGGGTGCATCTGCATCCTCAGGTATGGGCGGGGGCAACTCGCGCGTGGGCGGGTTGCTGAGCATGCCGGTCTCGAGAAGTTCGGCAATTTGCTCGCCGTTCAGTGTCTCGAACTCAATGAGCTTGTCTGCAATGAGCAGCAGACGCTCCTTGTTCTCGCTGAGAATGGTCAGAGCTCGATTGTAATTTTCGGTTACAATGCGCTGAATCTCCTCATCGATGAGCTGAGCGGTGCGCTCGGAATAGTTGCGTGTGGTTTGAGAGATATCGCGGGCCAGGAACACTTCATTGTGGTTGGTGCCATACTCAATCGGGCCGAGCTTATCGCTCATGCCGTACACACATACCATCTTGCGGGCAATGGAGGTGGCGGACTGAATGTCGCCACGGGCACCGCCGGAGATGTCGCCAAAGACAACCTGCTCGGCGCAGCGGCCACCCATTGCCATCACGATGTAGTCAAGCAGCTCGCTCTTGTACTCGCTGTGCTTGTCCTCGTCAGGCAGCATCATGGTAACACCCAGTGCCGGACCACGGGGAATAATGGTAACCTTGTGCAGCGGCAGGCTCTTGCGGAGTTCGGTCTTAAGAAGGCAGATGGCGTGACCGGCTTCGTGAACGGCGGTGTTGTATTTCTCCTTGTCAGTGATTTCGAGGGAACGTCTCTCACGGCCCCAGCGAACCTTCTCGCGGGCTTCTTCCAAATCGCTCTGGCCTACGGTGGTCTTGTTGCGACGTGCTGCGATAAGGGCTGCCTCGTTCACCAGATTGGCCAGCTCGGCACCGGAGAAGCCGGTGGTGGCGCGGGCAATCGGATTCAGGTCTACGCTCGGGTCGAGTTTCACCTTTCGGGCATGTACACGCAGAATCTGCTCACGGCCGGCGGCGTCGGGCAGGTTGACGACAACCTGACGGTCAAAGCGACCCGGGCGCAGAAGTGCCGGATCCAGCACGTCCACGCGGTTGGTGGCTGCTATGACAATGACGTTCTCATTGGCGGAGAAGCCGTCCATCTCAACCAGAAGGGCGTTGAGGGTCTGTTCGCGCTCATCGTGACCGCCACCTACGCCGTGACCGCGGTGGCGACCGACGGCGTCAATTTCATCGATAAAGATGAGGCAGGGGGAGTGTTTCTTGGCCTCGGCAAACATGTCGCGCACTCGACTGGCACCCACACCTACGAACATTTCTACGAAGTCGGAACCGGAGATGGTGTAGAAGGGTACATCGGCCTCGCCGGCGATAGCCTTGGCCAACAGGGTCTTACCGGTACCGGGAGGGCCTACCATCAGCACACCCTTGGGAATGGTGCCACCCAGATTGCGGAACTTAGCCGGGTTGCGCAGAAACTCTACGATTTCCCACACTTCTTCCTTGGCTTCGGAGATACCGGCAACGTCTTTGAATGTAATCTGATTCTGGCTCGGGTCGAGCAGCTTGGCTCGGCTGCGGGCAAACTTCATGGCACCGCTGGGGCCACCGCCCTGAGCACGGAACAGGAAAATCAGAATGATGAAAATCAGCACCACCGGCAGGCAGTTGATGAGAATCATCTCCCACGTGTTGCTCTCGACTTTGTAAACGGCATGACTGCCAAGCATGTCACGCACTTGGTCGCCTTGGAAAGTTCGGCTGAAGGTCACGCTGACCGGCGCAATGTTTTTGCGGTCAACAGCTCCCTCGGGGTTTTTGCGGTATTCACCCACGATGACACCTTCGGTTCTCTCGGGATTGGTGTAGTAAATGACCGGGTGTTTTTCCTTGGTGTCGAGAATACGGCCTTCCTCGCCGAGTTTACGGAAATACTCGGTCGAAATAACCTTGTCACCCAGAACTTCCGGCAGCTTGTCGGCGTCTGCTGTTTCGGTAATGCCGTAGCGGTTGAAAAGGGTCTTAAGCTCCTCGCTTTCTGTGAAGGGCATGTGGAACGGAGCATAGGTAAATTTCGGATCCGCTGTGTAGGCGTAAGCATTGATGATAGCGTTGCTGGAGTTATCATTGCTGACCACCTCGATGGGGAACTTATCAGGCTCGGTAAGCACAATTTTGCCCTGTCTGAAATCTTTGCGGAACTCATCGAGCGTTATGTTACGGGCGGCACTGCCCAGATTGCCATCGGAGGTGAAAGCAAGCAGCAGGATGCCGATGATAACGGCCATGAGAATCCACAGCCCCCAGTTCGGGGAACTGCCCGGGGTGGGCGGAAGTCCGTTTTTGTTTTGGTTTTGGTCTGCCATGGGCTTCGAAAGTAATTTTCTGTATTTTATCCTAATCGCCCGTAGAGATAAACGCCATTTCGAGACATAAACGCGCAAAAGCATGTCATGAACGCCCCGAAATGCCCGCTTGCACTGGTAATGTCGGCTGATGTGTGTTATGGTCTCCTTATGCAGATAGAGGTCGTAGAACAATCCCTACAGTATACATTCACAGATTCCACTTGGCTGAAGCGTGCTCTGACTCACCCCAGCGCAGACCAGAAACGCAGTACCAATCTGGCGTATGAGCGATTGGAGTACTTGGGCGACGCTGTGCTGGAACTGGTTGTCAGCACGGAGCTGTTCCGACTTTTTCCCAAGGCCGATGAGGGAACCCTCACTAAGCTGCGTTCGGGTATTGTGAGCCGTCAGCATCTCTCGGATGTCTGCCGTGAGCTCGGTTGGTGTGAGCACCTTGCTATGAGTCCCCAGCTCGAGAAGACCGGCGGGCGTCAGGCTTTCTCGGTTCTGGCCAATACCTTCGAGAGTGTTATCGGTGCGGTGATGGCCGACTCCAATTACCAGACGGCCCGCAGGGTGTCACTTTATCTGCTTGAGGAGAGTATAAAGAACGCTCAAAATTACTTGGAGGTGAACCATAAGGGTAAGCTGTTGGAGGTTTTACAGGCGGTAGATGGTACCGGTCCCGAGTATATTGTGACGCCTATCGACCCGGAAAAACCGGCCGGCCCTTTCCATGCCAAGGCCATGTGGCACGATATGGTGGTAGGCGAGGCCGATGGCAGTAACAAACGCCGTGCTCAGGTGGGCGCCGCCCAAGACGCCCTCGCGCGCCGTGTGTGGGAAAATCAGTAAAAAATGACATTAAGCCACTTTTTCTTCTTTATTTGTGGGGCAAAGTGGTTATAATGCCTCTGTTCACGTTCATTTTTTTATCATGAAAATCTGGTTAGACGGAAAATTGGTTGATTCGAGCGAGGCTACGGTCTCCGTATTCGATCACGGTGTGCTGTATGGCGATGGCGTTTTCGAGGGTATCCGTTTCTACTCCGGCAAGGTGTTCCGCCTTGAGGAGCATATTGTGCGCCTTTTTGACTCCATGCGCTACCTTGATATTCAGTGCCCCTGGAGCTTTGAGGAAGTGTGCCAGGCTACGAAGGACACTGTGGCCGCCAATGGTATGGAGGATGGCTACATTCGTCTGGTTGTGACTCGCGGTAAGGGTGACCTTGGTCTCAATCCCCGCAATTGCCCCAAGCCCAGCATGTTCATTATTGTGCAGAACATCGCTCTCTATCCCGCCGAGATGTACGAGAACGGTCTGAGCATGATTACCTCCACCTTCCGTCGCCCCAATCCCGATGTGCTCTGCCAGCAGGTCAAGAGCCTGAACTACCTCAACGGTATTTCCGCCAAGATGGAGGCTGTGGCTCAGGGCGCCGGCGAGGCTCTCATGCTCAATCAGCGTGGCAATGTGGCTGAGTGCACCGGCGACAATATCTTCATCGTTCGCGGCGGCGTGGTCATGACTCCTCCTCTTACCGAGGGCGCCCTGGGCGGTATCACGCGCCATGCCGTGTTTGACATCTGCGCCGAACTGGGCATTCCCTGCATTGAGAAGGTCATGAACCGCTTCGATGTGCTGAGCTCCGACGAGTGCTTCCTGACCGGTACGGCTGCCGAGGTGATTGCCGCTACCTCACTCGATGGCCGCAAGATTGGTTCCGGCGTGGCCGGCCCCATCACCGGGCGCATTCTTGCCCGCTTCCGCACTCTGGTGCGCGAGTAAACTCACTCTTTTATTTATCGGCGGCGGAGCAGTCAGCTCCGCCGCTTCAACTTTTACCCTGATATGGAAACTCTTTACGAAGGAAAATTTTTGAATATGGTGCGCGAGGGGCGCTGGGAGTACTGTGAGCGCGTGCGCAACATACCCGCCGCTATGATTTTTGCCTGTACCCCCGAGGGGAAGGTTCTGCTGGTGGAGGAGTTCCGCCCTCCGATTGCTGCGCAGAGCATTTGTTTTCCCGCCGGGCTGGTAGGCGACGAAAGCCCCGAGAGCGCCATTCTTGCCGCCAAGCGCGAGCTTCTCGAAGAGACAGGGTACGAGGCTGCGGAAATGCGCTATCTCTTCACCGGTCCGTCATCGCCCGGCCTTACGTCCGAGATGGTTGCATTCTATCTGGCGACGGGGCTGGTGCGTGTCGATGCCGGCGGCGGTGTAGAGGGGGAAAATATCACCGTGCATGAGGTGCCCCTGGCTGAGATGGAGGATTGGCTGTCAGAGCAGATGGCTGCCGGTAAATCTATAGACCCTAGAGTTTATACCGGTCTGTATTTCCTGACTCGAGGCTGAAATTCCGGTTCAGATAATTCATGAAAGCGCAATATTATGTCGTGTTGCCGGGTGGTACTCCGGCCGGCCCGTACTCTCTCGATACGCTTAAGCTTATGGCTTTTCAGCGTAAGGTTAGCTATAAGCACCTTTATTGCGAGGAATGCATGACGGAGTGGCGCCCCATTGCCGAGCTGGAAGTTTTTCCAAAATTGCCTGTTGTGCCCCCGGCGCTTGCGAGTAACGTGCGTACACTGAATACGCACATGGTACCGTCTATTTTGCTGTTGATATTTTCGTGTATAGGCTGTTTACCCTGTTTCCCCTTTGCGTTGGTGGCGTTGATTCAGGCGTGCCGAGCGGAGCAGGCCGGAGCGACAGATATGGCTACAGCTCTCAGGCTGGCGGATTCTGCCCGTTTTTGGGTAAATGTCTGTTACGTGTTGGTAATTGTGTGCTTGGTGCTGTTTTTTGCCTTTATAGTATTTGAAGCCTAAAGAACAGCAGCCATTACAAACATACCGGCCATCACACCACCGATACTCAGGTGGTGGTGCCCCCATTTTTCGGCCATGGGCAGCAATTCGTCGAAGGAGATGAACACCATGATGCCGGCCACCACCGCAAAAAGTATGCCCAGCAGGGTGGCGCTCAGGAAGGGGAGTAGCACCAGCATGCACACCAGTGCTCCCAGCGGTTCTGCCAAGCCGGTCAGCGTACCGATCCAGAATGCCTTTTTACGGCTCCCTGTCCCGTAGAGAAGGGGAACTGCAACGGTGAGTCCTTCAGGGATGTTGTGAATGGCAACAGCCAACGCCACAGACATGGCAATGCTCACATTGTCGAATGCCGCCGCAACGGTGGCCATGCCTTCCGGGAAATTGTGTACTCCTATCGCCACGGCAAACAGAAAAGCTGAGCGCTTAACTTTATCACGTCCGGTCAGGGTGGTGGAGCATTGAGCCTCATGCACTTCGTTTTCGGTGCGAAACTCGTGGGGGTTCTCGTCCTCGGGTATCAGTTTGTCGATGAGAGCCGCAAGTCCCATGCCACCGAAGAAGGCCCCCAGCACAATCCATTTGTTGGCTGTGCCTTCCCCCAGCTTTTCCATAGCCAAGGGCATGAGCTCCATGAAGGAGATGTAAACCATCACGCCTGCGCTCGCTCCAAGAGAGAAAGTGAGCATTCTGGCATTGGTGCGCTTGAGGAACAGCGCTACTGCTGCGCCGATTCCTGTGCACAGACCTGCCAGCAGTGACAGCGTACCACCGATGAGAAGTTGCTCTTCCATACCGTTGAACATGCACCTCTTGTACCCTATTCTATTCGTTCTGTCAACGAAAATAGCCTTGTGTTCCACTTTGGGGGCCGTATAATCAAGACATGTTCGCAAAATGCTTTCTGTCTTTAGCTGTATTGTTGCCCCCCCCTTTGCCTACGCGATATGGGGCGAGGCGGAAGGTGAGCACTCGGTTCAGTATCTGGCTCGTGAGCTGCATGAGGATACGGGAGTGTTGAGACGTGGGCTTTGCCTGTTGCCACAGGAGCATGGATTGGTGAAACTGGATTGGTCTGATAAGGATTCCGACGAGTTCGATGAAGACGCAGCCCCGGTGGTGCCGAAGGACTGTCGCCTGGCGCTGGTGACACAAAGTGCAAACCATGGTGAAGAGATACCCTTTCTTCTGGTAAACGATAAAGAACTGGTCCTGCTGACTCCGCATTTCACGGATAAAGTGACATACAAGCTGCAGAGCGAGAGTATGCCTGTAGCTCAGACTGTTACGGATACTCTGGCGGAGTATTTGAGCGGAGCAGAAAAATATGCGCGCAAAGTTCCGGCCGAAATGTGTGATTTTGTGCGATTGGCTGCGGCTCTCGAACCGGCGCTCATTTCTGCAGATTTGCTACATGTGTATATCGACGGGCAGTATCGCTATACCGTGCTCGGTTTGCCGGCCGGGCCTGCTGCCGAGAACCTGCCCATGGAGCGGCCTGTCGATTCATTCCGGCGTTGGTGGGCAGAACCGGTGAAATACGAAGGGGCGAGGAATAATGTGGATTGGTTGTTCGAAAGCGTCATTCTGCCCCATTTTTACCCTCAAAAAAACTCGAATACGCAGAATGGGCGTGACAAAGGCTCTACGATGGAGTAGAATGCCGTATGCACTATACTCCTTACACACTTTATCCCGTGGGCGCTCTGAGCGCTCGTGCTGCCGCCCAGCCGCGTGAGGGCGTGCTTCTGCGCGGTGATAACGGCGGTTATGCCTGCCTGCAGTCCTGGCCCGAGTTGGGGGATTCCCCGCTTGAATATGAGCTGGACGCCCTGCGTGACGGTACCCCGCTGCGCCTTGGCGAGCGTGCGCTGAAGTGCATTGAGCTCGATGGCGAGGCTCGTGCCAATGGTGTGAGTCTGTTCGAGGGCCTGACCATTCCCCGCAGCCATGCCACTCTCACCGTGAGTGCCACTCCCGCTCAGGTGTACAATCTGCACCAGCGCGGTTTCCGTGTGGGTAAGATTAAGGTTGTTCCCAAGCTGGCCGCAACGGTGGAGCGCCTGACCAACCTGGCCTCGATGGTGCCTGATTGGAAGTGGCGTGTGGACTTCAACTGCACTCTGTCACTGGATGCCGCCCTGAAGTTCTGGGACATGCTTTCCGATGCCATGAAGGAGCGCATAGACTTTGTGGAGGACCCCTGCTACTATGATGTGGAGACTTGGCAGGCTCTGCAGGATGTCGGTATGCCGCTGGGCTACGATACCCCGCTGCAGGAGAGTGCCATTCCCGCCCGTACCAGCAAGCCGATGATGCGCCTTGTGAAGCCGGCCCGCCACCACAGCAACAGTGGTCTGCCTGTGTTCACAACTTACCTTGATCATCCGCTGGGGCAGTGCTGGGCTGCTTACAATGCCGCTAAGTTCTACACCGGCAAGCCGGCAGAGGAGGTGCCCCTGTGCGGTCTGGTCACTCAGCACGTGTTCCGCCCCAATCCCTTCTCCGAGGAGCTGGGTATGGACGTGACCCCCGAGTTCCATGCTCCCAAGGGAACCGGTCTGGGCTTCGACTCCCTGCTGAAGTCCCTGCCGTGGAAGAAGCTGTAATGCCATTCTGATTTTTATCACCGGGCCCGACCACATGTGCGGTCGGGCCTTTTGCTCTCACAATATGCAGATTTTATTGGCAGCCTCTGCTTGGCTTTCTTCGCGTACGGCGCCGTTTATCATAGCGGTGGCGGCACTTACTTTCGTTTTCCCCGGCATGTTTGAGTGGGTGCGAGGGGATGTGCAGACCTGCATATTGGGATTTATCATGCTCACCATGGGCATGACTCTCACGACGGCAGATTTTCGGGTGCTGGCACAGCGACCGTTGGATATCTTCATCGGTTCTGTGGCTCAGTACACCATCATGCCGCTGATTGCCTTTGCTCTGGTGTATTTCTTCAATCTGCCGAAGGGGATTGCTGCCGGGCTTATATTGGTGGGTTGCAGTCCCGGTGGTGTTTCGAGCAATATCATGAGCCTGCTGTGCAAGGGGGATGTTGCTTACTCTGTGGGTATGACAACGGCGTCTACCCTGCTGGCCCCGTTGATGACGCCGCTTCTTGTGCTTTGGCTGGCCGGTGAGAGTATTGAGGTGGATGCCGTGGGGCTCTTCCGCAGTATTTTGCTTGTCACTCTACTGCCGGTAGGTGTGGGTACTTTATGTAACCGACTTTTCAGTAAATGCAAGGGGTTCCGTACAGCTTGTGCACTCATGCCGGGATTGGCTGTGCTTGCTCTGGCCTGTATTGTGGGTGGTGTGACTTCAGCCCATGGTGCCAAGTTCTTTGAAAGCGGGGCTTTGATTTTCCTGTGTATTTTCCTGCACAATGGTTTGGGATACTTGCTGGGGTATGCCACCGGGCTGCTTGCTCGCATGAATACGGCCAAACGTCGTACTCTGTCTATTGAGGTGGGTATGCAGAATGCCGGTCTGGCTACCGTACTGGCCGGGCGTCATTTCCCCCTGCTGCCCGAGGCTGCTATTGCTGCCGCGATTTCCTGCGTATGGCACTCGATATCGGGAACGCTGATAGCGGCTTTGTTCAGTTTCTTCGATAGGGTAAAGGACAAGCGTTGAGAGTTCATTCCTCTTGCTGAGAAAGAATCCGGTAGAGTCTTTTTACAAGAAACAAAAAAAGCCCCCGATTACCAAAATCGGGGGCTTGGAATTAAGATTTTTTACTTGTTGTTTACGCGGGAGAACTGCTTAAGGCGCAGGCCGTTGAGGTGAATGAAGCCACTGGCGTCATCCTGATTGTAATCCTCATCGGTGTAGTCGCCCTCCATGGTGGCAATCTCGTAGCTGTAGAGGGAGTTCGGGCTCTTGCGGCCGGCGTACATGACATTGCCCTTGTAGAGCTTCAGGCGCACCTCACCGTTCACAGTTTCCTGAGTCTTGGTGACGAGAGCCTGAATGGCCTCGCGCTCGGGAGCAAACCAGAAACCGTTGTACACCATAGCGGCGTAGTCGGGAATGAGGGAGTCACGCACTTTCTGAGCCTCGCGATCCATGGTGATGGTTTCGATGTCGCGGTGAGCTGCCAGCAGGATTGTGCCACCGGGGGTTTCATAGATACCGCGGCTCTTCATGCCTACGAAGCGGTTCTCAATGATGTCCACACGACCGATACCGTGCTTGCCACCCAAGAAGTTGAGCACGAGCATGACGCCCAGCGGATCGAGCAGGGTGTAGCCGTCCTTCTCGCCAATGGCCTTTGTGCCTACTGTCTCCATGATTTCAGCCAGACCTTCAGTCTGCAGACCTACGATGTTACCCTTCTCGAACAGGCACTGCAGGTACTGCGGAGCATCGGGAGCATCCTCGGGAGCGGTGGAGAGCATGTACATGCCACGGTCTTCCTCCTTGGTGGCGTCGTACCAAGTATCCTCCAGAATGCCGGCCTCGTAGGAGATGTGCAGCAGGTTGCGGTCCATGGAGTAGGGCTTCTTCATGCTCTGGCGAATCGGGATGCCGTGGGACTCTGCGTACTGAATAAGCTCGCTGCGACCGGGGAACTGGTCACGCCACTCTTTCATGCGCCAGGGAGCAATCACCTGCAGCTGGGGTGCCAGAGCATTGATGGAAAGCTCAAAACGAACCTGATCGTTACCCTTGCCGGTAGCACCGTGGGCGATAGCGTCGGCGCCTTCAGCAATAGCCACGTCAACCATGGCCTTGGAAATGCAGGGACGAGCGATGGAGGTGCCCAGCAGGTAGCGGCCCTCATACACCGCATTGGCCTGGAACATGGGGAAAATGTAATTGGCTGCGAAGTCAGCCTTCAGGTCACCGATGATGCACTTGGAGGCACCCGTGGCAAGGGCTTTCTCCTCCAGACCATCAAGCTCTTCAGCCTGGCCTACGTCGGCACAGTAGGCAATGATTTCTGCGTTGTACTTCTCCTTGAGCCACACCAGAAGGACTGATGTGTCAAGGCCACCGGAGTATGCAAGAACGATCTTCATGTTAACAGTGTACACGGCGGTTTACCGCGCACGCGTGCATTATACGCCATTTGTACCCGTTAGAAAAGCAAAATGTGTTGCAGTATGTGCTTTTCTCGCGATTTTAGCGGAGTGGTTGGGGTGTCTCTGTTTGGTTGTCGGAAGAAGTGCTCGGTAAGTTTGGCATGACTTCGCGCAGCTGTCGCACTGTATCTGGGGAAATTTGCTCGACTGTTTCGAGTGCCCCGGGAATGCGCAGCAGGGAGAACGTCGTCACCTGCATCATGGCGTAGATGAGGACCGCAGACATGATGTAGTGCAGAACTCCGGTCTTTCGCAGTTGAATGGGCAGTGTCATGCTCTGGGCATCCCACATGGTCATACCTCGTCGGGTAAGCATGAAATAGGAAATACACATTGTCACCATGCAGATGGGGAACAGATAACAGCCCATGCCGATAAGATTGACGGAAAGACTGCGGAAGAATGCTCTGCCGAAGTGCATGCGCTGCCCGGTACCGATGGTGCTCACGGTTATGCCCATAATGGCCTTGCCGGGTGTGCTGCCTTTGCGCCAGAGCATCAGAGCTTCCAGAAAAATCATCGGCAGCCAGAAAAGGGGCATGATGATGTCGCTGTAGCTGATGCCGGTCAGGCTCAATAACCCCATGGCGATGGCTGCATACAGACTGCTGTCTACAAGTCGGGCCGCCAGCCTGGCCCAAGGTGCCGGCAGGCTGACAGGGCCGGTTATGCCACTTTTTGGTAATCCGGCGATGGTGATGTCAATGCTGGGGGGCGGGGCCGTCGGCGTAGTTTGCGGGGCGACTGTAGGCTGAGGAGGTAATGGGGGCAGATTGAGCGACTCAGGCTGTGGATTTTTACTTTTGTCTTTCAATTCTCCCAGAAAATCGACCAGAGCAGGCAGCTCTTTGAGAGGAACCCAGCTATCGCACCCTGCATGCCATCCCGGTGTATCGGGAGTAAGCTCGCCCATTTGCACCAGTGCGATGACGTCCGGTACCGTGGCCGGGCCTCGGCGCTGTTTATCCTTTATCCAGTAAATCTCCATAACGTTGGGTGTTGGGAAAATCAGTTGGAGCGCAGAGCCTTGGCCGGATCCTGTCGGGAGACGATGAAGGCCGGTACGATGGAGGCAATGACAACCATAATGAAAGCCATGAGAGCCTGTTTGCCGAATGTCACGGGGTCGTACTCAGCAGGAATGGTGATGCCGTGGGCTTCCATCGGGAACGGGTCCATGCCAATGCTGGCCAGAGCGGCCTGAATCTCAAATCGGTAGTAAAGCACTAACAGGGCCAGAATAATTCCCAAAATAGAGCCGGCCAGACCGATGATGACGCCCTGCCAGGCAAATATGCCCATGATTTTGCCTGGCGTGGCACCCAGTGCCTGCAGTACGGCAATCTCGCGCTTGCGCTGTATGGACATGGTAAACATAACAGCCATGATACAGAAACTCGCAATCAGGTTGATGGCAGAGAGTACAAAGTTCATCATAATGCGCTCATTGGCAATAAGCTTGTGCCATTGCTCAAATGCGGAAGTCCAAGGTGTAATGAACCAGTGTGCGCCGAGGGGGAGCTCCTCGGTCGAGGCTGTATTGTCGGGCAGTATGCTCTCTATCTGCTGCTGAATGTTGCCTGGTTCGTGTGCGTTCTGCAGGCGTACACACAGGCCCATTACATTGCCGGCGGCTTCATTCGAGTAGCCTACGACTTCCTGAGCTATGCTGAGCGGCATGTATACATTCGGTCCGTCCATGTTCTCCGGTGCCTGATAGATACCCACTACCCGCAAATCAACAGGCATAACCATCTCATTGATGCTCTTCACGGCTTTACCGTCTTCACGGTCGCGGTCCAGTTCAGCAATGCCGTTTGCTGTGCTCTGCCAGAGTTCTTTTTCCTCAGCGGTGAAGGGGAGTCCACCGGTGTGGCTGGCCGCCAGTTTATAGAGGGTGCCACAGGCCTCAATCTCACTCTGACGCATTTTCTTGTGGTCGAAACCACGAATGGTGTTGATAATGCTCTCAAGCTTAGCAAGCGCAACAATCTCTCCACCGTTGGCCGGAGTGGCTCCGTCGAACAGGCTGCGAATGTTCTGCATGAAGAGTTCATCGCTCTGGGTGATGAGCGGGTTCTGAATCATCGCGTAAATGGCTGCAACTTCATCTATGCTGCCAACCGGGGTGAGGTGCAGTTCATCTCCCAGTTGCAGGCCGAGGGAGGTAGCTGTTTTTCGGGAAATAACGCATTCGGTGTCAAAACCTTCGCCGAAGTCAAAAGTACCCTCCTTGAGCATGGGGAGCAGGGGAGCAAGCTGTGCTTGATTGTGGGGTTGCAGAGCCGCAAATTGTGCCATGATGCGACCGGCTTCGCTCTGGGCAAATGCCTGCCCTTCGAGTTGAGGGTATGCACTTGCTACATTGGGTATGGCCTGCAACTGTTCAACAAGCTGTTCCCAATCAGTGCGTTCCTGACTGAGCGCAATGCGCTTCATGCCATCTGACTGAGCAATGACATAGTGCGGGGTGAAGGCCAGCACTCGCTCCTCCATTTCTTTCTGCAAACCACCCATGACTGAGAGTACTACGATGAGTACCATGACACCCAATGCCACACCTACCAGGCAGATAAGCGTGATGACAGAAAAAAGGGTGCGAAGCGGGTTAAGGTATCGGAGAGCCAGCATCAGGCTCAGATTGCGTCTCAGTATTTTCATGCTCACGGACAGTATCTCTCATATTGCTCTTTCTTGCAAGCCCAAATAGCGCACCCTTTGCCATGCTGACGCACTAAACCCTTGCGTGGGTACGCGCGGACGTGTAAGATGAGGTCAATGGACGAGAAATTGATTATTATCGGAACGGGGCCTGCCGGTTACACGGCAGCCATCTATGCAGCCCGCGCAGACCTGAACCCGCTGGTGTTCACCGGCGAGCAGCTCGGCGGTCAGCTCACGACAACAACCGAGGTCGAGAACTTCCCCGGTTTCCCTGAGGGTATCATGGGACCCGACCTTATGTTCAACATGAGCCAGCAGGCCGAAAAACACGGCGCCCGCTACGCTTATGAGAACGTGATTTCGGTAACGAAGGAGGCCTGTAGTGACCTGTTTGTGGTGACAACCTCCGGCGGTGCCTACAAGGCAAAGGCTGTTATCGTGGCTACGGGTGCAACTGCCCGCTATCTCGGTGTTGAGGGTGAGAAAGCCCTGATTGGTCATGGCCTGACCGCCTGCGCTACCTGCGACGGTGCATTCTACCGCGATGTGCCCGTCTGCGTGGTCGGTGGTGGCGACAGCGCCTGTGAGGAGGCCTCTTTCCTCACCCGCTTTGCCTCCAAGGTGTACCTGATTCACCGCCGTGACCAGCTGCGCGCCAGCAAGGCCATGCAGCAGCGCGTGCTCTCCAACCCCAAAATCGAACCGGTGTGGAACAGCACCATTGCAGCTTATAACACCGACGAGGCCGGTGAGGTCTGCGGCGTAACGCTGAAAGATACCGTCACCGGAGAGGAGCGCCCGCTTGAGGTCAAGTGCGTGTTCATGGCTATCGGTCATACTCCCAACAGCAAGTTCCTGGGTGATTTGGTGGATGTGGATGCCGCCGGTTTCATCATTCGCCCCACCGGTGGAGCTTCGACCAAGACCCCCGGTCTGTTTGCAGCCGGCGATGTGGCTGACCCCGTATATCGCCAGGCAATTTCTGCCGCAGGTATGGGCTGCTGGGCAGCTATCGAGGCCGAGCGTTATCTGCTTGCTCAGGAGTAATATTAACTCATTCCCTTAATATATGAAAAAGGTTATTCTGACTACAGCAGCGCTGGTTGGCGGGGTTTTGCTGAGTGCCTGTCAATCCCCTGATGTGGCACTTGCTGAGGCCGCGTCATACGCTGCAGCCGGCAATCATGCTGCGGCTTTCCCCCTGTACCGTCAGGCGGCGGAGGCCGGCTCGCCCGAGGCGCAGCTTGCCCTTGGTAAATGCTATGATTTCGGTCGTGGTGTGGCGGCTAATCCGGCAGAGGCTGTTCGCTGGTATGCCCTCGCTGCTGAAGCCGGTAATGCTGATGCTCAGGATAACCTGGCCACCTGTTATGCGGAAGGCTATGGCGTGCCTAAAGACCTCGCCAAAGCCTTCCGCTGGTACAGTGCTTCGGCGGCTCAGGGAAATGCCTTTGCCTACAATAACCTCGGCCTTTGCTATCGCAATGGGGAAGGGGTGCCCGCAGACCATTCCAAGGCTACCGAGTGTTTTATGCAGTCTGCCATGCTGGGAAATGCCAACGGGCAGTACAACCTTGGTCGGAGCTATTTTCATGGTCTCGGGGTGCCCGCCGATATGGATGAAGCCCGCATGTGGATTAGCCGGGCCGCCGCTCAGGGGCACCAGAATGCAGCAGCTTTCATGAAAGATAATAACTGGGAGTAAACTTCTTGCCTAATCTGAAGGATGAATTCGCAACCGGGTAAGAAGACTCCGTGGGCTTCATTCTGGAGCCTGAGTTTTATTCAATCCATGAACTCCCTCAATGAAAAGGGAGTTCAGTTCATGCTTATTGCGCTGGGTATATGGATGATGAAGGATTTACAATATCCGCTTTCCGTACTCATCGTATTGCCGTTTGTATTGTTCTCCCCCCTGGCCGGCTGGCTGGCTGACCGATATTGCAAAACCCGGCTGTTGCAGGCTATGGTCTTGCTGCAGGTGGTGGTACTGGCCGGTATGACGGTTGGGCTCTTTATGCACAATCTGTGGGTGACGGTGGGGTTCTTCACTGTCTTCTGTGTGCAGGCTATGTTTTTCAGCCCGGCTAAAAAGGGGCTGGTGAAGGATATTGTCGGTTCCGAGAACATTGGTTTTGCCAGTGGGATATTGGAAATTACCTCGATGCTGGCACTGCTGCTTGGTCAGATTGGCGCGTTGTTCATTGTGTACAGCCTGCTCAGAAAGTGGGGGCCCGATTCCGGTTGGGAGGCCGCAGCCTGGCCCTGTGCCGTGTGTATGTGCGGTGCCGTTCTGGTGTTTATTCTGAGCCTGTTCATACCGCGCTTTAAGCCGGAAAGTCGTCGTGAGTTCAAGTGGAGCCTGTTGTGGGAGCACTTCTCACAGCTGCGCATGCTCTGGCGGGTACCTGTTTTGCGCAACAGTGAGATTGGTATCGGCTATTTCTGGTTCATTGCCGGTACGATGATACTCATTGCTCTGCAGATGGCAGCAGAGGCCAATCCCGTGGCATCCACTAAGGATTTCATGCAGGTGCTGGGGCAGCAGAAGGATTCTGCTCTGCTGATGGCCTGGATTAGCGGTGGCTCCATTGTGGGTGGTGTGACCGCCTCTATCATTTGTGCGCGCCGCATACGCACCTGGGTGGCCACTGTTGGTGGTGTTGGCATGACCATCGGTTGTGTGCTGTTGGCTCTGGTTCCGTATGGTACGCCGATATTTTACGTGTCGCTTGCCATTACCGGTTTTGTGGCTGCGGGGTATCTGGTCCCCCTCAATGCCTTGCTGCAGGACAGAGCCGACAATGACAAACGCGGAGATGTGATTGCCGCGGGCAATCTGGTGGATTGCTTTCTGGGTATCATGTCTGTGGTGGTGCAGGCCGGTATGAGGTATGTTGGCATCAGCCCGCAGCTTCAGTGTGGCCTTTTGGCCGTTAGCAGTGCTCTGGTTGCCATCTTTGTATACAGGAGCATGCGCTCAATTTCATAAAACTTATAGTCTATATGTTAAGACGTAATCAGTTGTTATCCTCTCTCTGTCTGTCGGTTTCGGGGGTATTGATTCTGAGCCTGTGTGGGTGCAGCATGGAGCAGCGCCTGTCTGCCCTGTCATCAAAAATTGAGACGAGCTATGCAGATGCCCGGGAATGGGATCAGCTGCCCATCAAAACCATTTCCTGGCAGCAGGCCATGTCCATGGTGCAGCAGAATAATATCGAACTCAAAAAACTCAGTTCCGCCATCGACAAGTATGAGCGACAGGGGTGGAGTATCTACACTGATATGATTCCCGGCCTTTCCTACTATGGGTATTTCACCAAGTCTATCGGTGATTTGGGGGGATTGGCGACAGATGACTTGAGCTCCAATGTCAATATCACCTTCAGCATGCCCACCATCACCAATATCCCCTACAGGGTATATTCAGCTCGAGCCAGTACATTTGCTGCCATTAAGACCAGGGAATTGAGAGAGCGCGACCTGACTGCTAAACTTTATTCAGCCGTGCGCAGTCGTGAGGTCGAGCTTAAAAAACGTGAGCTCGCTAAGCTTAAACCTGAGCTCAGTGAGAAGGAGCGCATGCTTGCCGAAAGTTCACAACGTCTTACCGATGCCGCGCATTGGAAAAATGTAGCCGGAATCCTTGGGGATTATTCTGCCCGCTGGAATATCCTGCCTCAATCGATGCCCCGAGTGAAGTGGAACCGATATCTACCCCGATTCTCCAGATTATCCGAGCTTTCCGTTGCGCGTTTTGCCATCCGTCTGGAGCAGTCCCGATTGAGTCAGTATGGGGTTGCGTTGCAATACCTGCCGACCATCAGCACCAATCTTTACAGCCCGTCGCTCTTTTCTTCCACAGGTGGTACATATGAGGGTGCTTTCCTGAACGGAGATGATACCAAATTGAACCTGAACCTCAGTTATACGCTCGATACGCAGCTTTCCAATTGGAATCAGTACCTGGACCGCAAAGCCGAATATGAAAATACCTGTCGTGAGGTTCAGGCCGACATCATTGACCACAAGCATAAGCTCATGCAGCTCAAAACCAGTATGCAGGACTACCTCAGTTGGTGCAGCTACATGAATAAGCGTATCGAATATCTGCAGGAGTCACAGCCCGAAACCGCTGAGGAGCAAATCGAGAGAGATTCCACAGTATTGGATATGAGGTCAGAACTCCTCAGTCAGGAAACGAAGGCCATTGAGAGCGAGACTGCCGTCATCATTGAATACGGGCTCGACTCCTAACGCTTTTTCTTTTTTTCTGCTACAGGTTTATATTTTTTGTCCCCCTTCTTCGATGTTGCAGAAGGGGCCTCTCCTTTCAAGGACCTATCCAGACCGAACTTCCAATTCAGGTCATCAATCTCGCCGAATATGAGGATGTCAATCATGAAGTCCGAAAGGAAAGTGATGGGGGAAAGTATGACCGTGGGCAGGCTTGTAATCTTAGGCCATAGGTTGCCTTCGATATAAAGGGTTTCCAAATCAATGGCCAATTTCATATCGACATTCAGATTGTAGCCCAGAGCTTTCATGTCGTAGGCCTGCAGTTTGCCATCTGCGATGACGAACTTGGCAAAGGCATCCTGAATATCGTAGGCGAATATATGGTTGTAGCCCGGTATGATTTTTGCCTGATTGCCAATGCTGCTAATCATGCTACCGGTACCGGAAAACACTTTGGATATGTATCCGGTCCCTTTGACCAGCGTTTCATTTTTTGCTGCAGTTTCCAGCATGAGCAATTTGGCAGGCAGGTCAGTCACCAAATCCCCGATGGGCTGGAATAGTGTAAAGCCCATCAAGTCGCCGTTCTCAACATGAATCTCCCCGTATCCCTGTATGTCATTCAAATCCGGTGAGGGGGCGCGGAAACGCAAATACCCATTGCAGAGAGCCGGTTTAAACTCAGTGTTGTATGAAGCCAGAATACTCTTCAAGTTCATATTGCGCGCATTTATCATGCCGTCAAATGAACTGCGCTTGCCGCGGAATCCTATTTTCACCACGGCATCGAGCACACCCTCCCAGCTGGCGGCATTCATCTTGTCCAGCAAAACGTAGTCGTCTGTCAGGTGTATGAAACCACTGAAGTTGTGCAGCGGAATGGTAGTGCCCAGAAAGCGGAATCCACATTTTGTTTTGCTTGCTGCGCTGATGGAACCACTCATCGGGCGCTTGCAATCTGAGTATATCGGGAAAACACAGCTCTTGGTTTCAATGTTTGCCGGATAGGGCATAACAATATCCCCCAGGAACTCGTGCAGCGGAGCATAGAACATGCCGAGGGAATAGGATGGGTATATGGTACCTCGGACATTAACCAGTTCAACAAAGCTGTTCTCAACATCAATAATGACGGCGTCTCCCAACAGGGTTGTTGTTTTATGGCGCTTACGAATATCAGCAATCTGCTCAGGGGTATATCCGAGCGCAGTGAAATCCTGACGACTTAACCACTCTGAATTGTTATATTTCATCGTAATGTCGCCGATGGTTACGGCGCATTCATCCTTCGTGGGTTTGCCGTCCTTTAATACATCGTATCGGACTTTAGTTCTCACGTAGCATGTTGCATGCTCAGCAAGAGTGTAGGGATTTTTACCCAAATCGGTGCGCAACTTTTCATTCCCGTTGGTATCATCTTCAATAACGGCAAGCTGGTATTCGACATTTATCAATTCCGCATTACAGTAGGTATCGACGCTCAGACCATTGGAGTAGTCAACAGTTACGTCTAGCCCTGTCACAACATTGCGACTGTTATCACGGAATCGGAAATCGCGGATAATATCATGGGCTGTCTGAGAGTCAATGAGCCTGTCTATCACATCGGCTCTTATTGTATTGCTGCCGGTAACATGCAGCTTGCCCACAGTGCTGCCATTTATGTGCCCGGTGAACTCATTGCTACCGTGCGTGATGTGTAAATCTGCATCGTAGTCATAGCCTTCCCCCGCTGACGGATTCATGGTAACATCGGCGGTCAGGCCTATGTTTACCTCGTTCCCGGCAAATGCTTTTATTCTGACCGGTTTGCGTACCAGTTCCGGTATGCTGAGTTTGATTTTAACATCTTCTGCCTTGCCGGTTTCGGTGTTACAAATCAGGCTGCCGGTTGCTGACAAGGTATTGGGCAGTCGGATTTGTGGTATATCAATCTTGAAATGTTCCAGAATTCCCTCGAAGGAGCCGGGAAGCGTCTTTAGCTCAATGTCATTGATTAAGATGCGGCTCGTATTGGTCCAATCCACATTGGCGGCCAGTGTGTTTTCGGCAGTATCTTTTCCATCGGTCGAGGGAATGAACAATGCCATATTGATTTTACCCGTGCGCCCCTCGGCTACGCTGATTTCACTTTGCAGGTTGCCCATACGATGACCTTCATAGGTTATTTCTCCTATGGAGGCTGTAACGTCTGCTCCGGCAAACAAGAGAACGGGAGGAGTTGCCGGTAAGGTCAATTCTTTTAATTCCGCTATGTTAAGCTCAATCTGCCCCAGCTGAATATCGCCGTGAGTCAGTTTTGTTGCCTGCAGTCTGCCACTCAGTTCCTTTATGGTCAATAGATTGTCTTCTAATTTGAGCCCTCTTACAGCGGTCTGCATGCTGGCATTGTTGATGCAGAACCCTGCAATTGTGAGTTGCGAGAGACAGTGATCGGCCGCCGGCTCAAATGTCAGTCTGTCGATATTCAGAATATCATCCTTATATGATATATGCTGAGCTTCTACCTTTATTGCCGGTTTGCTTATGCAGCAGTCCGGTGATGTGAGTGCTGCTGCCGTGAGGGATACGGCGAGTTTATCCGCACCGGTTGGTACTTTATGCTCGGTTTGTGTCAGCCCTGCCAGCTGCATGTGCATGACGGGGGCTGTCAGCTCAATTCCTTCAGTCTTCAGGTGATTGAGTGACAGTTTAATATCGAGATTTTGTATGTTAGGGGTGAAGTGCTGCCATTCTTTTTTCCCGGCCTTAAAATCCGGTGTGGTCAGGGCGGCCGATGCCTGGAGGTTCAGTCTTTCCCCAACGGTGAACTGCTCCGGTATGGATATAGGCTCCGGTGTAAACTCATTCACGAGAGCAAGCGTTTGCCCGATGTGAAGGTCTGCGTTTAGTTCAGCAGTACCCATGCCGTTGTTGGCCGTGGCATTCAATCTAAGGTGGTTGTTGCCGAAATTTAACTCTAACTGATTGATATTAAAGTTTCCATCATTATAATAGAACACTAGCTTCAATTGGTCTAGTATATGCTCACCAATCAGAAGTTGTTTCTGAACAAACTCCCCATTCAATCGAATTTTGTTTGGAGTATAATCATCTCCGAACGTTACGGCGCCGCTCAACGTTATGTGTGGTGCATGCTCTGCTTTGTGGGTAATTTTTTTCAGCATCCCGGCATCCTCACCAAGAGCCTGTCTGAGCATGGGAATGAGTGAGGCATCGCTCTCAAAGTTGAAGCCAAGCTCTTTACTCTGTTGGGCAAAAGCTGCTTGCAGTGACGCCGTTGATGGGGGATCTATTGTGTCAAAGGCCAGATTATTGATTGTTATCGTGTCGTCCTTGTACGAGAGATTTAACCGGGTATTTCGTATGTGAAAAATATCGAAATCGTACCGTGGAAATTCGCCATTGATTGTGGCTGTCAATTTATCGCCATAAATTATATCAAGACGAATTTCCGGGGCTTCTTGGGTTGACCATTTCTGACTTTCTATCAGTTGATAGGCTTTGTCAGTATAGGGGGATATCTGAGCAAGCAGGTGCAAAATATCTACAGGCTGAGACTCCTGCGCTTCGCTTGGTTCAGTGTGTGAGGGAAGGAATCGTCGATAATCGGTGATTTCTCCACTCATCCGTATCACGACTCCGTGAAGATGTAGCTCTGCAGAACTGATGTTGAGATTCCCCTTACTGTCGGTATGAGCTGTCAGGTTGATGTTGCTGAGCTTGAGCTTGGCATTGGGGGGGGCTGTTACAGGTATGTTCGCTTGGGCATTTTTTAATTCCAGAAGCCCGGGAGCGAGGTTACCCTTGAATAACTGCGAAAAACTCAGACCGACAGTTGCGGCTTTTATACTAGCTAACTCTGTAGTCGCATTTTTTTCGGGGTAAAGAAAAATCTTATCTGCGCGGACAGCAAGTCCACGCGATGGCTCGAGGTGCAGGGCGCCAAGTTTCAGATATATGCCCTCGTTCGCTGCTGCGTTTTCAATTTTTCTCAGTAGGCTACCCGGTAAGCCTACAAATGACAACCAGGCGATGGCAATACAAAAAAACAGAAAACCCACCAGCGTGATGGTCGGTATGTGGGTTCCAACGCGTCTGATGGTGAGTTTTCCTTTCACGTTTTTAGTTACCAGTGTGTAAGAACTTATATTTCAGGGTCATATTCGCCCTCCGGAAGGGGCGGAGCTTTGGGTAGGTTTTGTTCGATGTCGTCCAGCAGATTGACGAGGTCTACTCCCCTCTGCGCCGAGTTGTCATGCTTGAATGTGAGCTTGGGCGTATTGCGGAGGATTACTCGCTTGCTGACGGCCTTTTGTATGACCCCGCGGTTGCGGGTAAGTTTTTCGATGACCTGAGCGGGGGCCATGCGACCCACCACTCCTACCCACACGCGCCCCTCCTTCAGGTCTTCGGTAATTTCGACCTGAAGGATGGAGACGATGGTGCCGTTCCAATCGAACTCCTTCTGAATGAAGGAGCCGATTTCACGTTTCATCAACTCGTTAACTTTATCGAGGCGACGGGTGGCCATATTTACAGGGTCTGCTTAATTTTTTCGAGGGTGTAACATTCAATTACATCGCCCTCTTCGTAGTCGTTGTAGTCTGCAAGGCGGATACCGCATTCGAGACCTGCCTTGACTTCTTCCACTTCATCCTGGAATCGGCGAAGGGTAGACATCTTGCCGTCGAACACCACCTGACCATCGCGCAGTACGCGAGCTTCGGCCGTGCGCAGCATTTTGCCGTCCGATACATAAGACCCGGCTGCGCGGCCTTTGTTCAACTTGAACACCTGCTTAATCTCTGCATGACCCAGAATTGTTTCGCGGGTCTCGGGTTCAAGCAAGCCGAGCATGGCGTCCTTCACCTGGTCAATCAATTCGTAAACAATAGAGTAAATCTTAACCTGCACGCCCTCGCGCTTTACAGCCTTCACAGCGTTGCTCTCTACCTTCACGTTGAAGCCCAGAATAACGGCGTCAGATGAGGAGGCCAGCAGAATATCGCTCTCGGAGATGGGACCGGCAGCAGCACCAATGAACTGACATTCCACCTTGTCGCTCTCGATGTCAAGAATGGCTTTCTTAATGGCTTCTACGGAGCCCTGTACGTCACCCTTCAGGTAGAGTTTCAGCACAGCTTTTTGGCTACCGTCACCCATCATGGCCAGAATATCTTCCATGCGGGAACGGCGCGGGGCGCTCAGGCGCTGTTGGCGCAGCTCCTCCTGACGCTCTTCTGCCAGTTTGCGGGCTTCGCGCTCGTTTTTCATTTCTACGAGCTCATCGCCCACGTTCGGCGTCTGCAGGAATCCGGAGACCTCAGCGGGCATACCGGGAGTTACTTTCTTGATGGATTTGCCCTGATCATTGAAGAGGGTCTTAATCTTACCGGCATAGGGGCCACAGATGAAGGGCATACCGACTTTAAGTGTACCACTTTGCACAATGACGGTGGCGGAGCTGCCCTTGCCCTGTTCCATGCGGGCCTCGATGATGGAGGCGCGGCAGTTGGCCTTGGGGTTGGCTTTCAGTTCCAGCACTTCGGCCTGCAGGCAGAGCAGGTCGAGCAGGTCATCGATACCGGAGCCGGTGTGGGCGGAGACGTCCACACACTCAATTTCACCGCCGAAGTCGGTGGGCATGAGGTCGTTCTCCATGAGCTGAGTGCGCACGCGCAGCGGGTCGGCAGCGGGCAGGTCGCACTTGTTCACCGCCACGATGATGGTCTTGCCGGCAGCCTTGGCGTGCATGATGGCCTCCTTCGTCTGCGGCATGATACCGTCGTTCGCTGCCACCACCAGCACCACGATGTCGGTCACGTCGGCACCGCGACCGCGCATCTCGGTGAAGATGGCGTGGCCGGGGGTATCGATGAAGGTGAGGGTGTTGCCTGCGTGGTTCACTGTGTAGGCGCCGATGTGCTGGGTGATGCCGCCGGCTTCGCCTGCGGCCACCTTGGTGCGGCGGATATAGTCGAGCAGGGAGGTCTT
>JAZSEM010000026.1:0-23133 GCA_045531695.1 Akkermansia sp.
GAGGGAAAACGGTGCAAGTCCGAATCCACGTGACAGTGCGGAGGAGTTGTCAGGGTATCTGACGAGGAGAGATAAAGAGTTGCGGCAGGAATCTTAGTTCCGGGACCAATCACACGCCGAGAAACCGCCGTATGCCATAAAAGGCACGTACGGTGGTGTGTGAGGGGGCGAAAGCCCCCTACACGATTGATTAGAAAAGAAACGCGCATGCCCCGAAGCGGAACATGCGCAAGAATTTGACCGTGAAGGAAACTATCTCCTTACAACTTTTCAGGATAAAGAGTTTTGCGTCCAATGGAATGGTACTCAAACCCGGCATGCACGGCATTCTCACCGTGTATGATATTACGACCGTCGAACAGAATAGGCAAACGCATGTTCTCTCGCACCTTTACCAGATTTGCCATAGCAAATTGTTTCCACTCAGTGGCCACAATCAACACTTCTGCATCCTTAGCACACTCATACATATCATCGCAAATCGTCACATTACAATCAGCCAGAGCAGCAGCGCCGGTCTCAGCAGCCTTGGGGTCATAAGCAGTCACAATCGCCCCCTCAGCACAAAGACTGCGAATCAGCTTGACTGCAACAGACTCTCGCACATCATCCGTATTCTGCTTAAACGCAATACCCCACACCGCAATTCGCTTATTACGGAGAACCCACATTTTCCTGCGAACTCGCCCGATAAAGCGTTCCAACTGAGCTGCATTCACCCGTTCCACTTCTTTAAGGATTTCCATAGGAGCACCCAAATGCTCAGCTACGTTGATAAATCCCTTAACATCCTTGGGGAAACAGGAACCACCGTAACCCAAGCCGGCATTGAGGAAATGACGGGAAATACGCTTATCCATACCGATACCCATGGCCACCAACTCCACGTCAGCTCCGGCCTTCTCGCATACAGCGGAAACTGCATTGATGTATGAAATCTTAAGTGCAAGGAAGGAATTTGCAGCATGTTTAATCAACTCAGCAGAGGCCAAGTCAACCTCAACAATGGGAGCATTGAACGGCTGGTAAACTCGCTTCATCAAATCCATGGCCTTCTGCGAATCAGCGCCGATAACAATTCTGTCGGGATTCAGCAGGTCATAAACCGCACTTCCCTCCCTCAAGAACTCAGGATTAGAAACCACATCGATTTGAACCCCCTTGCGCGAATAGCGTTCAATCACCTGATAAACCTTACTTCCCGTACTCACCGGCACTGTGGATTTATCAACCACAACCCTATACCCCAGTTCGGGCGACAAAACAGCCGCGATTTCACGAGTGACAGATTCGATGTAGGACAGATCAACGGAGCCATCCTCGTGGGGAGGTGTAGGAACCGCAATAAAAATGATTTCACACTCTCTTACAGCACGCTCCAAGTCAGTCGTAAACACCAAACGCCCGGCGGATACGTTCGAAACAATCATATCCTCCAAGTCCGGCTCATAAATAGGCATTTTGCCTTGGCACAAATCAGCAACCTTGGCCTCGTTGTTATCAACGCACACAACCCTATGACCGACCTCTGCAAAACATGTGCCAGTAGTCAGCCCCACATACCCTGTTCCAATAATAGCGAGATTCATGTTACTCTCAAAAACCTGAAACATGCTACTCCATGAGAGAAAAAATTGCAAGCATAAAGTCCCCTCGGAATGACAGATTGACAAAAGAAAACGTATTGCCTCAAAAAAACACTCACCGAAAAACATAGATACCCACAAAAACAGACATTTTTCTTGTCATTGCGTCACGGACATGATAGCATAGCCGCGTATACCATGGAAATCTACTACATTATTTTCGGTATGTTGGCGTTACTATCAGTCTTCGGACTGATAGTGGGCGTAAGTAACGACGCCTGCAACTTCCTGAACTCCTCCATCGGCTGTCGTGCAGGCACATACAACCAAGCCGTTGCTGTAGCCGCCGTAGGTGTGTTGCTGGGGGCATGCTTCTCCAGTGGCATGATGAGCGTAGCGCGCAACGGTGTGATTGAACCCGAAATGTTCACCTTCCACGAAGTGATGGTTCTGTATCTTGCCGTGATGGTGGGCAACATCATCCTTCTTGATACCTTCAACACACTGGGACTACCGACCTCAACCACTGTATCTCTGGTGTTCTCGCTATTGGGTGCTGCTATTGGCATGGCTGTCTTCACCAGCGGTGAGTTCTTCACCTGCCCGCTGGCTGACTATATCAATGAAGAGCGATGCTTTAAGATGGTAATCGCCATCTTTGCTTCTGTTGCCATTGCTTTCACAGTGGGTTCTATCGTCATGTGGATTTCCCGACTCATCTTCTCATTCCGATTCAAAAAGGTTTACAAATATATCGGACCGCTGTGGTGTGGCTTGGCCTTCACTGCCATCAGCTATTTCATCATCTTTAAGGGCCTTAAGGGCAGTGTATTCAAGGAAGATATCCAGATGCTGGTAGACCAGGGATTAACAGCCCCCATCGTCATGGCAGCAGCCGTTGTCTGGGTCATATTCTCAGCCTTGTTGCAGTACGTGTGCAAGGTTAACACACTGCGAATCGCAGTACTGGCCGGCACCGGCTCACTCGCTCTGGCCTTTGCCGGCAACGACATGGTAAATTTCATAGGTGTGTTCATGGCCTCCAAAGACGCCCTGTTTGATCCTGCGGTCACTGTGGAAAATGTCAACACACTCAAGATGGGCGAAATTCTGGCCGGTGATGGAGCCGCAGCCAGCATGCTGTACCTCATATCAGCCGGTCTTATTATGGTAGCCGCGCTCTTCTTCTCAAAGAAAGCTCGTAAGGTAACCGAGACCGAGCTCAAACTTTCCTCCTCCAATACCGGCAAAGAGCGCTTTGGCTCCAGCCAGCCGGCTCGAATCATCGTGCGCGCAGCAATCAACACATCCCGCTTTATTGCAAGAATTACCCCCAAACCGATAGCTGATTTTGTAGGCAAGCGCTTTACCCCCCTCACCCCCGAGGAGGAAACCGGTGCCAACTACGACATGATTCGCGCCTCTGTCAACCTTACAATTGCCGCACTTCTCATTTCTGTGGGTACAGATTTGGGTCTTCCTCTCTCAACCACCTATGTCATCTTCATGGTATCGATGGGTACCTCACTGGCAGATCGAGCTTGGGGACGTGATAGTGCCGTATACCGCATTACCGGCGTGCTGACAGTTATCGCCGGTTGGTTGCTCACCGGCGTGGCAGCTGCGCTTGCAGCCTTGATTGTGGCTCTCATCATGGCCTACGGTGGTACCTGGGGCATGGTGGCCATGCTTATCATTGCTGGGGTACTGCTTATCAAGTCCACCTTCTTTACCCGTGATGAGAAGCAGGAAATTCGCCTGATTGATGTGAACAACGACGCATCCGTCCACGAGTTTGCCACAGCAGCGGCCGGCAGACTGGGCCGTATGGTGGGTATTCACAAAGCCATGGTGAAAGCTCTGTTGAAGGAAGATTTGGATGACCTGAAGCGCCTGCGAAAGAAGGCCCGCTCCATCAACCGTGACCTTGAGGTCATCAAGGAGAACGAAGTTCTGCCCACCCTGCCCACCATACCGGCTGAACTGGCAGACCGCGGTCAGCTTATCTTCCGCATAACCGAAATTTCGCTGACGACCTGCCTGCGACTGATGACTCTCGTGAAGGCAAGTTACAACCACATCGACAACTTCCACGCCGGCCTGAGCGAAGAACAAGCGACAGACCTGCTGGCTCTGACAGAAAAGATAGGGCGCTTCTACCCGAACCTTATCGACATGCTCAAAGCCGGTGACTACGAGGGTATATCTGCCATGCTGGGCACAACTGAGCAGCTGAGTGATGACTTTGCTGACTGCATTACACGCCACCTGATGCACAGCGCAGCCAATGAAAGTGATATGCGTAACGGCATCCTTTACCTGACTCTGCTCAACGAGACCCGAGCCATGGTAAGCCATGCGTTCGCCCTCATTAAGCGAATCAAAGAGCTTTACGAAGGCTGATTTCCCGGATAATATATGACAGCAGGCTCGGCGCATAGAAATGCACCGAGCCTGCTTTTTTATTCAATGGACATCAGATGATGAAACTCCCTGTCAGAGATTTGACTTGCATCACACAGAAAATCTGAGATAATGAGCGCTCACACGACAATGTTCAATCAGGAAGTCATAACAGAGGCAGAGACCGCAGGCGTGCAGGTTCCGGCCGGCAACGCCGTCATTTTGCCGGAGGGCTCACGCATCTACATCACCCAGATGTTGGGCAACTCCATTACGGCAGCGACCGATATTGGTTTGGTGCGTATATCCCGACATGAGGCTGTGAGAGCCGGCATCATTGCCCCTGAGCAGGGAGAAGTCGAGCAGGAGGATTTGAGTAATCTCTCGCTCGAAGAAAAAGTGTGGAAAGTCCTCGGTGGCGTGTATGATCCTGAGATACCTGTCGATATTGTTAATCTGGGGCTAATCTACGAAGTCGAAATCATCCCCCAGAAAGAGGAAGGAGCATACGTTCACGTTCGCATGACCCTCACCGCCCCCGGTTGCAGCATGGGTCCGCACATCATGGCCGAAGCCGAGGCCGGCATCTCCGCGCTGGAAGGTGTGGGCGATGTGAATATCGAGTTTGTATGGGACCCGCCGTGGAATCAGGACATGATGACCGAGGAGGCCCGCATGCAATTGGGGCTTATTTAACCACAAGTACCGGGTAGTTGTGTCAAAACTGGATGTCGAGCTGAGTGAAACCGAAATGCACCATCTTGCCGAGATGTGTGCCATGGTGCTCACTATGCTGGGGCAGGCAAAGCCCGAGGCAAATAACCCGCAGGCTGAGGCCTGGCAGCGACTGTGCGTAGCGCTGCTCAAAGCTGCACGTGGCGTCCCCTCCATCGGGCGACACATGGAGTTCAATCCGGACTGCGGATATTGGTTCTTCAAACACGCCTATATTGATCAGGCTTTCTATTCGGATGTGCTGGATGACTACCGGGACAACACATTCTGGGCCGAATTGGTGAGTCGCAGTGCCGAGCAGAGCCTGGTTGAAAACTTTGGGGATGAAGCCGTAACCCTCATGAGTGACGAGGAAAGAGCAGCCCGAGTATCAACACTTGAGAAAGCCCTTTGGAACGAAGTTACCCACCATGGCATGGAGCGCCTGCTGTTCATGCTGCCGCCGACCGAAAGCTGAGTCCCCCTGCACCGCCATGGCTGTTATCAACCTGAAGGAGAAATGGCGCAAAACCCCACACCGCCCCGGAGTATACCTCATGAAAGGTAGCGGTGGTGGCATTATTTATGTAGGAAAAGCCAAAGATTTACACCGACGACTGGCCAACTACTTCTCCCCCTCGCGGGCCACTTTAGAAAACAGTAAAACCCGCGCACTCATTGCTGCCATAGAAGACTTTGACTACTACGAAGTTCGCAATGACCAGGAGGCACTGATTCTAGAGCAAAAGCTCATTAAGGAATACCGCCCCCACTACAACGTACAACTCAGAGATGACAAGCGCTACCTACTGCTGAGAGCCAGCAGACAGGAGGAGTTGCCACGGTTCTCACTGGTACGGCTCAAAAAAGACGATGGTGCCCGGTACATTGGCCCCTTTGTTCATTCCACGGCCCTTAAAGAAACCGTGGAATGGCTCAATCACCGGTTCCGCCTGAGAACCTGTACCTGCCGACACCCGGGAGAGGAGCAGTACCGCCACTGCCATGACGATGTAATTCGCTGCTGCTCCGCACCCTGCATAGGCCGCATATCGCCAGAGGAATACCGTGTGCAGTTCGATACAGCTCTGGGGCTGCTGGAAGGGCGAGGACGCAAGGAACACATCGATGCTCTTACTCAGGAAATGACCCAAGCGGCCGAAGAACTGGACTTCGAGCGAGCCGCCCGACTGCGTGATATTCGTGAAAACATACTTAAAACGCTCGAACCGGCACGTCGCTTTACGCGTGGCATGACAGACCTGCCCGGCACAGTCAACCCCGATAAAGATTTGGCTGAACTCGGAGAAGCGCTGGGCATGTCCGCCCCTCCTTCCATCATGGAGTGTTTTGATATCTCCAACCTGTCAGACAATCACATTGTTGCCTCCATGGTGCGCTTTACCAACGGTCGCCCCGACAACAAGGCCTACCGCCGCTATCGCATTCGCGGGGTAGACGGGCAGAACGACTTTGCCAGTATGCTCGAGGTTGTTCGTCGCCGTTACTCACGAATCGTCAATGAAAGTAGCGCTCTATACGACAAACCAACAGGGATGGGAACCTATGCTTGGCTCCTGCAGCTAAGCGCAGAAGGAAAGGCCCCAATTACAGTGCCAAATCTTGTGGTTGTAGATGGAGGCAAAGGACAGTTAGCTACGGCCATGCAGGTTCTTACCGAGGTTGGGCTGAGCGACATGCCGGTAGTTGGACTGGCAAAACGAGATGAGGAAATCTACTTTCCCAACCAAAGCGCCCCCTTGGTACTCAGCAAAGAAAGCGGAGCACTGCGACTGCTGCAGAGATTGAGAGACGAAGCCCACCGCTTTGCCAACAATTACAACGAACTGTTAGTGCGAAGGCGCGTGCGCGAAAGTCGACTCGATGCCTATCCCGGCATGACCCCCAAACGAAAAGAATTATTACTCGCACGTTTCCACACCCTACCGAACCTTCGCTCTCGCAGTCCTGAAGAAATTGCAGAACTCCCCGGTATATCCCGACCTTGGGCCGAGAAATTCTGCGAATGGTTAAAAAGTTGATTCCCCGGAGTTCATGCCACATCCGAAGAAATCATAAAAAATCGTATCGACCATCACTTTATGATTGATTTTCACGCAATATATGGCATACTGAGAGTCAGACATGGCCTCTATCAACGTAACATACTCCGACATTACCGCCACCTATGACCTACCCGAAGAAATCGGCGAGGAGGTAGTTATTGGCACTTCCGAAGATTGCAGCATCGATATGCCCGAGGTTGAAGGGCTGGCTGCTGAGCACTGCTGCATTACCCTTTTTGCAGACGGTTATGCCATATCAGACCTTGCATCCGGTGCCGGAACGTTCGCTGACGGTAAGCCGGTGGAGAATGAATACATGCGCCCCGGCGTGGTATACCAGATTGGTAAAGCCACCATCACCTTTGTCCCCGATGAGGCCACAGCCCCCGCTCCGACTGCAGGTGCAGATGTACCCACCGTCGCTCCGGCTGCAGGTGCTGAAGTGGCACCGACTGCAGCCCCCAAGAAAAAGATTGTTAAGAAAAAGAAGAAGACCGGCACAACCGGTACCGCCAAACGAGTTGCCCCCCGCGCTGCCTCCCCCGACCGCACAACGGCTACTCTGCAGTACAACAAAAAAATGCAGCAGATAAACGGCATCTATGTCCTTCTGGTGCTCATTGCTGCTTTCTATGCCGGCATGGCCCTCTACAGCTGGCAGAAGACTGGCAATCCCCTGCCCATTTTCATGCAGTAACACCTGCACGAACAACATTTTTCCAAGCCGGGTCACACTCTCCATGTGTAACCCGGCTTTTAAAATTCACATTCGCCATATTTTGGGCTTGCAAATCGGTGCATTTGCGTGTAAGCTTTGGCACCGCCGCCGGCGGGAATAGTAAACAAATCGAATCACATTGACATGGAAACGATGAAAATTGAGCGCGCCCTGCTGTCCGTATCCGACAAGACCGGGCTTGATAAGTTTGCCAAGGGCCTGGTGGCCCAGAATGTACAGCTCATCTCCACGGGCGGTACCTGCAAGTACCTGCAGGAGCTGGGCCTGCCGGTGACGGAAATCTCGGACTACACAGGTGCCCCCGAGCTCTTTGACGGCCGCGTGAAAACCCTGCATCCCAAAGTGCATGGCGGCCTTCTGCAGCGCCGCGACCTTGCTGAGCACCAGCAGCAGGCCGCCGACAACAACATCCCCACCATTGACCTCGTGTGCGTCAACCTTTATCCCTTCGAGGAGACAATCGCCAAGGAGGGTGTGACCCTTGCCGAGGCTATTGAGAAAATCGACATCGGTGGTCCTTCCATGCTGCGCTCTGCAGCCAAGAACTATGCTTCGGTCACCGTGGTAAGCGACCCCGCTGACTACGATACCATTCTCGAGGAAATGGAGAACCACCAGGGCAACACTACCCTGCGCACTCGCGAGAAGCTCGCAGTGAAGGTATTCATGCGTACGTCTGCCTACGACAACGCTATCTCCAACTACCTCGGACACCGAGCAGAAGACAGCACCAAGAACAACTTCTCCCTGTCCCTCCCCTTCAATCAGAGCCTGCGTTATGGCGACAACCCCCACCAGGCAAGTGTGCTCTATGGTGATTTCGACTCAATCTTCACTCAGCTGCAGGGTAAGGAGCTCTCCTACACCAACATTCTTGATTTGGATGCCGCAGCTTCCCTCATCATGAACTTCCGTCGCCCGACCGTGGGTATCCTCAAGCACACCAATCCCTGTGGTGTAGGTCAGGACGACGAAGACTTGGTGGAGGCTTGGAAGCGCGCCTATCAGACTGACACTCAGGCTCCCTTCGGCGGTGTTATCGTCATGAACCGCCCGATGACAGAGGCTCTGGCTCGCATCGTAGGTGCTATCTTCACCGACGTTATCATTGCTCCCGATTACGAGCCCGAGGCACGCGCCATTCTGCAGAAGAAGAAGAACTGCCGCGTGATGCGCATCGATATGGATGCCTGGCGTGAGTTCTGCAAGACCCCGATGATGCGTACCGCCCCCGGTGGTATCATGACCATGCAGCGCGATGACGAAGTCATGGGTCTTGACAACCTCGAGGCTAAGGTAGTGACAGAGCGTATTCCCACTGCCGAGGAGCTCGAAGCCATGCGCTTTGCATGGCGCGTGTGCAAGCAGGTTCACTCCAACGCCATCGTCTTCACCGACAAGAACGGCACTCTGGGTATCGGCGCCGGACAAATGAGCCGCGTAGACTCCGCTAAGATTGCCGTATGGAAGGCCGGTCAGGCCGGGCTCAGCCTGAAGGGTAGCGTGATTGCATCCGACGGCCTGTTCCCCTTCGCCGACGGTCTGCAGACCGCCATCGATGCCGGTGCTACAGCCTGCATTCAGCCCGGTGGTTCCATCCGCGACCAGGAGGTTATTGACGCCGCCAATGCAGCCGGCATAGCCATGGTATTCACCGGGGCTCGCCACTTCCTGCACTGATAAAATCTCTGCCCTGCGGGCGCAAGTCCGCAGGGCTTTTTTTATTAAACAACCAAAGCCACTATGCACCTCGGAGTAAACATAGACCACGTAGCCACTCTTCGGCAGGCGCGCTATGCGACCATGCTCGATTCCCACAACACTGAGCCCTCGGTGCTCGAGGCCGCACATGCTGCCATGCAGGGAGGAGCAAACTCCATCACTCTGCATGTCCGAGAAGATCGTCGCCACATGCAGGACGCGGATGCCATGACCGTACGGCGCGAAATCCCACTTCCCCTCAACCTCGAGATGGGCGCAACACCGGCCATGCTCGAGTTCGCCCTCAAACTCAAACCCGACTTTGTATGCCTAGTGCCGGAGCGACGTGAGGAAATCACCACAGAGGGTGGATTGAGTGTAGCCGGGCATGAAGAAAACCTGCAACCGCTCGTTGCCGCTCTACAAGCCAACGGAAGCAAGGTCAGCATGTTCATTGACCCCGATGAGGAGCAAGTTCGAGCATCTGCCGCCATAGGAGCTGCGATGATTGAGCTGCATACAGGCAAGTTTGCCAATACTCTGGGTGAAGAAAGAGCCGCTGAAACCAAGCGCTTAATTGCAGCCGCCACTCTGGGACACGAATTAGGATTGGAGGTGCACGCCGGTCACGGCATTCAGATAGCCAATCTGGCCGAACTCAACGCAGTACCCTACCTCACCGAGCTCAATATCGGTCATACCATCATAGCTCGAGCCATATTCACAGGACTCACAGCAGCCGTTCAGGAAATGAGAGCGGCCATAGATTGCTACAACTGGTAAGAGTTCATCGTCAGCTATAATTTTCCACAACGCCTACTCTGCGACACATGCAGCGTAGGCGTTTTTTTCTCGAAGTGTAGCGATTTTGCTTGCAGATGCACACATGAAAGGGTAGAATGTAACCATGAGCAGAACTATCAGAATCGGGACCCGCGGGAGTGAGTTAGCCCTCAAACAAACAGAGCTTGCCATACAGGCAATGAAAGAAAAAACTCCCGATTTGGAGGCCGAGATTATTGTTATCCATACCGATGGAGATGCTCGAACTGATATCCCCCTGTGCAAAGTTAATCGCGCGGCCGGAACACAAGACAAAGGAGTGTTTGTAGCAGCCATTGAACGAGCACTAGCTGCCGGCGAAATTGATTGCGCAGTACACAGCCTGAAGGACATGCCCGGCAAGATGGATGATAACTTCGAATTGGCCGCCGTACTGCCACGCGAAGAAATATGGGACGCCCTTATCCTCAAAAAGGGAGCAAACCTCAACAGACTTACGCTGGGAACCAGTAGTGTACGTCGCGAGCAGATGGTAAAAAGCTACTGGAGTGGCACGGCTGAAACAGTAAGCATACGTGGCAATGTAGCGACCCGACTGCGCAAACTTATCGAGAGTCCTGAACTCGACGGCATCGTATTAGCACGCGCCGGATTAAACCGATTAGGGTATACCGGTGATTCTCTTAGCATTGACGGCACCCAATTGAGCATTGTTGATATGGGGAAGGATTCCTTCATGCCCGCTCTCTGTCAGGGGGCTATAGCCATCGAGATTCGTAAAGGCGACACCGCCACACGCGAGTTGCTTGCTCCGGTAAACGATGAGGGAACCTCACTGTGCATTCGAGCAGAGCGCTCTTTCCTGGCCGCCCTGCAGGCCGATTGCTCAGTACCTGTAGCCGGGTATGCTACTTGTAATGGTGATTTCATGATGTTCCGCGCCATCTACTTCATGCCCAATGGTATGCCGATTCGCATTACCCACAGAGGTCCGTCCGACAATCCTGAACAACTGGGGCTCGACGCCTACGCCAAGCTGGTACCACACCTCAACTAATTTTTACTTTTCGAGCACATGACTGTTACGACTCTCACATATCACGAGTTTTCCGATTGCCTGTGGGTACGCTGCGCAAGCCGTGGCTGCTTTGTGAATAGCCCAGCCCTCAAAGCACTCGCTGACAGGTATCTGGAATCCGGTGGCTCCAACATCATTGTTGATTTGGAAGTCTGCCCCGGTGTAGATTCCACGTTCATGGGTACACTTGCAGGGATGGCGCGCAAGTGCATGGCTGCCGGTGGCAGTGTGCAGATAGCCTCGCCCACACAGCGAACAAAAGATGCCATGGAAAGTCTGGGGCTGGATATGCTGCTGGAGATTGACCCGGTAGATGCCCCGTGGCGAGAGGAGCTGACTGAGCGCCGCAGTGTGCTGGCACAGGATACAGATGCCGCCGTGGAAGACGAGCACAAGGACATGAGCGAAATTGACCGCACCCGCCATGTGCTCGAAGCACATAACACCCTACGCTCCATGAGCAAAAAGAACGACGAAACGTTCGGCTATGTGTGCGAAACGCTGGAGGAAGACCTACAGCGTCACATTGATATGGGTGGGGATGAATGAGCCTGTCATGGGCAATGACCGACAGCGCGATGCCGATGCTTACCGCAGCCTGCTGGAACAGGTGCGTATGAGCTACGGCTGCGCCGAAGCCGATGACGAACACCCCCTCCCGTCCGAGCTGGAAGTCCAAGCGCTCTGGCACAGCGGTCTACTCGGAAACTGCGGGGAGACACTACGCCACGGCAGGGTGCAGATACTGGATTTCGGCGAATGGAACCGTAGCGTAGGTCCGGATTTTCTGCGCGCGGAGATAGAAATTGATGGCGTACGTATGCGCGGCGATATCGAGATTGATCCCACCGCGCAAGATTGGGAACACCATGGTCACGGAGCCAACCCGGACTTCACACAGGTCATCCTGCATGTGGTGCTGACCCCACCCCCGGCAGGTTGGTATACGCGCAATGAGCAGCATATCGATATCCCGATTCTGCCCATTCCCCGTAATGTTTTACGGCAAGCCATGGGCTTGGGTACACCACCCCCGGCGGATTGCGGCGGGCTCTGCCGACAACCATTGGCAGAAATGCCTATTACCCGCATTGAGCACCTGCTCAAATCAGCGGCTGCCTACCGAGCTCGCAACAAGCGCAGGCAATTTTGCAAAAAGTCTGAGGTAGTAGGTGAGGCGCAAGCCTGGTTTGAGTCATTTGCCGAAACGCTGGGGTACAAAATCAACAAAGTTCCCATGCAACTGCTCGCTCGGCGCGCACCACTGAGCACGCTGCTGCATCATGCCGAGAGCATACTGTTCGGCACAGCCGGCTTTCTGGTACCGGTACTGCCGGGCGGCACAGATATCGCAGCCCGAGAGTACCACCGACAGGTGTGGGATAACTGGTGGCCGCAGCGTGAACAGTTCAGCCTGAGTGAGGGGCGCAGCCTGCCATGGCGTTTTGCGCCCTTGCGACCGGCTAATCATCCGCACCGTCGCGTAGCCGCGCTCGCACTCATAGCAACTCGCTGGAAGGAAATAAGCAAAAAGCTCGACGCACAGAGTGCTACTGAGCTCACGCGTCTGTTAACCGCATTGGAGCACCCGTACTGGAGCAGGCGCTGCTCGCTCCCCTCATCCGAAATGAACAAAAGTGTAGCCCTCATAGGAGCTGAACGAGTGAAGGATTTTCTGGTCAACCACGTCTACGTACAGGACGAATCCCCCTTTGCCTGGGAGACATATCTGAGCCTGAAAAATCGAGATATCCCGCAAAAGGTACAGCAGACAGCTCATCGCCTGTTCGGGGAACGGGAGGACGCCGCTGCCCTGCTCACTAAGATGTACGCTCAGCAGGCCCTCCTGCAAATTGATACAGACTTCTGCGCTCTGCACTCCTGTAGGGACTGCTTTTTCCCGGAGCAACTGAACCAGTGGGCATGAGCTCACTCTGTTATCTTTACCCGACTGCCATACGTCAATGCGTGATAGAGCGGCTCGCATGCAACCCGTGGCATACGTATACACCCATGAGAGGCCGGAGTGCGATACACATCCCCCACATGCATGCCGATACCACCCCAGGTCAGGCGCATGAAATACGGCATAGGACAATCATACAGATTGGAATGGTGGTCAATGTCCTTCTGTAAGATGCTGAAACTACCTGTGGGGGTACGCTTATTTCCCCTGCCCGTACAGACAGGAAAATCCATGGCAACCTCGTTGTTCACCAGATAAAGTCCACGCTGATTTCCCAACTGTATCAGCACCGTTCCGGTAACGTCCTGCTGGTGCATAAGCTCAGAATTCATCCATACACTGTGAGTATGCGGATAGCTAGGCAGTCGCGTAAAATCCACATGCTGAATCGGCAAAGGTTCTTGCACCTCATCGAGTATATACCCGGTGTGAATACCATCATGCAAGGAGCTCACATACTCAGGAGCGTCCATCTTTACCACATATTGCACCACAGGTGAGCTCCGGTGAATATGGGGCTTCGGTTCACGGCTGCACGACAGCAATGCAAAGCTGAGAATAAGCACGGCCACAATGTATTTCATGCCGGCATTCTACCCCTACCGACACAAAGAAGCTACGAATTAGATAAACAGTTGAATATACAAAAAAATCGCCGCCGCTTCACTTAACGCGAAGCGGCGGTGAAAAGTCAACTCAGCAGCTTATGCTGCGGCTGATTTAGCTGAACTTGGCGATGAGAGCCTGACGCTGAGCCTCAAGCTCGGCGGGAAGCTTGTCACCAACCATGTTGAACAGCTCGGTCTGGGACTCGAGCTCAGCCTTCCACTCGGACTCGGAAAGAGCCATGTTGGTGTTGAAGGCAGCCTCGTCGTAGCCCTTAAGACCCTCAGTGTCGAGCTCAGCATAGGTGGGGGAGATACCCAGAGCAGTCTCCACACCGTCAACCTCACCGCGGCAGCGGCGAAGCACCCAGTCAAGAACGCGCATGTTGTCGCCGAAGCCGGGCCATACGAAGTTACCCTCGGCATCCTTACGGAACCAGTTCACGTTGAAAATCTTGGGAAGCTTGCAAGCGCAGGTCTTGGTGCCCATGTCAAGCCAGTGCTGCCAGTAGTCACCCACATTGTAACCAATGAAGGGCTTCATAGCCATCGGGTCGCGGCGAACCTGACCAATCTGGCCGAAAGCAGCAGCGGTCATCTCGGAGCCCATGGTAGCACCCACGTATACGCCGTGGTTCCAATCCTTGGACTGGAATACGAGCGGCATAGTGGTAGCACGACGGCCACCGAAGAGGAATGCGCTGATGGACACACCCTCGGGGTTGTAGTACTCGGGATCCAGAGTGGGGCACTGGGAAGCGGGAGCGGTGAAGCGGCTGTTCGGGTGAGCGCACTTGCGGCCGCAGTCGGGAGTCCAGTCGTTACCCTGCCAGTCGATGGCGTGAGCGGGAGCCTCGCCGTCCATACCTTCCCACCATACGTCGCCGTCATCGGTCAGACCAACGTTGGTGAAGATGATGTTCTCCTTGATGGTGTCCATGGCGATGGGGTTGGACTTGTAGGAAGTGCCGGGAGCCACACCGAAGTAACCGTTCTCGGGGTTGATGGCGTGGAAGGTACCGTCCTCGTGGGGCCAGATCCAAGCGATATCGTCACCAATGATGCTGGTCTTCCAGCCCTTGGCAGCCAGTGCGGGCGGGGGCACAACCATGGCCAGGTTGGTCTTACCGCAGGCAGAGGGGAATGCGCCGGTCACATAGGACTTACGACCCTGGGGATCGGTGATACCGAGGATGAGCATGTGCTCAGCCATCCAGCCGTTCTTGCGGGCGATGCCGGTAGCAATACGGAGTGCAAGGCACTTCTTACCGAGCAGAGCGTTACCACCGTAACCGGAACCGTAGGAGATAATCTCACCGGTCTCGGGGAAGTGGCAGATGTACTTCTCCTCGTTGTTGCAGGGCCAGGTCACGTCCTCCTGACCGGGCTCAAGGGGAGCACCTACAGTGTGCAGGCAGGGCACGAAGTCACCGTAGCCGTCACGCTTGGGATTACCGCCACCGTTCACCTCGTCCTCCAGACGCTTAAGAACCTTCTCGCCCATGATGGTCATGATGCGCATGTTGGTCACAACGTAAGCGGAGTCGGTGATTTCGATACCGATCTTAGCAAGGGGAGAGTCAAGCGGGCCCATGCAGAAGGGGATAACGTACATGGTACGACCCTTCATGGAACCATCGAGGTAGGGGTTGAGGATGGCACGCATCTCAGCCGGGGACTTCCAGTTATTGGTGGGACCTGCGTCCTCCTGCTTCTCGGAGCAAATGAATGTGCGTTCCTCTACGCGAGCCACGTCAGAAGGAGTAGAACGAGCCAGGAAGCAGCCGGGGCGCTTCTCAGGGTTCAGACGGATGTACGTGCCCTTCTCTACGAGCATGTCGCACAGCTTGGTGTTCTCTTCCTCGGAACCGTCGCACCAGTAGACGGAATCGGGTTTGCAGAGCTGGCGGATTTCCTCCACCCACTCAGCAGCCTTCTTGTGTGTAGTACCTGTAATCATGGTGCCCATAAAATAGCACACCGGAAGCAAACTTGCAATACGAAATTTGAATATTTTTCGCCATCCGGCATATTTTTTCGGGCAGATAGGTCCGATGGAGGAAGAAAAAAGCGACAGATTCACTATTGACACCCCTCTATCCTTTGAAAGATGCTTGACAAAACCAAACAATTAGTGCACTATATTCTACGTAATGGGCAGCAGATTTTCAGACTTCAAATACAAACGAGCTACACAACTGGCGACAACAATTGCAGCAGTCAGCGCATTATGCAACCTTGATGCACAAGACGTTGCGCCCCTGCCATCTGAAATATTCGGAGGGCAGCCCAGCACAGAAAACCCGCTCATGAGCCTGACAGGACGTGCTATCAGCGAGGCGGGGCTCAACCTTGAACCCAAAATCCCTGACAATCTGACTATCAACAACGAAGGAGGCGATGTTTTATACGACAACAACAAGCGCACCCTCACCTATAAGGGGAACAACGCTCCGGTTCGATTCCTTACAGACGAAGGATTGGAAGTCATAGCCCGTGAAGTTACTGTAGATTTAGAGAACAAAAAGGTCACCCTCATCGGACCGCTGACTATTTACCGGGGAGAAAGCCTGACACTTGCCGAAAACGGCACTTACGACTGGAAAAACTCCACAATGGAGGCACACGAGGTTCGCTCCAAAGTAACCGGCATTCTGGTCCGTGGTTCCAAGGTAGAATATGCCAAGGACAATGAAGGCAGGAATTTCATGCGCATACAGGATGCTTATGTGTCGACCGACGATGCCCAGACCCCCACCACTTGGGTAGGAACAGGCGAGATGACAATATACCCTGGTGATTATGGCCGAGTAACCCGCATGAGCATTGCCAGTGGCGACTACGATATAGCCGTTCCGGTTCTGGGGTGGTTCTCATTCTCCCACTCACTCAATCCGCGAGAGGGCTATATGCCCAATTTGGGAGCAAAATCCATTTGGGGCAGTTACCTGCTCAACAGTTACGGTTTTCTGCTGGGCAACCGGCGAGTGGAGGATAACATGCCGGTATCGGACTACATCCTGACAACCCACCTCGATTACAGAACCCGCCGTGGCTTAGCCGGAGGTATTGATTTGGAAGATGTAGGAATGAGCAAGAAGTATCGGGACATGAAGGGTATCGAGGCTTACTACGTATACGACCGCAAGCCCAACATCAACCCCACCAGCACCGAGCGAATTCCCACCTCTCACGACAGGTATCGCTTTGCCATGAGCACCCTGTGGGACCTGCCCGTAGCCGCCCCGAATCCCTATGTTCGTTGGACAACTGTTGCCAATATCAACGTACTGAGTGATCGCTATGTCCTGCGAGACTACTTTGACGACATCTGTAAGGTAAACGACAAGCCCGATAACACCATCCGCGTAGTCAGAAGAGGTAAACTCAGTCAGACCATGTTGATGACCCGCTTTGCGCCCAACGATTACTACACAACCGACGAGCGCGCCGAACTTTCGTATTACAGAGCCAGAACCGTTATCGGTAAAACAGGCATCAGCTACGAAACCCGCAACAGTCTCGGCATGATGAGGCAGGAAGTCTCGGCTCAGGAACGGGCAGCCTACAGAGCGGAACTCGACAACTTGTTTGACCCGGACGCCCGTGCCTATTACGCGCGCTTGCTCGACACGCATTCATACTTCAGAGCTCACAGCTCACACGAGTTCTCAACCACCTTTGATGTGATGAGATTCCTGAACGTCACCCCCAAGGCAGGCGCAGGCTATACCGGCTACTACGGGGTGGACGGACCGGGAGCAGACAACCGCTTCCTCGGCTTCCTCGGCGTGGACGCCAACATCAAATTCCACAAGCACTACGACTCGTTCAACATTCCCTCACTGGGTTACAAGGGGTTGACACATGTGTTCAAGCCTTACACCACCCTTTCTCACTGCAGTATTTCATCTGCGAACAATGCAGTACCTCAGGTAGATTCGTGGGCAAACGAGTTCGGCACTATTACCAGCAACCCGATGGAGCTGGATTTAATGGGATTCACCGGCATCGACAGCTGGGGCACCTGGACTATATGGAGAATCGGTATGGAGAACCGATTCACGACTACAGTTGACGGTGAGCGCCGAACCCTCCTGAAGTGGAACTGCTTCTTCGACTACAATGAGGAAAACCCGAACTCTCCCAACAAGTTCTCCAATCTGTATTCACTTGTCAATTTCTCGCCGACACGCACACTGTCCTTCTATCTGAACACTCAAACCCCCACCTTCGATAACGGTGACGGATACCGGGAAATCAATACGGGGCTTACCTGGCAGCCGCTGGCAGCACTCGAGACCAGAGTTGGCTATCGCTCACTCAAGGGGCACTCCGTTCAGCGTGACGCCGAGCAGATGAAATTGCGAGCCAACCTTCGTATTAACGAAAAGTACTCCTTTGCATGCCAGTGGAACTGGGATATAGAACATAAGCGAGTTACCATCCAACAGTATTCCATCTTCCGAAAGGCCGGAGCCTGGTACATGGGTGCCACCCTCTTCCTGCGTGATAACGGCGGCAAGAGCGAAACAGGCTTCGGTATATCCTTCACACTGGCCGAAACCGGCACAGCCCTTCCCGTCAGCTTCTTCTGATATATGTCACAAACTTCTTCCATCCCCTCGGCGCTATTCGGCCCGAGGGGATTTTTTTCAACGAAAGTCCGTAGCTTAATAAAAATATAACGTAATACACATTTTATGCTTGCCTTTTTGTCAAAAATAAGGCAGCATGACCTCAACAACACTCAACAATCATGCCAAGCCAACTCAAAATCGGAATTATTCAGAATGCTCCCCTTACCGCAGACCTTTCCAACAACCTGCGTCAAATCGTGCAGGGTTATCGCGAATGTCTGGATCATGGTGCAAACCTTATTATCGCGCCCGCATTCGCCCTCTGCGGTGCTGACCTCGGCGATTTGACCGAGCGCATTTCCTTCGCCCAGCAGGCGGAGGCTGCACTCGAAAGTCTGGCTCGCGAACTGGGCGACACCCCGCTTATCACCGCATCGTATGTCCCCTTGCCTATACTGGATGACGGCCATGGGTATTTCCCTGAAAACGGTTATGATGAGCCCCTGCTCCCGGGCGTACTGACCCCGTACCTGCTTGAAAACGGTGAAATCACCGAACTGGAAAGCACCATCGACGTCGGGGCTCACAGCATCTTTGTGGATTTGGGTGACGAGTTCGATGAAGTCGAGGCTGAGGGCTGCGACCTGATTGTACACCTCAACACAGCCCCGTGGTATGCCGGAGCCCCTCGCAAACAGGAAGAAAGCTACCAATTGGAAGCTAAAGACATGAACGTGCCGGTTGTCTGCGTCAACCATGTCGGCACATCCGACGGTAACATCTACGCCGGTGGGTCTGCAGTATTCAACATGACAGGCCACACAATCTGCCGACTTCCTTTCTTCGAAGCAAGCAATAAAGTCATCGACTTGAAGAGCAAAAAGAAGTCCATCAATCTCCCTCTGGAGGAAGAATTGCTCTGCATGGCTCTCGAGCGTGGTATTCGCGACACCGTTCGCAACAATGGCTACAGCGGCGTATGTCTGGACCTTGCCCACCCTAATGCCGACCTCCTGTCCGCCCTGTGCGTAGAGGCACTGGGGGCCAGCAATGTCGTAGGTGTATCGAACGGCAACGAATCCCACATTCCCGCTGCCCTCAAGATTAGCTGCGCCAAGCTGCCGACAGCTAATCTGCTCGATATGGCCGACACACTGGTTCCCGACAACAGCAAATCCCTGAAGAACCGTCTGAATGCTGCTGTGCAGTTCTCCTATGCAGAGTCTCGCGGTTTGATGTACCTCTGCCCGCTCACCCGCAGCAGCATCATGCTTGGTAATTTTGACCAGTACGGCGACTCCTGCGGGCATTTCGCACCGCTGGGTAACCTCTACGAGGTGGATTTGTTCATGCTGCGTCGCTATCTCGCAGAAAAGTACACCGACCTGTTCGGCACAATACAGGAGCCCGCGACCTCCTCGGATAAGAACGACCTCATTATCCATGAGCTGGCGGATCTCAACATCAGCGCCGGTCATCTGCTGAACGGCCATGTCTGCCCCTTCTCCGAAAACGAAGTGCGACTGATTCAGCGCAAGATTATTGCCTCGGCTCTCAAACGCACTCAGCTACCCATGGTGCTGCACACCGACCCCAAAGCGGAACAGCTGGTCATACCGGTAACCCACCGTCTGAATGACTAAGCCCCGGTGACCCCACACATGGCAGCTCCGCCCCTGCAATCGCAGGATGGCGGAGCTGCTTTTTTTTACAACGTCCGAATCACCGGCAATCACACTTACGACCGGGCGTAAGTGCCAGGAAAAGCAAGGACCAGCCGGAGAATATCATCTCCACCGCAATCACCGTACCAATCAGCCAGAACGATGACTCGGGCCAGGTCCACAGTACCATACCACCCAGCACCAGCGAAATCACAGCATTGAAGAACCGCCAGGCGCTACCGGACTTACGCATAAGGCTGAAGGCAAGAATCAGCCGCAGTACACCGCCACTCAGCAGTGCCACACCGATTACCAGCGTCATTGCTACCATCGAGGCCACAGGCAAGAGCAGCAACATAGCCCCCAGCACTAGGAACACTACGGCAGAAATCAAGCTCCACAGTCGCTCTCCGGCTCGCGTAAAAACATGAATGAGGTGCAGGAGTCCCATGATAACAAACACGAATCCCGCCACCCACACAGCGGAGGCCCCCAGCAAATAGGGGAAACTGAGCATAGCGAAGCCCAGCACCAGCTCCAGCACCGCCAGCAGAGCTGCCAGCCAGGGACTGCCCATCCATTGATTAGTACATCGGATATCACTCATAGCGTCGGGATTTTTCATAACGTTGCTCCACGATCTCCCAATTGATATGCTGCATGAATGCATGCAAATACCCATTGCGGTCATTGCGCCAGGTCAGGTAGTAGGCGTGTTCCCACACATCACACACTAACAGCGGGCAGAAACCGGGTACCAGCACATCCTGATGTCGGCAAACACCCGTCACAATAAGCCTGCGGCTCACCGGATCCACCCCCAGTACCCCCCAACCACTTCCCTGTACTGCCAGAGCAACACTCAGGAATAATTGTTCAAACGCAGCATAGCTGCCAAAATCGCGCATAATAGCCAAAGCCACCCCACCGGAGGGCTCTCTCCTATCAGCAGCGCTTATGTTCTCCCAATACAGAGTGTGCAAAATGTGCCCACCAAGATTGAAGGCCAGGTTCTGACAGACAGCCGGGGCTTGTTGGGGGCTGAGCTCGCCTTCATTGATACGCCTGAGTGAATCCAGAGCAGCATTGGCGCCGGCCACATAGGCTGCATGGTGTTTACCATGGTGCAGATAAAGAGCCTCTGCACTCATCAAGGGCTCAATAGCAGAGTCCGGATAGGGAAGCGGTGGCAGTACATAACGCCCCTCCGCATATCCTCGTAATAGACATGAACAGTTCATAGCAATGGTTTTGACCACCACCGCTCACTCCGCTATTCAATATATGATAGAACACACCTTACGGCCAATCCACACTCACCACTGTCACATTATCCGCACCGGGGTCATTCAGAGCCTGACAGGCCGATACCACCTGTACCGACAAATTCCCCTCACGGTCAGTAAGCAAACTCCGCACATCATCCGTCAGCACAGGCGACAACAGCAACTCATCCACCCCATCGCTGGCCACGATAATGCGATCCCCCGGCAGCAAAGGTTTCGGTGTAGCAGGAGCATCCACGAAAGTCATTTCACCACCGGTAAGTGCTGAGCGCAACTGGTGCCCCCCACGCATAGCATCACTGTGGCTCAAAGAACCGGCAGACACATACTCCATCAGGATAGCACGCAGCGAGTGGTCAGCGTTCAGGCGCAACAAACGTCCGCCACGCCAGAGTAGCAGGGGCGAATCACCCACGCTCACCCAGCGAATCACCCCCTGCCCGATAAAAGCCGCGACCAAGGTGGTCCCGCCACGGTTACTACAACCCGCAAAAGCGTGACCAACGGCTTCATTAGCTACATTGAGAGCCGTCATCAAACGTTCCGCTACCGGCAGTCCCTCCATGGTTAAGTCGGCAAATGAAGCCTCGAATGCGCACACAGCTTCGGCCGAGGCGAGTTCACCATTATGGTGCCCGCCCATACCATCAGCCACCACGACCAGCAGGCCATCGGGGAAATACTTCACCCTGTACGAGTCCTCCTGCTTATCGCGACAGCCAATCCACTGTGCAATACTGGCTTTCACTTATACTAATTCCTACCACAAGCAGACTCTCGGAGCAAGCAGAAATCACTCAAACTTGTTTATTTATGACATATTCACCACCTACCTGCCCTATAAACTCAGATTATTTGCATGCGTTCCCCATCTTCAAACTTGCCAAAGCCCGTCTCGATATGCTATAATCGCTCACAGAGAGTAACCATCAGACGATTTTCCCATGGCACACGATACGGCTTTCCTCGGCGCAAGTACCGCACTTGGTCAGTACTGGACCAAGCGACGTTTCTTTGATTACCTCATCAACAAGGATAACTTTCAGCTGACATTCGGCAAGACCTTCCGCATGATGGTCTACTTGGACAACGCCGTCGCCAACGGCGAGGAAAACGTGCGCAAGGATGTGGAAGCCGACACCCGAGCCACCAACTACCTGCTGGCACACCTAGCCGACATCAAGCCCGAGTTCACCGTTTTCGTGACCACCTGCGACATGCTGGCAGAAGACGCTGACGAGAACACCCCCACGCTCGAGCACAGCGACGATCCCTACGTGCAGAACCGCATCAACCTGTACCGCGAGCTCAACCGCCAGTACGGTCGAGTGCTCAACGTGCACCTGCCCGAGATTGCATCCATGGGGCATCAGGGCTTCAGCAAGTTGCTCGACACCCTGCTCAACCCACCGGCCAAGGGCCAGCTGCCGCTGGCCCCGCTGGAAATGCACCAGATTTACTTCGTGCAGCGCATTCTGGGTGACGTTGAGCGCTGCATCCCGCTGGGAATTCCCTCCATCATACCGGCCATGCCACCGCTCACTACAACCGAAGTGGCAGAAGTCATAGCGCCCAAGCTGCTCGACCGCCTGCCGGCCTTTGACCCATCGCAGCCCATGGGGTCGCGCCGCAGCTCCATTCACTCCTTCCAATGGCTCGACCCGAAGGATGGTTATCTGGTGACGAAGGAAGACCAGATTGAGCTGCTCAAGTTCTACTTTGCGCCAGACCTCATCTGACCCGCTCACTTTTATAACAAAAGCCGCGCCTGCCGGGAGCGGCTTTTTTCGTGTTGTTTTAAGAGAAAAAGCTTGACTGAACGGCTCTCCTCTGCTAATCTTGCGCGCGTTATGGCAAAAGTTCCCGTTATTCAACTCCGCAAGGGTCACGCCGTGAATTACAACGGCGACATCTGTGTTGTGCGCGAAAGCCAGCTCAAGACCCCGCCCCGCATGGCATCTT
>JAZSEM010000109.1:0-33319 GCA_045531695.1 Akkermansia sp.
TGGGGGCGCGGTGAAATTGTGCCGATGGCACAGTGAAATTGCGGCTGTCGCCGCAGTGATATTGAGCCTGCGGCTCAGTGATATTGCTCTGCTGACGCAGAGCAGTGGGGGAGAGGGGGAGAGGCGCTTAACTTATCGCGCCCTTGGGGGCGCGGTGAAATTGTGCCGATGGCACAGTGAAATTGCGGCTGTCGCCGCAGTGATATTGAGCCTGCGGCTCAGTGATATTGCTCTGCTGACGCAGAGCAGTGGGTGCGAGGGGGAGAGGAGCTTAACTTATCGCGCCCCTGGGGGGCGCGGTGAAATTGTGCCGATGGCACAGTGAAATTGCGGCTGTCGCCGCAGTGATATTGAGCCTGCGGCTCAGTGATATTGCTCTGCTGGCGCAGAGCAGTGGTTAGTGGTTATTGCCGTGGCAGGAGCCCCAATCGTCGTTGAGGCGGTAGAAGGTGGCGTCTGTCGCGATGGCAAAGCCTGTGTAGGGCTCTATTTCTTTCCATGGGGCGATGCGCCAGTCGGCAGTGCTGCTCTGCGATTCGCTGAAGAAGTAGCAGAGGGTTTCTGCCGGAGCAGGGGTGGTCTGTTGCAGATGGTGGGCGGGTAGCAGGCTCTCGGGGGCATGGATGAGCTCCATGAGGTAGGTGTAGCTGCTGTGGGCGAGTTGTTCTGCCTGTTCGGTGGTGATGAGCTGTCGGCGGGCTGCACGGTGCAGTAGGGCTGCAGGGGCGGGCACGGTGGGCCAGGTGTCGCGCTCGATGTGGAGTGTGGGGATGTGGCCGAAGAGCTGCTGCATGAGCTCCTGCTGAGCCGGGAGGCTGCGTAGGGCGCTTTCCCGGTCGGTTCCCGGCTCGCTATGGTAGGCACGCAGGACGAGGCGCCTGAGGTGGCGGGATTCGATGGCAAGGTGTATTTTCTGCTGTACAGGCGTCAGCAGGCCGGCCAGCCCGGCGTTTTGCAGGGCTGTTCGTATGTTGTGGGAGTAGTCGGCGCTGTCCTGCTCCTGCAGCCATTGTTCGGCAGCCAGCACATCGAGAGCAAGGCTGATTGCGGATTGATTGCCTGCTGCGAGCTCAGCGCAGAAATCGCTGAGGGATTTCCCATTGCAGTAGTAGAATGCGACCTGTTGCTCCGCCGGTAGTGCCTGAGCTGCAGCAAGGCGCTGCTGCATGCGGGTGATGGAGGGGCGGAGAGAAGGGGGCTTTTTCATGATTGCTGCGTGGTTGCTGAGTTGTCTGCCATTATAGCAGAATGAGCCGTGCTGTCAAATGTGGAGTGCGATTAACTTTATGACCTCCTACGGCCGGTTGAAGAGCGGGCATAGGCCCGCCTGACTCAAAATATCCAAAATTCAACTTTTTAACAGCCTTCGGCTGGGTGAAAAGCGGGCTTTGCCCGCGGTGAAGAACCGGGCAAGCCCGGTGGTGAAGACTGTGCTGCGCACAGGGTGAAGACAAGCCTGCGGGCTTGTGATTGATATTACCACATGCTCTCGTAGGGAGTAAGGGTGTCGTTGTTATAGTCGTTGAGGTTATTATAGCGGTGTCTTTGCGAAGGGGCTTTGCTGCGATAGTTGGGGGAGTTGTGGTAGTTGTAGCCGGGGATGGGGCGCTGGGGCACGCTGCGACGGTTGTCGTGGTGGTGACAGGCGGTGAGTACTGTGGCGCTGCCGACAATGAGCGGGAGCATGAGTTTATGCAGGGTTTTCATGCAGGTGTAGACGGCATGTGGGGTCGCTGTGTTGAATACCCGTTGCAGGTGCCGAAGTGGCCACAAAAAAGCGCGCCTGATGGATTCAGGCGCGCTTGGTGAGGTTAAGCGGAGCTTTGCTACTTATTTCTTGCCGTTGTTACGCATAGCGGCTTGGCGCTTCTGCTCTTCGAGGGCTTTCTGCTGCTCTTCCATCATGCGCTGCATGCGATCGAGAAAACCGCCTTTCTTGGGCTGTTTCTGCTTCTTGGGGTCCACCTTTTCGAGGGTGGGCTGGGGCAGGCGACGGATGATGAGGGTCTGGATGATGGAGATGATGTTGGTGGTGGTCCAGTACAGAGCGAGTGCGCTGGGGTAGGTGTAACAGAAGAGGAAGAACATGACGGGCATGAACTTCATAATCTTCTGCTGGGTGGGATCACCGGCCTGCGGTGTCATCTTCATCATAGCAATCATGGAGGCGGCCATGACGAAGGGCAACACGTTGATAACGGGCTCCCAGCCCATGATGGTGAAGGGCAGGGTGCAGACGGTGTCCATCTGCGAGAGGTCGGTCACCCAGCCCAGGAAGGGGGCGCCACGCAGCTCGGCAGCGGTCTGCAGCACGTAGAAGAAGGCGAAGAAGATGGGAATCTGCAGGAACATGGGCAGGCAGCCACCGAAGGGGGAGATGCCGTATTCCTTGTACAGGCGCATCATTTCCATGCTTACCTTCTGCTGGTCATCGGGGTATTTCTCCTTGAGCTCCTTCATCTTGGGCTGGAGCAGGCTCATGCGCTTCATGCTCATGTAGCTCTTGCGGTAGAGCGGCCAGATGAGCAGACGCACCACGAAGGTCATGGCCACGATAGCCCAACCCCAGTTGCCGAACCAGCTGTGGAAGATGTTGATGAGGGCGTTCATGGGGTAGCTGATGAGGTAGAGCCAGCCGTAGTCCATGATCTGCTCAATCTTGGGGATGTCCTGAGTCATGTCCTCGAGCATGAGATTGAGCTTGGGACCGGTGAAAATCTGGTAGGACAGGTTGCGCATGCTGGGCATGTTCTCGGACGGAGCGGCGAGGGTGAACTCGGGAATGCCGGCTGCAACCTCCACACCGTCAACCTCTTCGCCGGTTACGGGCAGCTTGTAGCGAGTGGGGGCAGCATAGTAGGCATTCGTAGCGCTGTCGGCCTTGGGCATGACCACGGTGGAGTAGTACTGGTTCATGGTACCGACCCACTCGAGTTTCTTGCAGTCGGTGACGTAAAGGCGCTGCATGGCTGCACCGAAGAAGGGGTCGAAGGAGCTGCGGGTTTCTTTTTCGAAATCGCCGTTCTCCAGCATGATGTAGTGGGTGTAGATGGCGCCCTCGGAGTGGTTAATCTGGCTCATGCCGCCGGCATACAGACCCCAGTTGGCTACGCTGAGCGGGGTTTTGCCGGTGTTCCATACGCTGACGTCGAGGGTGACGACGTAGGCATTACCGTCGGTGACCTCGCCATCGGAGTTGGTGAGGGGCTTCAGGCGGTAGACCTTGCGCACGGTCAGGTCGCCCATGGCGGCCAGCAGGGTTACCTGTTTGTCGTTGGTGTTGGCGGCATCCACACGGTAGACGGTCTGGTCAAATGCGGGCTCGGCATTGTTGCTCAGGCGGAACATGAAGGTACCGATACCCTGGGGCACGTTGCCGTTCAGGCTTACGTCGCCACGCAGCTCCTCCTTGGTGCTGTTGATGGCCTGACCAACCATGTCGACGCTCTTAATGCTGCCGCCGATGTCCTGGAAGGAGTAGCGGGCCACGGGCTTGCCCTCGGCATCTGTAGATGTCAGGGTAGCGATAACCTGCGGCACGGGTGTGGCCGGTGTGACCGCGGGTGTAGCCGGAGTGGTATCCAGCGGTTGCGGAGTGGTGGCGGGTGTAGCTTCGGCGGGCGTGGCCGGGGCGGTCTGAGCCTGCGGAGCGGCTGCCGGCGGGGGCGTCTGGTTGCTCGTGTACCACCAGTTGGCGGCCAGCAGAGCAATACAGGAGCCTACAACAATTGCTGATGTTTTATCCATAAATCTTTGTTGTGGGTAGGGTTAGTGTGAAGTTGAGGAAGTTTTGCGAGGGGGAACCGGGTCGTGCCCGCAGCCACCCCAGGGATTGCAGCGCAGAATTCGCCATATACCCATGAGCGAGCCTTTCAGAGCGCCGTGTTCCTCCACAGCCTGGATGAAATAGGTGGAGCAACTGGGCGTAAAACGACACCCCGCCATCGGGCCGGCCAATACGTGCAGCGGGCGGCTCAGAAAGCGCTTGTAGAAAAGCACCGGCAGAATGACGAGCTTCTTAAGCATGGGGCCGGGTGGAATTCAGGCTTTTCTGCCGGCGAGCCAGCAGTTTGAGGAAATCTTTCTCCAGACCGGCGTAATCGGTCATGGCTGCGCGGTTGCGCACAACGATAACGACGTATAGGCCGGTGGAAATGGCATCTCCATGAGCCCGCAGGATTTCGCGCACGCGCCTGCGGAGCAGATTGCGCACGACCGCGTGGCCAATGCGCTTGGTGGTAATGATGCCAAAACGCGAATGCTCCCCGGCCTGTGGCAGGGGGGCAGTGCTGAGAATGAGGAAACGTCCTGCTTCAGATTGGCCCTCGCTGCGTACCATGGCGAACTCCGAGGCTCGCTTCATGGTGTGACTTCGCTTGAGCTGCATCTTACAACAGGACGTTGCTTATTGCTCTCCCGGTACCGATTCGCTGATTGTTAAACAAGCGGCTCTCCGGTACCCGGCGCCATATTAAACACCGTGCTGGATGGTGTGGCGCTTGTAGTGGATTTCCACACCCTTGGGCAGAAGGCGCTTGCGGCCCTTGGCACGACGACGGGCGAGGATGGCACGACCATTCTTGGAAGCCATGCGTGCGCGGAAACCGAACTGGCGCTTGCGGCAGCGCTTGGAAGGCTGGTATGTTCTCTTGCTCATGATGATGTATGGTTACGTTTAGAAGTTTTTCGGAAATGTGCTGAGGCCGCTATGCGCGGTCGGGGTGAGGTATGATACTCAAAAATCGGCGCTTGTCAAGCACCGATTCTTGATTTTTGTGATTTTTCTGCGAAAAGAGGGCTCATCAGGCGTCTGCCACCATGAATTTGAGCTCAGCTTCGCATGTTACCTCACCGTTCACCAGGCAGCGCCCGTTGCATACACCGATGGCGCCGCGCATCTTGACGAGGTCGGCCTCGATGATGAGCACGTCGCCCGGCTGAACAGGCTTGCGCCATTTCACCTTGTCGCAGCTCATGAAGTAGCCAATCTTGCCCTGGTTCTCGGGCAGGCGCAGCATAAGGATGGAACCCACCTGAGCCATGGCCTCGAGCTGAAGCACGCCCGGCATGACCGGCTTGCCCGGGAAGTGCCCCTGGAAGAAGGGCTCGTTCATGGTGAGGTTCTTCTGGCCGACGCACTTGTTGTCTCCCTCGAAGCCGAGTACGCGGTCAACCATGAGGAAAGGATAGCGGTGGGGCAGTAGTTTGAGAACCTCGCAGGTGTCGAGCACGGTGTCGCCGGAGGGGAAGATGAAGGGCTTGGGCTTGAGGGCCTCCATGCTGTCGAACTTCTTCTGCAGGGCAGCGGCCATCTGGGTGTTGATGCCGTGGCCGGGCATGACGGCAATCACGTGGCCGAGAATGCGGTGGCCATTGAGGATGAGGTCACCAATCATGTCCATGGCCTTGTGACGAGCGCACTCATTGTGGAAGCGCAGGCCGCCGGCGCAGATGTACTGGTCGCCCTTAATGACGATAGCGTTGTCGAGAGTGCCACCCTGAATCAGTCCCTTGTCGAGCAGGGGCTGTACGTCCTCGTAGAAGCAGAAGGTACGGGAGGTAGCGAGCTCCTTCTCGTAGGTCTCGGGGTTCACCTCGGTGGTGAAGTACTGGGTCACGCGACCCTCAGGACCCACGGCTGTGACGGACACGCGGAACTTCTTGTCGGGCATGATGATGATACGGCTGCCGTTCTTGTTCTCCACCTGCATGGGTTCGCGGATTTCCCACACGTGGCAGGGGGCATCCTGTTCCTCGATACCGGCCTGCTTAATGAGCTCCACGTAGGGAGAGGCGGAACCGTCGCCGATGGGCGGCTCGTTGCTGTCCATCTCGATGATGGCGTTGTCCACACCCATACCGGTCAGGGCAGAGAGGATGTGCTCCACCGTGTGAACCTTAATGGACCCTTCGGCCAGAGTGGTGGCACGCTCAACGGTCTGAACCTTGGCAGCAGACGCGTCGATGAAAGGTTTGTCGGGCAGGTCTATACGCCTGAACTTCAGACCGGTATTGACCTCTGCCGGTTTGATGGTGAGGTTGACGGGAAGCCCCGTGTGAAGCGACGTGCCCTTGATGGAGGCACACTTCTTAAGTGTTCGTTGCATCTGAATAGCCATATCGTGACTATATTCTACACATTTTTTTCGTTTTGTGAAGCTCAAAATGCCGCGTTAGCGAAAATCTTTGAGTTGACTTCACAAAAATGTTAAAAATATAGTGTTATGTGCGATTTTGCTTGCTATTTGAGTGATAGAGGAGTAGTATACCCGACCCCCGCGGCGGATACCGTTCGGGGCAGAATCGAGAAACGTTATGGAACTGAACTTTACAACCTGTGCTGCTATATTTGTATTCCTGGTGACCTACGCCCTTATCGTGACGGAAAAGGTGCAGCGTACGGTTATAGCTCTGTTCGGTGCCATGATGATGGTGCTGCTCGGTGTCATCACGCAGGAGGAAGCCATCAATCACATCGATTTCAATACTCTGGCTCTGCTTATCGGTATGATGATTCAGGTGCTGGTTTTGAGCAAGACCGGTTTGTTCCGCTTCCTTGCCGTGCATGCTGCGCAGAAAGCGAAGGGAAATCCCGTGGCCCTGCTTGTCAGCCTGTCGGTCATTGTTGCTCTCTGTTCAGCGTTTCTGGACAACGTGACGACGGTATTGCTGACCGTGCCCATCACATTCACGCTGGCAAGGGATTTGCGCATATCGCCGCACCCCTTTGTGATGGCTCAGATTTTTGCGTCGAACATCGGCGGTACTGCCACCATGATTGGCGACCCGCCCAATATCATGATTGCCAGTGCCGTGAAAGAGCTGGATTTCATGGCCTTCATCAGCAACCTTGCTCTGCCCTGCGTGGTGATTTTCGTGATTACGATTGGTTTGGTGTTGTTGATCTACCGTCGGGAGCTTGTGTGCGACCCCAAGGTGCAGCAGCGTATTATGAAGATTAAGACTGAGGGGCTTATTCGCAGCAAACCCCTGCTGCGCAAGTGTCTGTTCACGCTTGTCGTTACTATCGCGCTGTTCTGTCTGCATGGCCAGATTCCCGGCTGGACGTTGGAGAGCGGTACCGTGGCTGTGGTGGGTGCCTCCCTGCTCATGCTGATGGTGATGCCCCGCCGCGAGAAGGTGCTCGAGCTCATTTTATCGAAGGTGGAGTGGAGCACGATATTCTTCTTCATCGGCCTTTTTGTGTTGGTCGGAGGTCTGGAGGTCAATGGTATCATCAAATGGATGGCTGCCGGCACGATGGAGCTGACCGGTGGTGACCACACCGTCACTACGCTTTCCATCCTCTGGCTGAGTGCTATCATGTCTGCCTTTGTGGACAATATCCCCTTCGTGGCTACCATGATTCCGCTTATTCAGGATATGGGCGCTATGGGCTACAGCAATCTGGAGCCCCTGTGGTGGGCTCTTTCACTGGGCGCATGTTTGGGTGGCAATGGTACCGTTATCGGAGCCAGTGCCAACGTGGTGGCTCTTTCTCTGGCTCGCAAGCACAGCCTGACCGTCAGTTTCTGGCAGTTCATGAAGGTTGGGTTCCCGCTCATGCTGCTGTCGATTGCAATATCGACCGTTTATCTCTGGTGGGCTTTCCTGTAAAAGCCCACCTGTGTATTTTATATCAAGGGGAGCTTTAAAAACTAGGCAAGGCCAATTTATTTTCCACCCAGTTTCGCATCGGACCTTGGCTCCCTATCCCCAAGGCGTCAGCCTTGGTCTTCACCATGCGCGCAGCGCATTCTTCACCACCGTGCGCAGCCGGTTCTTCACCGCGGGCTTTAGCCCGCTTTTCACCCGGCCGCAGGCCGTTAAAAAGCATTTATCCCTAGCGAGCGAAGGCGCCTGCCTCGGCGTAGGCGAAGCCGAAGACGGGAGCCATACTTTAAAACCCGCGCTTGCGCGGGTTCCAATATATTTTCCATTGCTGACCGGGGGCTTCCGTCTTCGCCCCTGTGGGGCTACGCCGAGACAGGTACGCCGCCCGGCTACCATATGCCACCCGCGCAAGCGCGGGTTCTGATATTTGTCGGGCTTTTCGCCCGCGAAAATGCGTAGCTTATTCCACCGCTACTGCCCGCGCTTTCAGGCGCGGGCGGCAGCTTATGCTGAGCTTTGCTATCCTTGCGCCGTAAGGCGCGGAATTCATAAATTCGTCCCTCGGAATTCGTCCCTCGTACTTCTACAAATTGCCCTTTGACGAGTTTTTCGAGATTTTCGAGATTTCTGATTTAGCGCTTGCGCCGTTCGTGGCCATTTGCTAATATAGAGCCGTAACCAATACCTACTTTCCCACGCCATGAATCTGAAAAGCTTGATTTATTCCGCTCTTTTTGCCACTGTATTTCTCCCCGCATCCGCCATGGGGGAAGCTGAGCCCCGGGACTCGTCGGGCCGCACGCCACTCATGAACCTGGTGTGGAAAGACAGCGCAACTGTGCAGCAGGTGCAGCAACTTCTGTCTGCGGGTGCTGATATCAACGCCCGAGACAATGATGGAAACACTGTTCTCATGCGCGCTTGTCGTGTGGGGTGGTATTGCCACGAGGTGCCGGGGGATTTCGCTGTGGTGCCTTTTCTGGTAGAGAAGGGGGTGGATGTGCATGCACGCAATGCTGCCGGGCAGAATGCGCTGGAGGTCGCCATGTGCTCCCATGAGTCGGATGAGAAAGTTCTGGCCTACCTCCGCCAACTGGGGCTCACGTCACAATTGGGGGCTGAGCTGGCCATGGCTGCCGGCCATGACTGCCCCGATGATGTCCAACGCTTGCTGGCTGCCGGCGCTGACCCGAACTACGCAAATGCTATCGCTCTGTACCTGTGCCTGAGTGTGGGAACCCATGGTCTGCTGCATGAAGATGAGATGGTGCGTATGCTGTTGGCTGCCGGGGCAAATCCGAACCTGTGCGCGGAGCGAATTCTGTATGCTGCAGCTCATGGAGCCTCGACGGAGGCCATTATGCAGATTCTCTCCCACGGGGTTGATTTCTCGGGGGTGGATAGGGATGAGGCCTCCCGATGGATGGCTGCGGTGTGGTACCTGCGGGAGATCGACCGCCGCCCGTTGTTCGATATGTTGTTTGCCAGTGGTGCTCATGTGAACGGGGATTCCGGTTTCGATGACCCACTCATTGTGCAGGTCGCCAAAGACCCGGAGCAGGGGGTGAAGGAACTGCGCTATCTCCTCTCCATCGGCGTTGACCCCACCCGAAAGGATAAGCACGGCAAAACTGCTCTCGATATAGCCCGCGAGCGCAAACGTACCGATTTAATCCCCCTGTTGGAGCAAGCAATGAAGAAATAAAACATGCACTCTGTTTCAGTATTATTTTGAAAAAATCCGGAACTTTAAATAAAACGCCGTTCGGCCGGCGTCTATATAGCAGAGGAGATAGGCTTATGGTAAAAAAGCAATTGACAGGATTTGTAGGACGAATTTTCTGCACGGGGATTTTTTCTATCCTGTGCATGGGGTTGGCTATTGGCGGTGAGGGAATGGCAACGCAGGTGGCGGCAAAGCATTTGAAGGATTATGAGTGGCTGCGCAAGGCGAGCGGGGAGGAGGATGCCATTGCTCTGCTGCGTATGCAAAGTGAGTACCAAAGCATGGTTAGAAGTGAGGTGGATGATATATGGGCGACTTCTTACGCTGAAGAGATGTCGTTGAGGGAAAAAGCCTACGATCTGGCAGAGAACCGTTACAAGCAAGGACTCGGTACCGTGCGGGATGTGTACGAAACCGGAATAGAGCTGTATGCATGCATACGGACATACGAGGAAGGCCGTGACCTGTGGATGGCGATGCGGCCGAATTCTGCCCCCTTACCGCCTGCCCGGGAATGCCCGATTTCTCTTGAGCGGTTAAAGGCGCTGCGTCAAACTGTCACCGCAGCTGCGCAGGCCTCCGGCAATCGGCCGGATTGGCTCAATGCAGAAATCCTGTGGTACACTCATATGGAGGTGAATCACAAAAAAGACAGAGATTACAAGGCCGAATTGGTGGATTTGCTGCGCAAGCGTTATCAACAGGGCTTTGCTACTCGCTGGGAGGTGGCTCTTGCCGAATTGAACTTGCAGCAGGCGATGATTTACCAGCCACCGGTGGAGACTGTGTTGCAACGGTGGGATGAGTATATTAAGGCTAAGGATGATTTATACCGCCAACTGGAACAAATGACGAAGTCCGGGAATGCCGATTGGCGTATCCATGAACAATTGTTCCGCCTGCGACTGCAACGGAAACAGGACGAGTCCACTCGCCATATCCTGGAACAATTGCCCTCAGCTATTGAAAATGCTGTCGAACTATATTCGAAATAAATAACATACTTTACACTATGCTCTCGTTTTCTCGCATCATTGCCACGGCTGCCATCAGCCTTGCCCTGTCTCCCGTTCTTCTGTCTGCTGAATGGAGTTCTGCGCAGCAGGAAACGCTGCAAGCTCTTGCTCAACAGGTTCAGGAAAATCCAACGGGCCGGAAGGGTGCTCCCAGGTATATCCGCCCGGTTTACATTCATCCTGCATGGAAGGCCGAGGTGCCGGAATTGCTCACTCACGTTATCTCCACCGGTGAAGCCGATTGGCGCTCGCCCTCCGGTTTCAGTGCCTTGCAGGTGGCTTGTATGTATGGGGACGAGGCAGCTGTGCGCGCGCTGCTTGCCGCAGGGGCAGATGTGAATGCCCGCCCGGCTGAGTGGGAGCGCATACAGGATGTCGCCAATACTCCCCTCGGTATGCTGATTGGGTTTACCGATAAGGAGTCCGCCGCCCGTCGTGTGAACATAGCCAAGCTTTTGTTGGATGCCGGTGCTGACCCGGATGCCCCCATGTATGGCCATGGCAAGAAAATTTCCCCATTCTGCGAATTGCGAGGGTACGATGAGAATGATGACATGCGCGCGCTGTTGCTTGAGTACGGCAATCAGAATATGAAAGAGCGCACGAAGGGCTGGCGTTTATCGTGGTTCTGGTACACTGATGATGTGATTCGTAAACTGGTGGAAGGCGGTGTGGACCCCAACAGTCATGTGGGTGAAAAGTCCATGACGCTCATGCATAATTTGTTGATGCGTGGCAGTTCTGTGGAGCTCATCAGAACGGTGATAGAGAAGGGGGCGCGTGTTACCGGTAAGTCCACGAAGAGTAGGTATTTTCCGCAGTATGCTTTCATGATTAAAACCCAACCCGGGGTCTACACGCCCGAGGAAGCTGTTGACATACTGCGCCTGCTGCTGGACAACGGGGCTGACATCAATGCCTTGAATGGCGAGGGTAACTCTCTGCGCATCCATTACGGTAAAAGGAATACCCCCGTTGCCAAGGCCATTGGCGAGGAACTCCGCGCCCGTGGTGCCAAACTCCACCCGGATAGTCGGTGATGGGGCGGGATTTTGAATTTTGGATTTTTGATTTTGAATATTTTGAGTTAGGCTCGCTTCCTGCTTCGTCTGCGCTGGGGGCTTCTCGTTGATACGCCCACCCGGGACGCCGAGACCGGTCGCTCGCTAGGAATAAATGCTTTATAACGGCCTACGGCCGGGTGAAAAGCGGGCTTTAGCCCGCGGTGAAGAACCGTGCTGCGCACGGTGGTGAAGACTGCGCTGCGCGCAGAGTGAAGACCAAGGCTGACACCTTGGTGATAGACAGATCCCCCTTGCAGGTGTCGTGGTGCGGGTGAATCGAGTTGCCGGAAGAAACAAAAAAAGGAAGGCTGCCGTTGGCAACAGGGGAAGATGAGGGGGAAGGTAGAAGCATTTGGTTGAAGCCACGGAGGGCAGCGGGATTCTACCCGCCCCCCTCGCCCTGCTACGCAGGGTACCCACGGGCAGGTGTGCCCGTGGCTCGGGGTCTGGTTGCTCGCTAGCTCGCACCCAGCCCACTCCCCCTTGCAGGTGTCGTGGTGCGGGTAGAATACAGTTGCCGGATAGAAACAAAAAAAGAAGGCCGCCGACGGCGACCTTCTTTTTTTGTTTATCGGGCAAGCGGGATTCGAACCCACGACCCCTTGCACCCCATGCAAGTGCGCTACCAGACTGCGCTACTGCCCGATGTTTGGGTTTTCTGTTTGTCGTTCGCTCGGGAGCGTGTCGACAAGGGGAGTATACATGAATTTTTACAGTTGTCAACACATTTTTTTCATGATATACTCATTTTTGTCATGAAAAAGGTAAAAATTGCCGTTGTCGGGGCCAGTGGCTACACCGGTCAGGAGCTTTTGCGCATACTTTTGCGCCATCCGGGGGTAGAATTGGTGTGTGCGACGTCGCGCCAGTACGCAGGGCAGGAGCTGTGCGATTTGTTCCCGCGTTTCCGCCATGTGCCGGGTGCTGACCTTAAATTTACGGATTCCGATGTGGCTGCCATTGCCGCAACGGGGGCGGAGGCTGCCTTCCTGGCCCTGCCGCACGGGGTATCTGCCGCCTATGGTCGTGGGTTGGTGGAGGCCGGTCTGCGCGTGATTGACCTTTCTGCGGACTTCCGTCTGAACGACCCTGCTGTCTATGAGGAGTTCTATGGCAAGCCACACCCGGATGTGGAGCTGATGCAGGAGGCCGTGTACGGTATGCCCGAGTGGCACCGCGCCGAGATTGAGAAGGCTCGCATAGTGGGTTCTCCCGGTTGCTACCCGACCAGCATCATTCTGCCGCTGGTTCCGCTGCTGAAAGCCGGCTTGGTGAAGGCCGAGGATATTGTGGTGAACAGTGGCAGCGGTGTGTCTGGTGCCGGTCGCAAGGCTGATGTGAGCCTGCTGTACTGCGAGTGCAATGAAAGTATGCGCGCGTACGGGGTGCCCCGCCACCGCCACCTTTCGGAGATTGAGCAGGAGCTTTCCCTGGCTGCCGGTGAGAAGGTGACGATTACCTTCACTCCCCACCTCATGCCGGTGAACACCGGTATTGTGACCACCACGGTGGCTAAGCTGGCCGATGGTGTGACGGTGGAGGATATCACCGCTTGCTACGAGAAGGCTTATGCCGGTTCCCCCTTTGTGCGCCTGCTGGGTGCCAACAAGCCGGCCGACACCAAGAATGTGACCCGTACTAACTTTGTTGATATCGGTTGGGCGATTGATACCCGTACCAATCGTGTGGTGCTGATGAGCGCCGAGGACAATGTGATTAAGGGTGCCGGCGGGCAGGGCGTGCATGCCTTCAACATCATGTTCGGTTTCGATGAAGCCGAGGGTCTGTGGCTGATTTAACCTATTCTGACTGAGTGTGAATATGTTGCCGGTATTGCTGATAGTGGATGATGAGAAGTCCACTCGAGATGCTCTGCGCCTGGCGCTGGAGGATGACTATGAGGTGTATGCTGTCTCCAACGGCAGGGCAGCGCGCGAACTCATGGACAGCGAGCCGGTTGACATATTGCTCACTGATTTACGGCTCGGTGGTGAGAGCGGCATGGAGCTCATTGACTATGCTCAGGGCTTGCCGCAGCCACCGACCAGTATCATGATGACAGCCTACGGCAGCGCCGATACCGCTGCCGAGGCGCGTCGTCATGGTGCCTATTACTTTCTGACCAAGCCACTCAATCTCGATGAGGTGGAGCTGCTGCTGCGCCGTGCAGCGCATACCCGCTCGCTGGAGGAGCGCAACCGCGAGCTCACAACCCGCCTGAACCCGACCGGTGGGTTGGACTCCATGCTGGGCGACAGCCCGCAGATGCAGCCCATCTTCAACCGCATACGCCAAGTGGCACCTACGACAGCCACCGTGCTGATTGAGGGCGAAACCGGTACCGGTAAGGAGCTGGTGGCGAGAGCCATTCACAGCTTGTCACCCCGCAGCAAGGGGCGATTTGTGGCAGTGAACTGTGCCGCTCTTTCTCCCCAACTCATGGAAAGTGAGCTGTTCGGGCACGAGAAGGGGGCTTTCACCGGTGCCATGCAGCGCCGAATCGGTCGATTTGAGGAGGCCGATGGCGGTACGATTTTTCTGGATGAAATCGGGGAAATCGATATCCCCACACAGGTTAAGTTGCTGCGTGTGCTTGCAGAGCGCAGCATCGAGCGAGTGGGCAGCAACGAATCCATCGCTGTGAATGTGCGCGTGGTTGCTGCCACCAATCGCAACCTGGCGGAAATGGTACAGCAGGGCACATTCCGACTGGACTTGTACCAGCGCCTGAATGTGATTTCCATTCATTTACCTCCCTTGCGCGAGCGCGCGGGCGATGTTGTGTTGATGGCGAATGCCTTCGTCCAGGAACTCTGCCGGGAGAATAACAAAGAGCTCGCCCATTTGTCGCGCAGCTCACTGGAGTTGCTGCGCGCCTATACGTGGCCGGGCAATGTGCGCCAGTTGCGCACAGCTATTGAGCACGGTGTGGTCATGTGCTCCGATTCGGTAATTACACCGGCCGATTTGCCGGAATATCTGCAGCAAAATGAGCCGGATGGAGCTCAATTGCCGCATTCTGTTACTCAAAGTCCCATGCATACGGAATTTGAGCTTGATTCCACCCCCATGTTTAATTTAGAATATATCGAACGGCAGACGATACTTCGTGCTCTGCAATTTACCGGGGGAAATCGCTCGGTGGCTGCGGAGTTGTTGGGGATTAATCGCCGTACTCTGCAGCGCAAGATGGCAGAGTCCAGGGAGTTCTTTCGGGAGTTCCTGTAAAATATTTTATTTATATCTGTATTCATATGGCAACAATCAGAGAGTTCGGTGGTTCTCGTGGCACAGTGGTGCTGCGACTCATTGTGGCGGTGTTACTCGTCCTTATGTGTGCGTTTAAGATTCACCTGACATATCGTGGTCTGAACCAGCCGGTCGCTATGGATCAGGCGCAGATTGCCCGGTCGGTTGCGCAGGGGAAGGGATTTGTTACCGGTCTGTTGCGTCCCATTGAGGTGATGAATGTAGCCGCACATGCAAAATCCAATAAAATGCCACTTGATTATCTGGCTATGAGAGATTCGACCCACGCGCCGTTGAACATAGTGGCCATGGCTGTTGCTCTCAAATTGACCGGGCATGATGATTTTGAGGCTACGCGTATGAGGGATGGTGGCTATGTGTATGATCCGGACAGGGTTATATCTGCCACGTCGATATTTTTCTTCTGTATAGCCATTGTATTGACCTATACGTTGGTAGCTCGTTTGTTCGATGAGGTGGTAGCCTGTTCGACCTGCTGTTTTCTGTTGTTGAGTGAACTGGTGTTGAATTATGCCGTGAGCGGTTTACCCCAGCCGTTGATGATGTGCTTTATGCTGAGCGGATTGCATTTGTTCCTCTCATCCGTCCGTATGTTTCAGGAAAAGTCGGTGTATTGGGCTCTGCTTTACCTGAGTCTGGCTTTTGTCTGCATGGGGTTGATGTGCCTGTCCGGGTGGATGGGAATATGGATTGCCGGCGGGTTGCTGCTTTTCTGCTGTTTTTATTATCGCCCTGCAGGTTCGTATGTATTTACATCTGCTGTTGTGCTATTGCTGCTTTTGGTTGGTCCGGCAGTGTTCAACTACATGTCCACCGGCAGTATTCTGGGCAATGCTATGTTGGGCCTTTATAACAGCTTTGGCGGTGGAGAGGAATACGCCATGCGTACCGCCAGTCTCAACAGTGTACCTCTTCAGGCCAGTTCTGTTGTTCTGAACTTCCTTTCCCATACTATCTACCAGCTGCGTGACCTCTATGTGAACATGGGGTCTATATTGGTTGTTCCGTTCTTTTTCCTCGCTCTGCTCAATCGCTTCAAGCGTGACGATGTGCAGTCGATGAAGTGGGCTCTTTTCTGTATGTGGGCTATTGCATGTGTGGGAATGGCTCTTTTCGGTGAGAATAAGCCTGAGTCTGCCTCCCAGCTGGCTATCATGTTTGTCCCGCTGTTTGTGGCATATGGTATAGCCATGGTATTTAATTTCCTTGGTCGTCTGAAATACGAGAGTACGACATTCAATCAAGCACGCGGTCTGACTATCTTTATTCTGATTATTCTTTCCGCCGGTCCTTTCCTGGCAACTCTGCCCAAAGCAATTTATATGGGAATTTGGTTGAGTGACCGTGGCCGTCCCCAATACCCGCCGTATTATCCCCCGGCCTTAAACCTTAATTTGGCTGATATTACAGCACCGGATCATGTTATTATGACCGACCAGCCTTGGGCTGTGGCTTGGTATGCCAACCGCAGGGCTCTCTGGATTCCGCGAACTGTGCATGAGTTCAGTGCTGCGCTTGATCCTACACTTAAGTCCGGTGGGGCTCATGTGACAGGGATTTTGATTACTCCTTCATCTCACAGCAGGCTCGATTCCACCGGCGGTATAAGTGCCATTGAGGCTGATATGGGTGATTTTGCTCCGCTTGCGATGGAGGGTAAGATCCTGAAGATGGTTCCCAGACATAATGTGGCATTGGCCGATTTCTTTGTGGACAATCTGACCGGCAATCAGAATGCGTATCCCATGGGGGAACTGGTATCCTCCCGCGGGCGTTTTTCCAGACGTGTTCCGTTGCTTGGTGCGGAAATTATGTATTACGGTGAGTCCGATGGGACTCTTGGAAATTGATATACTGACCTGCAAGTGATGGCTTCCCCTCGTACCGGAAAAGAAAAGAAGTTAACCTTTGAGGAGTCAATGGCTCGTTTGGAGGAAATTTCAACCCGTCTCAATAATCCTGAAACAGGGTTGGAGGAGACGATTGCTCTTGTGGAAGAAGGCCGTAAGCTTATCGCAACAGGCCGTGCTTTGTTGAATCAGGCAGAATTGCGCATTACAAAATTGGACAATCCCGCAGAACCGCTTGTAACTGCTCCTGCTGTAACCCAGAAAGATGACGACAATGGATTCACCCTCATATGAATTGCCGCCCCTGCTGGCCGGGATCCAATCTCCTGCCGATGTGAAGGCCCTGCGCCCTGAGCAGTTGCCTGAGCTGGCTGAGGAGATTCGTAAAGTACTGGTGCACACTCTGTCAATGACAGGCGGGCATCTGGCACCTAATCTGGGAGTTGTTGAGCTCAGCATCGCCATGCACAGAGTTTTTAACACTCCGCAGGATAAGATTCTGTTTGATGTGTCCCACCAGTGTTATGTTCATAAAATGCTTACCGGCAGAGCGAAGGAGCTGAGCTCTATCCGTCAGTTCGGTGGTATATCCGGCTTTTGTAAGCGGAGCGAGTCCGAGCACGATGCCTATGGCGCCGGTCATGCCGGTACGGCTCTTTCGGCCGGTGTGGGAATAGCAGCAGCTCGAGATTTGGCCGGTGAGGATTATCACGTTGTTTCAGTGGTGGGGGATGGAGCCTTCACCTGTGGCACCACGCTCGAGGGGCTCAACAGTATTTCCACGAATACCCGTAAGTTTATCCTTATCCTCAATGATAACGAGTGGAGTATCGACAAAAATGTAGGTGCCCTTTCGCGCTATTTCTCTTCTCTGCAGGAGACCGATACCTACACATGGCTACGCGATTGCGCTAAAAAGTTTATCGAAAAGCTTGCCGGTAAGGAGATGCGGGAGCAGGCCTCCAAATTGTTTACTGCGGCCAGAGGGCTTATCAGCCCGTTGAGTTTCTTCCAGCAGCTCGGTCTTACCTATTATGGGCCTATAGATGGTCACGATATTGCCCGTTTGGAGCGAGTATTGCAGATTGCCGCCCGCAGGGAGGAACATATTATTCTTCACATCATTACACAGAAGGGTAAGGGCTATGAACCGGCGGCCGCCAATCCTACCAAGTTCCACGGCGTAGGGCAGTATGATGTAACTAACGGCAGCACTCCCAAGCCTGCCACAATCACTTATTCCGAGGCCTTTGGTCAGTGCCTGACCCGATTGGCCGAGAATGACCCGAGCATTACCGCTATCACTGCGGCCATGCCCAGTGGTACCAAGCTCGATATTTTCCGTAGTAAGTTCCCCAAGAGATTTTATGATGTGGGCATAGCCGAGGAGCACGCCTCCATCTTTGCCTGTGGGCAAGCCACTCAGGGGTATAAGCCCTATTTGGCTGTATATTCGACCTTCATGCAGCGTTGTGTGGATATGATTCAGCACGATGCTGCGCTGCAGAGCCTGCCGGTGAGGTTCTGTATGGATCGTGCCGGTCTTTCGCCGGATGACGGTCCTACGCACCACGGGCTTTTCGATATCAGCATGATGCGCTGTATCCCCAATCTCATTATGATGCAGCCCAAGGATGAAGCTGAGCTTTGCCACATGCTTGCTACCATGCAGCAGATTGAGCATTGCCCCAGTGCCATTCGTTATCCGCGCGGTACAGGTGAGGGGGTGCCCATGCCGGAGCAACCGAGCCCGCTACCTATCGGCAAGGCTGAGGTTCTGCAGGAGCAGGGGAGCGTGGCCCTTGTGGCTCTGGGGAACATGAACAGTGTGGCTGCACAGGTAAGCAAGCTGCTGGCAGAGCAGGGCGTGGAGTGTGCTCTCATCAATGCTCGTTTTATTAAGCCTCTGGATTCTGAGTGCCTGCTGCGTTTTGCCGGTCAGTGCCGCTTGCTTGTGACCCTCGAGGATCACACTGTAACCGGTGGCTTTGGCAGTGCTGTGCAGGAACTCCTGGCAGATGCCTGTTGTGCTACCCCCGTTCTGCGTATTGGTTGGGGGGATGTTTTTGTGGAGCATGGCAGTCTGCAGCAGCTGCGCAGTAAGCATGGTTTAACCCCCGATGCCATTGCAGAAAAAATTTCAAACAGACTGAAAAAATGATGAAAATGATGACGATTCGACTGAGTGTTTTTGCTTCTTTACTCTTGCCGATGCTTTGTTCGGCGCAGTCCGGTAACTTGCCTATGGGCGGGCTCCTGCCCTCCGGGAATGAGGCCGAGAAAAAGCCCGAGGCAGCCCCGGTGGATGAAATCGCTGATTGGCTGAAAGAGGTGTCGAACCTTCCTGCCGAAAATCGTGCTATGTATGCGGCAGCCTTTCAGGAAGCTAAGAGATGCTATTCTGATGGGCGCATGGCAGAGTGCGAAGCTCACCTCAACACTTGCGAAATCTTTATACGCAGCAATCCCAATGTCTGGAATCTGAGAGCCAGTGTTATGGTTGCGCAGAAGCGCTTTGATGAGGCTAAACCCATGCTTGATAAAGTGCGTCTTAAAAATCCGCAGGATGCCGTAGCTCGACTCTCTCTCACTCTTCTGTACCTTGGTACTCAGGAGTTCGATAAGTGTATTGCTGAGGTGGATGAGCTTATCGACGAGATTCGATACAGGGACATGATGCAGCTCTCCCGCAGTCTGACATTCCGTAAGTTCCTTTGTCTGGTGATGCAGGAGCGTATGGATGAGGCCAAAGCACTGGTCAGCGAAGTCGGGCCTATGGATGACTCCCCTCTGTATTACTATTCTCAGGCTGTTTTTGCCTACTTGAAGGGCGATCGACAGGGCGCACTGCGCGAACTTAATGTGGCAGACGCTATCTACAGAAGTACCGGCTATATCAGTGGCTACAAACAAGCTCTTGATTATTCGGGCGTGATAGAGAAGTTCGCTCCCGGTTCTGCCCGATGAAGCGGCGAGATGAGGGCTGTATACTGAAACTCAGTCCACTGGGTGATTATGGCCTGATTGTCACTTGGTGTACCTGCGAGCAGGGGATAGTTCGAACCTCTGCTCGCAATGCACGTAAACCCGGTAGCGATTTTACCGGGCGCTTGGATTTATTCCACGAGTGCGAGTTGTTGTACTCTGAGCCCTCGCGCGGGGATTTGGCGACCCTGCACAGCGCCGAGCTTATCACCCCGCGGTTGCCGCTGCGGGGCAGCCTGCTGCGCCTGCGATTGTGCAGTTATATGGCCAATCTGCTGTTGGCTACAGTGGAGCCGGGCGCTCCCGGGCAGGAATGGCACAAATTGATGGCCGGTGCTCTCGATTATTTGGCGGAGCATGAACCCACTCTCGCTATCCTTACCCATTTTGAAAAACGCCTGGCAACCCTGCATGGCATTTATAGCTCCGCTATGCCGGCGCATGCTGCCCTGCTGCAGCATTTCCAGCATTTGCCCGCCGGGCGGGCGGAGTTGGTGCAGGCCTTGGGTGGAAAATGATACATCGTATCAGCCGCTCCATTTGAGAATCATCACGAAGAAAAGGCTTGATTAACGCGTCGAATATGGTAATTTTGTCTTGTTCGGTCATTGTCGTTGAGTTAGTTGTGGATAAACGAACAATGCAGCAATTGACCGAACACTTCAAGTTTTCATCCAGACATGGTGGTATAAGGCCATCATTCAGCCTGCGTCCCATCCTGCGCCGGCCTCTCCCCTTGGGGCTCGACCAGCGCAGGATGGGGGCTATAGATGAAAACATAGTGCTCATTCGATTTTACAGAAAGAAGTTTACACTAGCGGGGGAGGGAGCGACCTACAGCTTTTGATAGGAGAGCACCACAGCATGTTATTCAAAGGCCCCGAAAGGGGCCTTTTTGCTGACGAAAGGTTGACAAGTTAATTTCTCCAAAGAGCAATTTGCCGAGCAGAATCTACCATTTACAATCTACAATGTAGGAGAATGCAGGCTTACGCCTGTGATAAGCGAAGCCGGAATCACACTTACCGCCGCCCGCGCCTGAAAGCGCGGGGCGTGAACGGTGGTATAGGCCACGCATATCTGCGGGCGAAAGCCCGCCTAGCTCAACACTTTGTAAATTGTAGATTGTAGATTGTAAATGCTCGCCAACCTCCAATTTGTAGAGCTGCGAGCTTGCGAGCCGAACTTCCCAAATTCAAAATTAAAAATCCAAAATCAAACTTTATAACAGCCTCTTCCTCATAGCGTCCCAATCGGTTGTGCGCAGCAGTTCCACCAAATTACCGTACCAGAACTCGTGGTGGCCGTAGGTATCCGCCCTGAACTCAGCCTCGGCCGCCTGCACGCTGAGCCCCTCAAATACGATACGATATGCTGCCACGACAATTCCCGTGCGGTCACTGCCATGCCAGCAGTGCACCAACACAGGTTTAGGGGACTGAGCAATAAGGCGGAGGCAGTTTTCAATATCAGCGGCGGTCACCTTACCGGCAGCCATGGGGTATGCCATGAGGTGCAGGTTGGTATGGCGAGCGCGCCAGGTGTCATTGTGGTACTCACGCAGGTTGAGCACACTGCGTATACCAAGAGCCTGCAGGTTCGTAAATCCCTGCGGGGTCGGCTGAGCCGAGCGATAAAGCTCAGCACTCACGCGGTGCAAGTTCCCCACCTTTTCCAGCTCAACAGACTGAGCTGCAGGCAAGGGCTGCTCTGCGACAACAGGGGGCGGTGCAACATTGCAGGATGACAACAGCACTGCAACCGCCAAAGCCGACCCAAAGAGCGCTCTCATATCATGCAATAACAGGCAAAGTTTCAGCATAGGCCAACAGGCGGGCACGCATGGCGGCCCAGTCGGTCTCTCGCAGCAATTTCACCAAATTGCCGTACCAGAAGTCGTGGTGCCCGTATATCTCCATACGGAACTCAGCCTCAGCCTGAGCAACGGTCCAGTTCTCGTAAATAATACGCCAGGCTGCCACGATGATACCGGTTCGATCACTGCCATGCCAGCAATGCACTACAACCGGTTTCGGGGCAGTGCACATCATGCGCAGGCAATTTTCCACGTCTTGCTCCTGCACTTCACCGGCAGCGACAGGGTACTCCAGCAGCTGCAGGTCGGTATGGCGGGCTTTGCGTCTATCCTTGTGGTACTCTCGCATGTTCAGAATACTGCGCACCCCCAAGTCCCACAGGTTGCTGAACCCCTGCGGAGTCGGCTGGCCGGAACGATAGAGTTCACGGCTCACCCGGTAGAGATTCTGCACACCCTCAACCTCGCACTTCTCGGCCTCGGCCGGGGCTTTCTCGGCCATCGGCGGGGGCGAGCTACGGGTACATTTAGCAGGCAATATCCATACGGCGGCGGCGGCGCACACCTTTCTGAGCATGGGGGGCATCATAACCGTACCTTCAACACGCTTTATTGCAGGCCCAGAGCCTCGTTGGCAAGCATCTGACAACCGCGCAAATCCATCTTGCCGGTGGGCAGCACGGGAATAGTTTCGACAGGTATAATCTCACGCGGGCACCACAGGCGCGGCAGGCCGGTGCTGACCATATGCGTGCGGATGTCATCGAGCGCCTGCGGGAGGTGAGCACTATGGATGCAGGAGAGCAGCACCAGTGCCTCGCCCTTCTGAGCATCGGGCACGCCGACAACCGCCACAGCACGACCGGTGAAGTCAGCGGGCTTTTCCACATAGGCCTCGATGCAGTCCTCGACTACCTCGTGCGGCACCATTTCACCGGCCACCTTGGAGAATCGGGAACGGCGCCCACCCAAGGTCAGGAACCCGTTGAGGTCCACCTTACCCAGGTCACCGGTCTTGAACCAACCATCACGGAATATTTCTGCGTTAAGATCATCGCGACCGATATAGCCCTTGAAGACGTTGGCGCCCTTGAACCAAATCATACCCTGCTCATTGAGCGGCAAGCGCACATTGTCGTCATCGGGGTCGGTCAGGCGCACGCCCATACCGGGCAACAGCGGACCGACAGAACCGAAACGACGACCGGGTACGAAGTAGGGCTGTTCATCGGTCGAACAGGCATCATCGAGGTTTACAGAGCATACAGGAGCTGTCTCGGTCAGGCCATAGCCCTCGAGCACAGTCAGACCACACTTCTGAGCAAACTCATCGGCCACCACCTTCTGCAGCTTCTCTGCTCCGACCACGAAGTATCTGACGGTCTTGTAGGTATCTGCCGAGGCGCGGCGCAGCATACTGCGGGCGAAAGTGGGAGTGGATACAACGAGAGAAATCTTGTGCTCCTCAATCAGCTCATTGAGCTTCTTAGCCTCCAGCGGCGAGGGGTAAGTCACCATACCGAAGCCGTAGAGCGCCGGCAGGATAGTACTGATAGTCAGACCGAAACTGTGGAAAATAGGCAGACTGCACAGGAACTTATGGCCGGGGTCGAGGTATACCTTACTGAGCAGCTGAGTGGTGTTGGCAATAATCATGCTGTGCGTCAGAGCCACGCCCTTAGGCTCACCACTGGAACCGGAGGTGAAGAGCAGAGCGGCCTCATCATCACCGCTGTAGGCATCGAGCTTAAAGCGGGCATTGATAAGCGGCATGGGAGCCATGCGAGCAAAGGCCACCCAGCCGGCAATCTTGGTCAGGCCGATACCCTTCAGGGTCTTGTCGAGGTGAATGATGGCATTCCCCTTGGGCCAGGGGAACTGCGGCAGCTTGCTCATGAACGTACGAGCGGAGATGAAGCGGGTTATACCGCTCTGGCGCACGATACTCTCGAACGCGGCCTCGGACGATGTGTAGTTGATATTAACAGGTACGATACCGGCCAGAATACAGGCATAGTTCGCAATCACGCCACCCTTACCCGGCGGCAGCAGAATACCCAGACGTCGCTCGCTGACCATCTTCTTCAGCTCCTTGGCAAGTGCCATGGCAACACCCAGCATCTTGTAGAAGGGCAGGTGCGAACCGTCCATGCCGTCAATCAGCTCACACTTGGCATTCTTGCGCAGACCTTCCACCAGCAGGCGAGCCAGAGAGGTCTTCAGAATCGGGCGATTGGAGTATGTTTCGGCCGAGGCCTCGAGCCATGCCTCGAGCACGCGTTCACCGGTGAGCGGACCGGGGCTCAGCTTGGGCAACACAGAGATAACAATAGACTCTGCCGTCTTATCGGTGCAGAACGTGCGCCACAAATCCTCGCGATACATACCGACGAACACGGGTACAGGGGCCAGGTGAAGAGCGGCAAGCTGCATCATGAAGGGCATAGGCACATCCGATATACAGCCCATGGTGCTATTGGGTTTACCGGGTACAAAAATGACATCGCGCCCCTCCTGCATGAGGTCGAGCAGCTGCTCACGCAGCGTCTTCACATTCGCCCGTCTGAAATTGAAACTAAGCACCTTGCGACCACGACGCTTCAGGTAACTTACGACCTCAGGTTCAGGAGTAAGCACCTCCTCAACCATATATGCCACCTTATCTGCGCCGTTCAGAGCGCTCTCCAGCTCCCGCAGTACCGCTGCATTCACCCGATTGGGCAGGTAAAACGAGGGGGAAGGTGTCAGATTTTCTTTGCCGTTAAAGTATACTACAGCCATGAGTTTATATTACTGCATCTGCCCTCTGCTGTCAACGTAAAAGTGCAGACTTGCACGGCAAATTCCACTGTAAATACAATGCAGCCCTGCTCCACTTCCGGTGAAACAGGGCTGCATGGCCTATTAAAAATCAGAATGAAATCAAATATCAAACAGGTGGGTGACCGAGGCGTTGTTGTGAATGTTCAGAATAGCCTGAGCAAAGAGGGGAGCAATGCTCACGGTATCCACATGGTCACAACCGCTGGCCATCGGCACGGAGTCGGAAGTCAGCAGGCACTCCAACGGACTGTCGCTTATACGGGCACGAGCCTTATCGTTCAGCACAGCATGGGACACACCGGCGAAAATGCGGGCTGCACCGTGCTCCTTCAGGATCTTTGCAGCAGCGCAAAGAGTACCGCCGGACTCGGTCATATCATCCACCAGCAGCACATCCTTACCGGTCACGTTACCGATGAGGGCGTGGGCGTTCACCTCCGTCGCAGAGATACGCTGCTTGGCCACGATAGCCAGCTCGGTACCGAGGATGTTGGCGTAGCTCTTGGCAGTCTTCACACCACCGATGTCGGGGGAAACAACCACAAGGTTGTTGATATCCTTCACATAGTGCTCCTTGAGGTGCTTAATAAGCACGGGCAGAGAGTAGAGGTGATCCACCGGGATTTCGAAGAAGCCCTGAATCTGCGCGGCGTGCAAATCCATAGTCAGCACGCGGTTCACACCGGCTGCAGTCAGAAGGTTAGCCACAAGCTTGGAGGTAATGGGAACTCTGGGCTTGTCCTTACGATCCTGACCGGCATAACCGTAGAAAGGCATAACGGCGGTGATGCGACTGGCGCTGGCACGGCGCACGGCATCAACCATAACCAGTAGCTCCATCAGATTGTGGTTAGTGGGAGGGCAGGTCGGCTGTACAATGAAGACGTCCTCACCGCGAATGGACTCGTTAATCTGAACAAAGCTCTCACCGTCGGGGAAGGTGTTGACGGTGGCATCGCAAAGGGGCAGGCCCAACTGTGCTGCGATATCCTTGGCTAACTGGGGGTGTGCTGTTCCGCTGATGATTTTCATGTATGCAAGTGGTAATGAATGCGCAACTATTCTTGACATTTTCAAGAAAAATGCAATACTAAAAACGCGCAAAGCCTCATTTTTTTTCATCCGGCAACATGAGCAAAGACATAAAAAATATCACTAGCTATTTAAAACCAGCGGATTGGATATCCATCTCCCTGTATTTCATCCCTGTATTCATTTACTTCTTCTTTTATTACGGTTTTGTTGAAGGGGTCAGAACAGCAGCGTCATGGCTGCACTCGTCGTGGAATTCGCAGACCGACTATGAACATGGCTGGATGGTACCTCTGTTAGCCGCCTACATGTTTGTGCACGCAATCAAACAACTGCGGGGAGAGGAACCCCGCCCCAGCCTGCATGGTATGTGGTCCGTTGCCATCGGTTGCCTGCTCTGCCTGATAGCATCCCGCAGCCAACAACCCCGCCTGGCAATCGGCGCGGCTCCCTTTTTGCTCACGGGTGCCGTCTGGTGCTATCTGGGTTCGCGAGCCATGCTCAAAACCCTTTTCCCGGTATTCTTCCTGTGGTTAAGTATCCCCCTGCCCGGATTTCAACAGGCAACCGTAGGCATGCAACAACTCGCCGCACAACTGGCTCACTGGGGTGCCGGAATCTGCGGAGTAGAGACCATACTGGAAGGTACAACCGTGGCCTCGGTCACATCGAACTGGGACAGCTTCAGCATAGCCGGTGGTTGTTCCGGCATGCGCTCCCTCATGGCCTTGCTCATGGTTTCGGTAGCATGGGGCTACCTGGCAGAAAAACTCACCCTCTGGAAACGCCTGGTTCTTGCACTGAGTGCCCTGCCACTGGCCATAGTGGGCAATGGATTCCGCGTATGCAGCATTTTTGTGTGCGCCGAATATATCAACCCCGCCTTTGCGGGCAAAACATGGCATGACTGGTCGGGGCTCATGTTCTTCTTCCCCATCAGCCTGCTTGGTCTGGTCATACTGCACAGCCTGCTGGCCGGTGAAATTCCGTTCTTCAAAAAGCGCACAGTCATTACCCGTCGTAACAACAGCAAACAGGAAGGAGAGGCTCACTCATGAAATTCCGGCTTATCCGCATTCTCCCCCCGCTCGTAACATGCCTGCTTCTCAGTCTCATCCCCCTCATGCCTGACGAAGTGACACTCCTCCCCTCTGCAGCCAATCCTGATTTACCCATCAACTACGATTTGTCGGGATGGTACGGCATTAAGACACAGGAAAGCGAGAAAGAACGAGCAATTCTGTCGGCAGATACCAAGTTCAGCAAAGCCATCTACAAGCACGTTAATCCCATCAGCTATATGCAGGATGGACCGGCTGTCAACGTATCATTCGTCTACTCCGGCAGCGACCTCAACGAGTCAATCCACCGTCCTGAGCGCTGCCTACCCGCTCAGGGGCATCTGGATTTGACCGGCAAAGACGCAAAACTCAAAATCGGCGACGGTCAGGAACTCACCTTCCGCCGCCTGAGCTCCCGCACACTCATTGACAACAAAGCGGGCAATCACATTTACCACATTCACTACTATGTGTTTGTCGGTTCCGACATAATTTGTTCCTCGCACCTGGTTCGCACGGTAAAGGATATCTGGGACCGCATTTCCACCGGGCGCGTGCAACGCTGGGCCTACATACAGATAGGCACCCAGTGGGGTGAGCAGGTCGGCATCAGCGAACAGCAAGCAGAAAATCACCTCCAAGCCCTCATACGCGACCTTATTCCCGGTCAGATTGACTGGAACGCCATCAAAAACTGACGCCTATTGACACAACATATCACAATTTGCACTTGCAAGCACGCGCTTGACAAGATAGAATAACCGCACAATTATGGGTGAGTCAGATATCAGCGTTCAAATTCAGGAAGCAGGGAGCAGAAAATGGGATGACCGTACCCTGGCACAGAAAGCCGCTGATATGGCGCAGGATATTCACATGGAGTCCATACGCCGTTTGAAGTCCGACGAGCGCACACTACTCTCGGCTCTCAGCCGTCTGGCAACCGATGAAAAGAACCGCGATTTTCTGCGCCGATTCTGTGCAGATGTACTGCATGCCCCCCGAGAACTCCAACCCGGCAACCTGCGTGAACTCATCACATCATTCGGCGGAGTTCCCTCGTTCTTCGGCACCATGGCGCGCCTGCGATTCAGAGCCGCCGCAGCCGCAGTAGGCAGCATACAAAGTGCTGCCATGGCAGAGGTACGTCGCATCTTCCGCGCCACTTTCGGTGAGCTCGCCATGCCCACGGACGATAAATGTGCTCGCTACCTGCGGGACTTGTCGGCAGACAACCTCACTCCTGCCCTGCAGCCACTCACCCCTGCAGTATTCGGCAAAAAAGGAGCCGCTCGGTATACGGAGAATCTCAGCGATATCACAAGCCGCCACCCGAGCATTGGCGTAGTCATCGAACCGCTGCGCCTCATCCCCAACCTCTCCCCCCATTCCCCGGGAGCAGGAGCCACTGCGCTGAGCAATGCTCTGATCCCCCTGCTGCATAAACTCACCGCAAAGGGTAACAATCGCCCGATAATCATTGCAGCTACCGATTCATCCCTGCTCCCCATCACCCTCGAGGGCTGCAAGCGCGCATTGAGCGACAAAAAGCTCCTGCAGGCCAACGTTATCGTCGAACTTCCTGCATACCTGAATGCCGCACCGTCCCTCCTGCGCGAACTGACCGAGTGGGCCACAGCCAGAGCAAAGAAGGGGGCAACCCCGCTCCGAGTCATGCTCACCAAGGGTTCAGCCCTGAGTCGTGAGCGCGAGTGCGCTTTCATCTACGGGCGCGATACCGCAGCAGCCCCCAACAAGGCCGCTACGGAGTCCCGCTACAAGCAGCTTGTCCACCAGGCTATTTCGGCAAAGAAAAATGCTCTTTGTCCCGTTATTGCCACCCACAACCCCTTTGACCTGGCCTATGCGCTGCTCGACTGGGCACGCAGCGGGCGCGAAGGGCTGCCCCCCTGTATCTTCCGGGCAGGGCTCGGCAACCATATAGGCCGCATGCTCACCACAATCGGTGGCGAAGTCATTCTGACCATCGGAATGGCGGAAGACGAGGGCGACATGTACGGCTTTGAAGGTTACCTGCTGGCGCTTGTCAATGAACTTTCCCGCCCCGAGGGGTACCTGACACACGGCTATGCTGCAGACCCCGGCGAAATGGGCTGGGCTCGCATGCGACAGCATTTCCTTGCAGCCCTCAGCGGGCGCGAGGAATCCCCCGGCGATGGTGCCACTCAATCCGCTACCGGATTTGTCGGTGGCACCCTGCAGTGCACAGACCGAGCCGCGACCGAGAGTTTTTATGCAGCGGCGGCGGGCGAGATTGAGCGCACCCAATCCCCCCTCGCGCTGACCATTGGCGACAAAACGGTAGACACCCCTCTGGTGTGCATTCACCGCTCACTCATCACCCCGGGGGTAGAGGACTACCGATTTACAAGTGCTGACTTCGGCTGTGTGGCAGATGTCATCCACCGCGCTGTCGCAACAACCGGACAGGAATTGTCCACAGAAGAGGAGCGCCTGAACAACCTGCTGAAACTGGCTCGCAAGCTCGATAAACGCCGCACCGAACTGGCTGCTCTGCTGGTCAGGGATGCCGGCTTTACCTATGCCGACGCCGAAGCGGAAATACGAGATGCTATCGACGCCACGCGTTTTTACGAACAGAGTGCCACAGCCGACGGGCTGCGCGACGGCACCACCCCGGAGCCACTAGGCGTCGTTGTGGTAGCCCCCGGCAACATTCACCCGCTTACCGAAGCCGTAGCCGGAATTGCCGCAGCCTGGGCCATGGGCAACAGCATCATCTACAAACCGGCAGCCTATACCACCCTGCTCGGCCATAAGCTCACCGAGATTCTGGGCGAAGTCGGCATGACCGCCCCGCAGCTGCAACTGCTGCCCTGCCTGGACAACGAAATCGCCCACAAGCTCATGACCTCACCGCAGGTCAACGGCGTGATTACCGGTCTGGGGTACGAATTTGCCCACCGCGTTGCCACCGAAAACCCCACCGCAACTCTGTGCTGTACTCCCGGTGGCGCTGCAAGCGTATACATATCCGCCCGCAGCGACTGGCAACAGGCTATTCGCGACCTCTGCCCGGCTGCGTTCCGCCGCTCCGGCCAGAGTTACACCGCCCCGCACGTTCTGCTGGTACACGCCGAAGTCTACGACAACCACCAGTTCATCAACTCACTCAAGGATGCCGTGAGCAGTCTGCACGCCTCCCCCGGCTGCCGAGAGGGCGCTGACCTCGGCACTCTGGCTACCCCCCTCACCCCTGAGCAGAGTGAGCTTCTCAGCATCAGCGGTGGCAACGGCGGAGCGCTCAACTGGGTCATCAAACCGAGTATACAGGAAATCGGGTCGATTGCCTGGCACCCCGGCATCATCACCGGCGTCACAACCTCCGACAAGCAGTTGCTGCGCACCATTTCCACCCTGCCCGTTATTGCCCTCATCAGGGTGGAGAGTACAACCTCTGCAGCCGCCATGCAGCGCGAAATATCGGCGGGGCAGGCTGCCGCCATCTATACGACCGATGAGGCCGACGCTACCGCATGGCAGAACAATCTGGCCGATTTGGCACATCTCTGCATCAACTGCTGCCCCGCAGCCCGCCCGGGGTTGCGCCCCTACGGTACCGCTGCCCCCTCGCTCCTGGGCGCAGCTCCCCTGCCCGGTGGCCCGAACTACCTGACCTCACTGGCAATCTGGCAGGAGACAGCCCGCCCGCAACGCCGTGGTCGCCAGCGCAACATGCCTTTCAACCCGTGGGAAACCCTTATTCCCAAGCCCGCGCCCGATGATACGATGCGACTGACCAACGCCGCAGACTCCATCTCCTACTGGTGGGAGAACGAGTTCGGCACCGGCAGAATTATATGTGACCAACCGGGTGAACCCACTGAGCTGAGCTACAGCCCGCTCACCATCTGCCTGCGCGCCGAGAAGGAAACAGCCGACACCGACTTGGCTATTGCCATGATGGCTGCGCTGAAAGCCGGTTGCAGGGTAATGCTGAGCACCGCCACCATGCGCCCCTGGATGCCCCGTACCCTGCAGGAACTGGGCGTGCCCACGCGAGTGGAAAACCGCGACGAGTTCGAGTACCGTTTCCCTTCCCTGGCGGCAGACGGCATCGTGGTGCGTGACCCTGCGGCTGACGACAGGGCAGTCTCCATCGCAGCAGCCTGCGGTCTGCGACTCTCCCGCGTCTCCATCATGGCCAACGGCAGGCTGGAGCTGCTGCAGTGCCTGCAGGAGCACACCATCACCCGCCGTACCAACACTCGCTACACCCCGCTTTAAGAAAAGGCGTTTACCGCCCGACCGGCAGGCGGTACAGGGTAATCACCGGGGCAGCGTAGCGCCAGTGCACCAGTGAGGGCAGAGCATTGGCGAAGTAGGGATTATCGGCAGCATGCCCCATGGTATTGATGCCCAGAACCGTGCAGTTCTTCTGCATATCGGGGCTCAGGGTGTCATTGTACACCGGGTCGTAACTGTAGAGCCGCCAGCCCTCGGCCTCGTGGTCATGCCCACGCACCAGGCAGGTGATAGCCCGCCCGGTGAGCCGGTAATGGAGTGCACGGTAGCTATTCACATCCTGCGTACCCATACGGTTACCGGCCATTCCTCGCAGCGGAGGACAACTGGCAACACGCAGCCTCAACCGGTTCCACAGAAAATCATCTGACCACTTGGAGCGCTCCTCATCAGGCATACTTTCGAAGAGAGGTGCACCCTCTTTCACGGGGAACTCATCGGCATGCGTCAGCGCATACTCCTGCAGGTCCAGGTGTGGCAAACCACCATGAGTAAGCATGATTGTGGCGGCACGCTGCGGTAATCCCAGCCCGGTCAGCTCTGCCACGACAGGAGCTACACGCGACAACTCCATAGCCGCTCGGCCCACGGCCTCTGCCGCGCCATGAGGGCCATTCGCCCGCAGGTCATTCAGATTGTCTGCCGTCTCGGCCGGCACTACCTGCGAATAGAAGGCTCCGCGTGGCGACTGTCGCAGGGCATCATCGTGATTACCTCGCAGGTACAGCACACTCACGCCATCCGCCCCGCCCTTCATGAGCATATCCTCAATCATGGCCAGACACGGCATATCCGCCTCACCACGGTCAATCACATCTCCCAGCAGCACCAGACACCCACGGCGCCCGCTCTTCAGAGCCCTGTCACGAATCAGCGCCCAAACCGCCAGCAACACGTCAAACGCCGCGTGCAAATCACCCGCAAACCAGTAATCTACCCCCTCCTCGGCCTGCAGCAACACAGACCCGCCATCCGGTCGCTCAGCGCACCACTCCTGAAATTGCTCAGCAATCGCCACCACCTGCGTCAGATCCGTGTAGCGCGACTCCAGCTCACGTATGGCATCAGCCTGCATCAATTCCTGCACCCCCGCAGCAGTCAGCCCCGGCTCAGCCATAGCAAAGCCCGGGCAAGGAGTCTGCAGCTCCGGTACACAGACGTCATTCCCTAGCCCTGTCAACTCTCTATCCATATCACTCACAAATCGTTCAATCCTTATAGCACTCTACCCCGAGCGGGTCAAGTGCAAAACGCCCCCCTATCCCCGAGGCTGTGGAAAAGTTGGATTTTGAATTTTGGAATTGGACGTTCGGCTCGCATGGCCGCAATTAACAGCCTGCGAGCGTACAGAACTCTCAATCGCATCCGCCTTTTTTGACGTGCAAAACGCCCCCACAGCTTACCCGCTGTGAGGGGCTTTCCACACATGTAATTTTTTTACATGAAATCTCTTACTTACGTCTGCGGCGGGCAGCCAGTGCAGCCAGGGAGAGAAGGCTTAATATCGAAGTCGTCGGTTCAGGAATTGTTTTGATAACCAGATTAGAGATACTACCTTCCATGCCCGATGCGGAATCGCCAATAACTATTTTACCAAACGCATCGCCATTGAGTCCGAATCCGGCGGTCGTTATTGTTTGAGTCTCATCCTCACTGGTAAGGGAAATGATGAAATTGCCGGGACCACGTCCGATATACATATTGTCACCGCTGAGGCTCAGACTGCCGTCTGTTATGAACTGCGGCTGTGCAATGGAGGTCAGGGTAACCTCGTAGACAGTCCCGACGGAAAGTTTACCTATCTCTACAATGTTGTCAGTTACTATCGTACCTTGATTATTGCGAGAAAAACGGAGAACTCCGTCCTCTGTCAGACTGAATCCGAAAGCACTAAGCTCCGTGTAGCCCCTGTCCGATACGATGCTGAAAATATTACCGGCTTCAATGGAAGTAAGTTCCAGAGTGAAGGAAGCTGTGAAAACACCGGGCGAAGTATCACCACCGATGTCTCTGTATACGAGGTCTTGCATTCGGGTGTAGTTCTCCAGATTGAGGGCAGTCGCTTCAATGATAGACTCTTCGGACAAATCCATGGTCGTTCCTTCTGAATGATAGAGAAGGCTGGTCATGTTCACGGGATCGACATCGTAATACATGTTATATTCCCAATCGTAGGCAGCTTCAGCATAATTGATAGAGGCTGCCAGAACGGCAGTCAACAGCGAGGTCTGTAGATGTAATTTCATAATTAGTATTGGTAAGTCTCTGTACTCTACGCTTTTCAAAACCGTACGTTAAAATAATTAATTACCTTACACTCTGGCAATATCAAAAATGCAACTTCTTTTTGTTTGCTACGTCACGGCGAAGCTGTTTTCTTTTTGCATGAATACCTGCTTTATGCTTGACTTGCGGTTTTGAAAGGCGAGTTATCATGAACATTAGAATAACAGAAGAAGAACGAGCAGCGTTGACTGTGCTGAAACAAACGGGGGTGAATGTACTGGAGGCGGCGCAGGTGGCGGGTGCGGCGCTGAGGGCGGGACGCGGCAGGGTACGGCGCGCGCTGCGGTGTATAGCGGCGGGGGAGGAAGAACTGCGGGGGCAGGAGAAGACGGTGAGCTTTGAAAAAGCCGTGGAGGCGGCGCTGGAGGCAAGGTGCGAGCGAAGGAGCCGCACGCAGACGGATTTCCGCTATTTTACCCGGCGCTTTATGAAACGCTGCAAGGGCTTGGCAGCTCGGCGCGTGCGCACCATCACCGCAGAAGAATGCGC
>JAZSEM010000039.1:0-8071 GCA_045531695.1 Akkermansia sp.
CTTATTTGATATGGGACAGCAGGAACCCGCCGAAAGATTCCCTCCCCTAATTCCTAAACCTTTTTTCAAAGAAAATCATCCATACATACAGCAATCATGCGCCATAGAGGTTCGTTATCGAGCCTCTATGGGATGGCAATGTGGAAAAGTGTAAAAAATGTGGTACTTTTTCATTGGAAAAGTGTAAAAATCTACATTTCGACCATGCTTAAGCGAAAGATAGACAGCCATTTACATCAATATTACACGAATTCGCGCAACGCCCTGCTCATAACAGGGGCCCGACAAATAGGCAAAACATACTCCATTCGCGAATTCGGCAAGAGCTATAAGAGCTTTGTCGAAATCAATTTTGTGGAGCAACCGATGGCCGCAGAGCAGTTGAGGAATGCGCGCAGTAGTCGAGATATGCTGCTGCGTCTTTCAGCCCTCACCGATAAGGAATTGATACCGGGAGAAACGCTGATTTTCTTCGATGAAGTTCAGCTATGCCCTGAAATAGTGACGGCTATCAAGTTTTTGGTGGATGAGGGGTCATACCGTTATATACTGAGTGGTTCTCTGTTAGGAGTGGAACTGAAAGATCTGCGCTCCGAACCTGTCGGTTACATGGGGGTAAAGGAAATGTACCCACTGGACTTCGAAGAGTTCACCACAAATATCGGCGTCAGTCAGGATATCATTAAGACTCTGAGACATGCCTGGGAAACCCGTACAGGCATCGATGATGTAGTACATGAAAAAATGATGGAACTGTTTCGACTGTACCTCGTGGTGGGTGGCATGCCTTCAGCTGTCGACTCATACCTGCAAACCAATAATCTGCAGAAAGTTGCGCGAGAACAGCAAGATATTCTGCGCCTATATCGGCGTGATATATCACAATACGATTCGCAGAATAAGTTTGCCATTGAAGAAATATTCAATCTCATTCCTCCCGAGCTCAATGCAGCCAATAAACGTTTCATTCTGAAAAGTCTGAATGAAAAAGCCCGTTTTTCTCGCTATGAAAATGGGTTTTTGTGGCTGCAGCATGCCGGCGTAGCGCTGCCGGTATATAACACCGAAGAACCCAAAGTACCTCTTCTGTTGGCGCGCTCACGTAATCTTTTCAAACTCTTCCAGAGTGATATCGGTCTGCTCACAGCCCAGTACGCCAACGGAATTCAGCTGAAAATTATACAGGGTGATACAGATATCAACTATGGTTCCATCTATGAAAATGCAGTGGCCCAAGAACTGGTGGCTCACGGTATAACACCCTATTATTACAATAACAAAAAGCGTGGAGAAGTCGATTTTATCATTGAAATCAATGGGCGAGTGTTACCTATAGAAGTCAAAAGCGGCAAAGATTACACCGTTCATAGTGCCCTGCGCAATCTTTTGAATTGCGAGGAATATCGTCTGCAGGAGGCCATTGTTTTCAATAATACCAACCTGCATACAAGCGGTAACATCACCTACGCACCAATTTATATGGTTATGTTCCTGCAACCTGTAGATGATACTCCTGCTTATTATAAGATAGACCTCTCGGCTCTTCAATAAGAGTGGCTCACAAGTTTGTTGCTCGATAAATCGTAGTTTGCAGGGTGGCGAGCGCCCCGTCTCGGCGTAGCAAGCGAGCGCAGCGAGACGCGGAGACGGGTCCTTCGTACTTCAAAAAACGGGCGCCGTTCCGGTTGGGGAACGGCGCTCGGTTGAAGTTGTGGTAAGCTGGGCTTACTTGATTTCGCCCAGAGCTTCCTCGGCCAGCAGCTTGCAGCCGCGCAGGTCGAGCTTGCCGGTAGCGAGCACGGGAATGCTCTCGACGGGCACGAGGTACTTGGGAGCCCAGAGGGTCGGCATATCCATGTTGGCCAGCATGGTGCGGATGGAGGTCAGGATTTCCTTCTCCTCGGAGCTGCGCTGGTGCTGGGGCAGGGCGGAGAGCAGCACGAGAGCCTCGCCCTTCTGCTGGTCGCTTACGCCGGTGATGGCAATCTTCACGCCATCCTCAGCATTCAGCTCAAAGCCCTGGCTGAGGGCAAGCTCCACACCTTCGTGCGGTACCATTTCGCCACCGATCTTGGAGAATCGGGACAGACGACCACCGAGTGTCAGGAAACCGTTGAGGTCCATCTGGCCGATGTCGCCGGTCTTGAACCAGCCATTCCAGAACAGCTCCTGGTTGAGCTCGGGCTTGCCGACATAACCGCTGAACACGTTGGCGCCCTTGAACCAAATCATACCGCGCTCGGTCAGGGGGAGCTCCTTGGTGTCGTCGTCCACATCGGTTATACGCACGGCAATACCGGGCAGGGGGGCACCCACGCTTCGGGCCACAGTGCCGGGCACGAAGAACTTGGAGCCGGGTACCAGCGGTACGTCGGGCATGTTGGCGGCAATAACGGGGGCGGTCTCGGTCAGGCCGTAGCCCTCGAGCAGTTTCACATTGCACTTCTCCAGGAATTCCTTCTCAAGGTCTGGCTGCATCTTTTCGGCACCGAGCACGAAGTAGCGCACGCTCTTGTAGGTCTCTTTGTCGGCGCGGCGCAGGTAAGCGCGGGCGAAGGTGGGAGTGGCCACTACAAGGGTGAGCTGGTACTTCTGAATGAGCTCGTTGATGGTGCGGGCATCTGTCGGGTTGGGGTAGGCGCAGATGGGGCAGCCGGTGAGCAGCGGCAACATCATGGCCACGGTCATACCGAAGCTGTGGAAGATGGGCAGGCTGCCCAGGAACTTCATGCCGTCGAGGTTCAGGCGGCAGGCGCACTGGGAGGCATTGGCCAGTATCATGCGGTGCGTGAGCACTACACCCTTGGGCTCACCGCTGGAACCGGAGGTGAAGAGCATGACGGCCTCGTCGGTACCCTTGCGGGCATCGGTATTGAACATCTTGCAGATGACCGAGGCGGGGCCGGCCTTGGCCAGTAGCACGTTGGCAATAAGTGCCGGCTTGGAAAGGCTCTTGAGCAGGTTCTCCACCAGAATAAGCTGCTCCTCGGGCGGCCAGGGGAAGGTGTCGAGCTTCTGCATGAACTTGCGGGCCGTGATGAAGGTCTTCAGGCCGGCCTGACGCACGGTGCTCTCGAAGGAAGCGCGGGAGGAGGCGTAGTTGATGAGTACGGGGGTCTTACCGGCCAGCAGGCAGCTCAGGGTGGCAATCACTCCACCGGGGCCGGGGGGCAGAATCACGCCGATGCGCTCGTCATCCTTCTTGCGCAGCAGCTTGGCTACAGTCATGGATACACCCAGAGCCTTGAAGAAGGGCAGCGGGTTACCGGTCATGCCGTCGATAATTTCGGTATTCGGGTGGGCCTTGATACCCTTAATCAGCTGGGTGGTGAGTGAATCGTTCAGCAGCGGTTGGGCAGCGAAGCGGGCGGCGCTCGTCTCGAGCCAGGCCTTCATCAGGCGCTCGCCGGTCTGCGGGCCGGGGGCCAACTGCGGCAGAATGCAGAACTCCTCGTGGGTGCCGTCCTCGGGCTCCTCGCGGAACAGGTTGCCCACCTGATCACCATAGTAACCCAGGAAAAGCGGTACGGGGGAAATGTGCAGACTGCCCACATGGCGCAGGAAGGGAGAGGGCACGTCGGAGTAGGTGCCGCGGTGACGTGCAACCTGACCGGGCAGGAATACCACGCTGAGTCCCTTGCTGAACTTGCCGAGAATCTGCTCACGAACAGCGCGTGATGTTGTGTTGCGGAAGTCGAAATATTCTATTTCCACCTGCTTGCGCTTCAGGAAATCCATGATTTCCGGTGCGGGGGGGTAGGTGGGGTCCACCAGGTAGCAAACCTTGCCATCGAGCAGTTTGTGCAGTGCGCGCCCTGCCTCGATGCTGATGCGGTTGGGCATGTAGAACCCCGGCGTTACGATGTTTTCCTTGCCGTGTACGATAAGTTCAGCCATATTCTTTAGTTGCTGTAGGTTTTGAATAAAGGTAAGTAAGTATGCAGCCCTGCGCATGAGTGAGCCGCCCGACCCTTGTCGGGTGGGCGGCTCCTCTCTTGGCAGATTGGAGCTTGTCTCTATTATAGCAGCTCTTTTCTGCTTTTCCAGATAAAAATCCGGCTTTTTTTATTTAGAACATGTAGGTGGCGCTCACGCCGGCCACAACACCGAAGTTCTTGAAGGGCACCATGGTGGGGTTCTCGGTGTAGTGTCTGAACTCAGAACCCTTGTTGGCGTTGATACCGCCCTTACCCAGCCAGTTAAAGCTGATGGAGGGAGTGATGATGAAGTTATCCTTCACGAACCAGGGGGTGGAGAACTTAATCCAGAAGGCCTGAGAACCGTTACCGCAGGCGTTGTAGGGAGCGGCAAAGTAGTCAGCCGTGGCGCTCATACCCAGGGTCAGCACGCCCAACAGCTTAATGTCCTCGGGAGTACCGATGATGGGAGCCTTGGCGGTTACATAGGGCTCGAACCACCAGCCGGTGATACCCTGGAAGGAGTAGCTGGTCTTCACGCCGATGCTCAGCCACTTGTAGGGAGTCCACTCGGGGGCAACGAATACTTCGTTCACCACTGAGGCACCCTGGTCGCGATAGTGCTTGGCCATCACACCCAGCAGACCACCGCGGGTGAAGTTGTGACCGAGGGCTACATTCCACAGACCGGTTGTGCTGGTGTACTTGGCCTCGGTGATGACAGTGAACTGGTTCTCGATGTTGGCCTGCTTAATCTTTCGCTTCTGAGCGGCCTTGACGGTGTCGTTGTAGGTAGTACCATCGGCGGAAATGGGGGAATTGTTGGCCTTAATGCCGGCAAGGGTCGCCTGGGCGTCAGCTTCGCTCATGCCCTGACCCATGAGTGTTCCAAGGATTGTCTGGTCTACGGCACCGGCAGCGATGTTCGGGCCGATGCTGGGGTTGCCGTACAGAGTGTGACCGGAGGTGGGAACCTGGTAAGCGATGGTGCTGCCGAGTGTCCACTGGCCGGGCTTGCCGATGTCGTAGTTAAGCTTCAGGGCACCGTACAGCACGCTGTCACCCTCGGCTACGGAGTGAGATACAACATAACCACGGCCGGTGTAGTTGGTGTCATAACCGAAAGTGGCGGAACCGCTCAGACGCTTGGCGGCAGGTGCCTCCTTAATCTCTACCTGAGGCTCGGTGGTACCGGCGTAGGCGGGAGCAAGAAGAGCTGCGGCAAGAAGTGCGTAACGAATCTTCATAATCTTTGTTCTTGTATGTAGTGAGTTGTTTCTATTTGTGACCCTCAGGAATAACCCTCATTTTGTAGATAAAATGTAGAGTGTACTCTAAGTTTACGGGCATATTATATCTAAAAGTTGGAGCGAAGTCAAGCTAATAATGTTAAAAAAGTTAAATTTCTGCAATAAATTTGATTTTACGGTTGAAAAAAGGGTATTGTAGTGTAAAATGAGAGGGTATGAAAGCGATATTGGTACTGTTGGCACCGGGATTTGAGGAAATTGAGTTTACCGCACCTGTTGATATCCTGCGCAGGCTGGGTATAAGCGTGGTAACAGCGGGTGTACAGGGGCGCGAAGTAGAGGGTGCCCATGGCATTACGATGCTGGCAGATACCCTGCTGAGCGAGGTAAAGACCGAGGACTACGCGGGTATAGTATTACCCGGCGGTGCAGCCAGCTGGCTGCTGAGGGATACCCCGGCCGTTCTGCAGCTGGTGCGCGAAATGCATGCCGAAGGCAAGATGGTGGCAGCTATCTGCGCTGCTCCCATTGCACTGGAGGCCGCAGGCGTGCTGTCCGGCCGTCGCATTACCTGCTACCCGGCAGATGCCGTGGTGAACGATATCCCCTCCGCTGCCACAATCACCACTGAACCGACGGTGACGGACGGCAACATCATTACCGGTCGTGGTCCGGGTGCCGCGCTGGACTTTGGTTTTGCCCTCGGCGCCTATCTCGGGAAGGACGTTGCGAGCCTGCGCAGCGAAATGCAATGCTGATATAATTTTGGATTTTTGATTTTGGATTTTGGAATTGTAAAGTCAGGCGGGCATTCGCCCGCCAAATATCAGAACCCGCGCTTGCGCGGGTGACAGAACATTAGCCCAGTGCAAGCGAGCGACAGCTCGCGCAGCTCTGGGTAAAGAGAAAAAAATAAAACAGAGCCCCGCAGACGTGCGGGGCGACAGAAAAGCGTGTTACAACCGCATGAGTTTTTTATGATTGGCTCCTGCTCTATGGTACAACATCAGTGTATACCTGAGCAAAACTCCTCTGTCACCCCGCAAGTCTGCGGGGTTCAAATTTCTATTCTTTACAACCCCGGGGTGCGCTCGCTTATGCTCGCTTCCCCGGGGCTAATGTTCTGTCGCCCGCCGGGGCGGGCTCCGGGTTAGGCTCCCGGCTTCGCGTCTCGCTGCGCTCGCTTGCTACGCCGAGGCGGGCCGCCGTGGCAGGCCGCGCTTAAGGCGCGGGCGGTAAGCTTAGCAAAGCTCTGCTCCCGCATGCGCCGTCAGGCGCCTAGCTCTATACTTCCAAAATTCAAAATCCAAATGATAATTCTTCAAATATCTTTCCGCTACATTCTGTAGGGTTTGTCGGGCTGTGGGCATGTGAATGCCCAGCGAGAGCAGGCGCTCGTTGCTCATGGCTGTATGGCGGGGGCGCACTTCGCGGAAGAAGGTGGCCTGAGCGAGTTGCTGTTGTTGCATGGGGGGAAGTTCGGGCAGGGCACCGAGGGTTACGGCATGCTGCAGCACGATGTGGGCGCAATCGTACCAGCTGAGCGGTTCACCGCCGGAGCAGACATGCAGCACACCACTGACCTGCAGGGGGAGCAGTTCCAGCACCACGCGGGCAATGTCGGCGGCATCCGTCGGCAGCGAGTATTTGTCGGCAATAGCGGCAAGTGGCGCCTTGGCCAGTGCCTTGCCCAGCGTACCTTCTACAAATGAAGGCTTGGCGGGATTGCCGCACACCCACGATACGCGCAGTATCAGCGCACTGTCCAGAGCCTCGGCCACCTGTTGCTCGCCCTCGCGCTTGCTCAGGCCGTACACATTGGCCGGTTTGCAGCGAGTACTCTCATTCTTCAGCCCGGGGCGCTGCCCATCCAGCACATAGTCGGTGGAAAGGTGAACAAAGCGCGCGCCCGTGTGCCTGCACGCGAGAGCCATAGCTGCCGGTGCCACAGCGTTTACCAAGTGGGCAGTGAGCGGGTCGTCCAGACAGGCCTCGAGCCCGCTGATGGCGGCACAATTCACCACCGCCGCCGCGTCGGAGCCCAGCACCATAGCCGTCACGGCCTCGGTATTCAACAGGTCGCAATCGGCGTGCGAGGGGGCTACAACTTCCCAACCTGCAGCCTTTGCTGCGTGGCACATAATCTGACCGGTGCGACCACTGCCGCCGAATATCAGCATTTTCATGATTTAGCTCCCTCTTATTGGAAATTCACCATACCGGCAGCTTTCAGAACGTCCCAGCCACCATCCAACACATAGATGGGAGCTTCGGTCACTTGCAGCTCACGCAGTTCGCGCGCGATGTCCTCGGATGAAGTGCAGTCATTCGTGCAGAACACCAGCACGCACTCGCCCAGTTCAGCAGCCGTCATCAGGCGCTCCACCGCAGCATCTATCAGCTCCTGCTTCTGCGCGCCGGGACGTATGGGGAACATGCGGTTGTCATTAAAAAGGAGGTGATTTACCTCATAGTCACTCTCGCTGCGGGCATCAATCCACACGACTTTGTCGCCGTACTGAGCACGCACGGTCTCCAGGCACACGCGACCGGTCGGCAACTCACTCTGTACGCAGGGCGGTATGCGGCGGGGGGCGAACCAGGCAGCATCCGCCCAGTACAGGACTACCGCCAAGGCTACTATTATAAAGCCCAGTCGTATAAGCTGAGTAAAGGTATCTTTCATGCTGCGCGTACTTTTACCACACTTTCACCCGACATTCAACCACATTTTATGGAAATACAAGTTGGGCATCTCTAATAACTCGACAAAGAGCAATTTGTAGAAGTACTAGTTACGAGTTACAAAGGACTAGGTGTAAAGTTCCGCGACTTACGCCGCAAGGGTTGCCGAGCTTTGCCTCGGCTGCTGCCCGCGCTTTAAGGCGCGGGCGTGAACGGTAG
>JAZSEM010000051.1:0-15629 GCA_045531695.1 Akkermansia sp.
CATGCGGATGTAACCGCCGCGACCACCGTTGAGCTCGGGCACCCAGATACGCTTCTCCTGAAGGTTGGGGTAGACCGTACGGTTGACAGTCTTGGTGACGTGACGACCGATACCGCCCTTCTTCTTGGCAAGACCGGAGCGGTGAATGCGGCGGCCCTTATGCGGCATGGCAAACGTGATATTGCAGATTCTGGACATAAGATTTTGTACGGTTAAAAAGATTTGCGGAGCGACATTTTACACAATTTCGGGCATACGTCAAGGCGAATTTGTAAATTTAGGAAAAAATCTTGAAAATTGGAATGCAAAGGGAAAAGAAAGCGAAGAGATATTGAACGGGGTGGAATGAAGCTGTGTCATAGCCATGCAAGACATGGAACTTGCTTGAAAGGGGGCGAGCGACATGGTAATGTAAAAGGCAACAGAACAATGAACACACAGCAACTGAATGACGAAATTGCGCAGAGCTCAGACTGGGTGAGCGCCGTAAAAATGGAAATGGCAAAGGTGGTCATCGGCCAGCAGGGACTGGTGAACCGCCTGATACTGAGCCTGCTCTGCAAAGGGCACGTACTGCTGGAGGGTGTACCCGGTCTGGCAAAGACCCTTTCGGTAAAAGCGCTGGCCGGCACACTGCACGCTGCCTTTTCGCGCATACAGTTCACACCTGATTTGCTGCCTGCTGACCTGCTGGGCACCATGATATATAACCCCGATGAGCACCGTTTCATCGCTAAAAAGGGTCCGGTATTCTCCAATCTCATTCTGGCAGACGAAATCAACCGTGCTCCGGCCAAGGTACAGAGTGCACTGCTCGAGGCCATGCAGGAGCGCCAGGTCACTCTGGGCGAAACCAGCTATGCCCTGCCCAATCCCTTCCTTGTACTGGCCACTCAGAACCCCATTGAGCAGGAAGGTACCTACCAGCTGCCCGAAGCTCAGCTCGACCGTTTCCTCTTCAAGGTCATGGTGGACTACCCTTCCCGCGATGAGGAGCTGCGCGTGCTCGAGATGATGAGCAACACACACGGCGCTCCCACCACCTCCCCTGTGGTAACGGTGGAGCAGCTCGAGAAATCCCGTGAGCTCATGAACCGCATCTTCATCGACCCGGCTGTGGAGCACTACATTGTCGACCTTGTGCGTGCCACCCGCGCCCCCGAAAAAGTCGACCGCAGCCTCGAGGGTATGGTACGCGCAGGCGCCTCCCCCCGCGCTACCATCAACATTGCCCTGGCCGCCAAGGCTTTGGCCTTCACCCGCCAGAGAGCCTACGTCACCCCGCAGGACGTCAAGGATCTGGCTCACGACATCCTGCGCCACCGCATTCTGCTCTCCTACGAGGCCGAGGCCGCCAACGTGACCAGCGACAACATCATCGACCACATCCTTTCCAAGGTACCCGTACCGTAACCCCACACCTCACCACCGGTCATGGATAAAACGCAGGAAATCATGCAGCAGGTGCGCCACATTGAATTGCAGGCGCGCAAGGTTGCAACGACCACCTTTGCCGGGCAGTATCGCTCGAGTTTTCGTGGTCAGGGGCTCGACTTCGATGACTTCCGCGAGTACCTGCCCGGTGATGAACCGAGGTTCATCGACTGGAAGGTGACGGCTCGCACCGGCACCCCCTATGTTCGCAAGTTCCATGAAGAGCGTGAGCAGGCCCTGCTGCTGGCTGTGGATGCCAGCGCCAGCATGCGCTACGCCGGTGGCGCCTCCGCCGACAGCAAGCTGGAATACGCTGCCCGCATAGCAGCCGTTCTGGCCCGCAGCGCGGTTCTCAACGGCGACAAAATCAGCCTGCTGCTCTTCGGCTGCCGCCCGCACTTCTACCTGCCCCCGGCCAAGGGTATGCTGCAATGCCTGCGCGTGGTGAGAGAAATCCTCTCTGCCCCGGCAGGTGGTGCCGATGACAGTATGGAAGATGTAGCAGCAGAAATACTGCGCACCCAGCGCAAGAGTGCCATGTGCTTTCTGTTGAGCGATTTCCTGACCACGCCCGACAAAAAAGCCATCGGCAAGCTCAACTTCCGCCACGAGCTCATTCCCATACGTATCAACGATCCGTACGAGCTGGAACTGCCCGCAGTCGGGAGATTCTATGTGCAGGACCCTGAGAGCGGTGAGCAGTACATTGCCCCCGCAGCCACCCCGGCCCTGCGAGCAGCCCACAGCAAGGCCGTGAAAGCTCACATGGTGGAGTGGGATCGCACCTTCAACCAGCTGGGCATAGACCACCTGAGCCTGCAGACCAATCATGAGTTCATCACCGAGCTGCGCAAGCTCTTCGCCCGTCGCAGCCGCATGTTCGCCCGTTAATTCACCGGTACCGTCACTGTCATGAATGAGCATATCTTAGATGCCATCCCCACGCTGGAGGAAGAAATTTCACCGACTGAACTGATGGTGCAGAGTGTATCAGGCCCCGTTCTGTGGGGGCTGTGCATCGTTCTCGTGCTACTTGTGGCCCTCGTTGTGTGGCTGGTCATGCGCCACCGCAAGCGCGGAACGGCTCTGCCTGTCCTCACTCCCCGCCAACTGGCCGAGCGAGCTCTTGATGTACTGGCTGAGCAGTTGCCCCCTCTGCGCGAAGGCAGCCTGCGCCTTTCCATGATTCTGCGTACCTTCCTGACCGGGCAGACACAAGACCCGGCTCTGTTCGAAACGCATGAAGAGTTCAGCCGCCGTATGGACGCTCTGTCCACCGTGCCACGCTCCTGCCAATACGCCACACGCGACCTGCTGGAGCGACTGGCCGAGCAGAAATATGCAGGGAACAACGAGCACGAACCGCAGAAGATGCGCGGACTCATCGAGGAAACCCGTACTCTGCTGGCCGATATAACCCGAGCCCAGACCGAGGAAGCCACTGCCGCTGCCGAAGTCTCAAAAATGAAACATAAGATGTCATGATGTTCTCACCGACCACCATTGCTGCAGCCACCACTACGGAAATCGGCCGCGAGTTCATCTTCGGCCACCCCGCGTGGCTGTGGGGCCTGTTGCTGCTGCCCCTGTTGCTGCTGCTGCGTCGCAGGCAAGGTACAGCTGCAGGCATATTACACCCCACACTGCGCTTTGTGAACGAGCAGCTGCGCCGCCCGGCCACTCTGGCGGGGCGACTGGGTCCCATCTGCCTGAGCCTGGCACTGGCAGCCCTTCTGGTGGCAATGGCCCGCCCGCAGTGGAAAGACACCTACGAAGAGCAGAAGGTAAGCGGTATCGATATCATGCTGGTCTGTGATCTTTCGGGCTCCATGGCAGCCCCCGACATGGTATTCAACGTGCGCGACAAGCGCAACCGCCCCGTGAAAACAGCGGTGGACCGACTGACTGCCGCCCGCCATGTGCTCAAGGAGTTCATCAGCGGTCGCCCGAATGACCGAATCGGTCTGGTGGCCTTTGCCGGTAGGGCAAAACTGTGCAGCCCGCTCACGCTGGACCACGGCATCGTTCGCTATGTGCTCGACCAGTTCTATCTGGCTGACCCGGGCGGTTTCGGCAGACAGGCCCGCCCCGGCTACATTGAGCAGGACGGCACCGCTATCGGCTCGGCCATTGCCTCTGCCGCAACCCGATTGAATGAACGCCGAGAGACGAAATCCAAGGTTATCATCCTGGTGACCGACGGTGTAAACAACAGTGGCACCATTGCCCCCATAGAGGCGGCAAAACAATCCGCTGAGCTCGGTATCAAGATTTTCACCATCGCCATTGGGCGCGATGAGCGCATTTCCCGCCACACCGCTCAGGTGAGCGCATTCGATGAAGAAACGCTCAAAGAGATTGCCGACCTCACCGGTGGCAAGTTCTACCGTGCCAGCAGTGGTACCGGCCTGCTGCGCGCCTTTGCCGACATTGACAAGCTGGAGAAAACGGAAGTGAAGCGCCGTACCCTGCAAAGCTATGAAGAACTTTTCCCCTGGCCGCTGACCTCTGCCTGCATCTTGCTGGGTCTGGGGTGCCTGCTGACCTTCACCCGCCCGCGTCCCGCACCGTAATAGTACCACCACACACTGCACCATGAGCTTTTTATATCCCTACGTACTGATTGCGCTGCTGCTGCCCCTGCTGCTGGCTGTGCTTGCAATCCTGAGCCACCGCCGCGCCCGGCAGGATTGGCAGTTGCTGGTATCCCCTGCCCACCGTGCCGCGCTGGTGCGCCGCCCGCCCCTGTGGCGTACCGTTCTCCCTGCAGCACTGGGGCTGCTTGCCCTCACCTTCGGCATATTGGCCGCAGCCCGCCCCATCAACGGCTATACCGATTCAGGAGCAGTGAGCTCCGGCCGTAACCTTATTATTGCACTCGACGTTTCTCGCTCCATGGAGACGACAGACGTCACTCCCTCGCGTCTGGAGGAAGCCCGCACGGCAGCCTACGAGCTCATCAATGCCCTGCCGACCGACAAAATAGGACTGCTTATCTTCTCGGGAGATGCCGATTTGGTCGTACCACTTACCTACGACCACGATGTGCTCAAAGAAACCCTCTACAACGTCAACCGCAGTTGGGTAGCAACCGGCGGCACCAATTTCGGGCTGGTTCTGAAGCGGGCGATTAAGGATTTTGAACGCTCCGCCCCCGATGGCACCAATGCACTGGTTATCCTCAGCGATGGCGAAGATACCGTGCAGACCTCAACCGAAGCAGCAAAGGAGGCCCGTAGCAAAAACCTGCTGGTCATCACCGTGGGCATCGGTACCACAGCCGGTGGTGCCATACCTGATGCCCGAGGGCAGAATGGCCTGTGGCAGGACGCCGAGGGCAAGCATGTTATCAGCAAACTCAACATTGAAAACCTGCAGCAATTTGCTCAGGCTACGGGTGGGGACTTCTTTGCCATGAACTCCGGCACAGACCTGGCTGCCTTCGCTCGCGAAGCCGTCAACAAACTCGACCGCCACGAAGAGAGTTTTTCGGCCGCCAAAGTACCCAATGACCTCTACGTATGGTTCACACTGCCTGCCCTGGTGCTGCTGCTTGCCGCAATCTTACTGAGCACAGAATGGCGCAACGCGGGACGTATCACCACCGTCCTTCTTCCTATGCTCCTGATAGCCGGTACCCCGCAGACCTCCGCAGCACCATCTGCCGAAAGTACGCTCAGCTACGGAGTGGGCTATGCGCTCAGCCGTGAAGGTGAGCGAGAGAAGGCACTCGAGGCCTACTCGCAAGCCCTGCTCGATGAAGACCCGACCATGCAGGCTGCCACACATCTGGCCATCGGCAACATGGCAGCCAATGCCACCTTCGACAAACTGCGCGAACTCTACACCCCCGGCGAGGATGGTATGCCCGCCCACCCCGGACCTGAGCAACTGCAGGAAATTGTCGACAGGCTCAAGCGCGACCTTCAACCCTATCAGGATGCCCTGCAAATCAACTCGAACTTCACTCAGGCTCTTCAGAATACCGAAAAGATTAACACCCTTATCAAAAAGCTGGAGGAAGAAATCGAGCGACTGAAACAACAGCAGGACAACCAGCAGAAACAGGACGACCAGCAACAGCAGGACGACCAGCAGAAACAGGACGACCAGCAGAAACAGGACGACCAGCAACAGCAGGACGACCAACAACAGCAGGACGACCAACAACAGCAGGACGACCAACAAAAGCAGGACGACCAACAAAAGCAGGACGACCAACAACAGCAGGACGACCAACAACAGCAGGACGACCAGCAGAAACAGGACGACCGGCAACAGCAGGACGACCAGCAACAGCAGGACGACCAACAACAGCAGGACGACCGGCAACAACAGGATGACCGGCAACAGCAGGCCGGCGAGCAACAGCAGCCTGAACCCGCCGATCCTGCAACCGAAAAAGAAAAGGCCCGTCAGCGCGCTGCAAGTATTCTGAAAATGCACCTCGATGAAGAAAAGGGCTCACCCATTCCCCACACCGGCACCATCATTCCCCCCGCCAAAGACTATTAACACACGCCATTTATGAGAAAAATCATCACAGCATTCTGCGCCCTGCTCACCGGGCTTACACAGGCAGAAATTGTACCTATCTGGTCCACCGGCGTGGCCGTGCCGGGAGAAAACGTCGTGCTCTACCTCGTGGAAACACAGGAGGACGCTCAGCAACAGCAGGATATCTTTCAGGTAGAAAAATCGCCTATCGTTAAAAATGGCACGGCAAAAATACAGCAACTGGCAGCCGGAGCCAATCCTCTGGATCCCGACCGCAAAATGATAGAAGTGCAGCCTATCGTTTTCAGAGCCGATATGGCCGGTGAAATTGCGCCGGAGCCCATTGAAGTAACCTACCGTTCGGGGCGCAAAGCCACCGTTACTGTCCCTGCTCTGGTAGTACGCCCGACGGGAGATATCAAGTGGTTTGCCGACCCGGTCCCCTATGGTGTGCTGTGGTACACCAACGTAACAGACGGCTACGTACACCAGCCTGTCAGAGCCGCGCTCAAAATCTTCATGCCGATGGACTGCTCCACCCCGCTGCCTCCGCAGCTCAACTCCGTTGGCGTAAAGGTCGGCAATTTCCGTCCCGCTGTCGAAGGTCTTGTGGCTCAGCTGCACGGGCGCATCCTGCCTGACCCGACCGCCTATGCCAAGGGGCAGACATGGCGCACGGCTGATTTCAACGGCGACTTCACTCCATTCCGTGAAGGCCGTAACGATGTGGTGGGTAAAATCCTCATGCAGCAGCAGAGGGGTATCTTCTCCGTCGCTCAACAGGAATTGCCCATTTCCCCGCTGGAGCTGAGCGCCCTCCCCCTGCCCCCCGGAGCGCCCGCCGATTTTGCCGACACCGTAGGGCAATACACCATCACCGCAACCACTCAGGCCAAGAGTCTGGCCATGAATGAGGCCGTGGAAATTGAAATCACCGTGCGTGGTAGCGGCAATCTGGAACAGCTGCCCGCCCCCAAACCCGAGGATGAGCTCAACTGGCGTCTGGTACCCGCTACTCGCAAGCCCATACTGGGGGCAAGTGGCGAGACCATCGGTATGGTATTCTCGCAGCTCATGCGCCCCACGGCAGAAGTCAGCGGGCTTCCTGCCTTCAGTTTCAGCTATTTTGACCCTGCGGAAATGGCCTACCGCACCGCCGCCACAAAGCCCATACCGCTGGAATGGCGCGAGACGGAGGAAGCAGGCAGCGGCCTGATAACTGCCCCGGCCGCGGAGCCTCCCCCTGCCGGTAGTGTTCCCGTAGCCGAGCTGACAGACATCTACCACTTCATGCCAGGCGCATCGGCCGGTGGTAACGGCCCGGAGCTGCGTATGCCTGCCTGGCTGCTGTACCTGCTCTACATACCGGGGCTTGCCATCTTCGGTTGGCTATTGGTACGAGCCCTGATGCACCGCATAGCAGCCGGTGCCGGAAACCGTGCACGCGAGAAAGAGCTTGCCGCCATTGCAGCCCAGCAAGAGGGGCTGGCATTCCTGAAAGGCATAGGTGCGTTCATCGAGAGCCGCATACCAACGGAGCAGCAGAGCCGGACTCTGCGCGACATTCTGCAGCGACGAGATACCGAGGCATTCCTGCCGGGTGCTGCCCCTGAGGTAACGCCCGAAGAGCGCCAACGCATGCTTAGAGCCGTTCGCAAAGTTTTGGCCAAAATCACAACCGCAGTAGTTCTGTTGTTCACTCTGGTACCACAACTGCAGGCTGCAGATGATGCAGAAACCGCATACGCTGCCGGTCAATTCAGTAAAGCACTGGAGCAACTGCAGGCAGAGCAGAAGAACGGCAACGCCAATCGCAATAGCGCCGAGCTGCTCTACAACATCGGCAACTGCTATTACCGCCTGAACAAACCCGGGCAGGCTGCTCTGTACTACACCCGAGCACTGCTGGCTGACCCGGGTCTGGCAGAGGCCCGCGCCAATCTGGGTTTTGTACAGCGCAAGGAGGGCGCTCTGCTGCCCCACGGTAATATAGCGGATGAAGTGTTCACCCTGTTCAACTGCGGCCAGCTGTGGGTGCTCACCCATGTATGCGGTGCCGCCCTGTTGCTCTGCATAGCCCTACTGGTGCTGCGCCGTAAGCAAAGCAAACCCTGGTTACAGGCCTGTACCGCCACCACGGCTCTGCTGTGCCTGCTGTGTGCAGCCGACTGGCTGTACTACAACACGCGACAGGTGCCCGATATGAGCGCTCTGCCCCCGGCAGACCAAGCCATCGTGACTACTGCCACGACGATGCGCACCGCCGCCGCAGATGAGGCTCCCGGCGTCATTGAGCTTACTCCCTCCACGCCCCTGCACCTACTGGCCGTGCGCGGCAGCTACAGCTATGCCGAGACTTTCACCGGCGTGCGCGGCTGGATTAAGACCGCCGACATGGCCCCTGTGGCAGAAGATGGTAGTGCTCCCTCGCTGCCCGTCATTATTCGGCTGTACTGACCGATATGAAACGCGGCATTCCCCTTATCTGCAAATCAGCCACCGTCATTGGGCGGTGGCTGCGTCGTTTTCTGCTTGCTCTGTGCCTGCTGTGGACTCTGGGCTTGTGGATTTACCAACCCATCTGCCTGATTGTACCGGTACTGATTGCAGCACTGTGGTGGTGGACACTCAAACGAAAGCACACAGAATCTGCACTGTGGGGCAGTTTTGCTCTGAGTGTGGTGGCCTACCTATTGCTGCCGGGGCCGCAGCCGACCAAATGGCAGAACCCCTGGGAACACGCCCCGCAGTTCACGATCGAGGGCGATACCCTCACCATCCGCAACCTGCGCGATTTCCGTTACCGCAGCGAGCAGGATTACGACCCGGTCTGGCGAACGGAAAGCTATAATCTGGCAGCCCTGACCGGAGCGGATTTTGCCGAGTGCCACTGGGATGGTATGGAGGCTATCTGCCATACGATGATAAGTTTCTCCTTTGCCGACGGTAAACATCTGGTAGTCTCTGCCGAAACCCGCCTGCCCGAGGGCGAAACGCAGAGTGCCATCGGCGGCCTGTATAAACGCTATGGTCTGCTGTATCTCTTCGGTACAGAGGAAGATATCTACGCACTCCGCACGAACTACCGGCACGAGGATTTACTACTCATGCCGATGAAGATCACCCCTGAGGGTGCGCGTAAAATGCTGCTCCATTTCATTCACGAGGCTGAGCAGGCTGAAGAAAATCACACCGCCTACAATACTGTGAGCAATAACTGCTCCAGCGGTGTTATGCGCACCTTCCGACACATGGCCCCCGACATGCCGTTCTACTATGATTTGGCCCCGGTGCACAATGGGTCGATATCCCAACTACTCTACAAGCATGGAGCTCTCATCACCCGACAAGGCGAGAGTTTCAACGCCCTGCGCAAACGCTGCTATCTGCACTATGATATAAGCGCAGATACCCCGCAGAATTACTCAACAGCCATTCGCGAAAAAATCAACCGCTGACAAGCCCTTCAACAATCAAAAACCCGCACCGGCAAAATTGCTCCGGCACGGGTTTTTGTAAAGCCTTATTTACTATTTCTCACAGTCTGGAAATCGCAGAAAGAATAGCGGCGGGGTACAGGATATGCTCTTGCACCTGAATGCGAGCATGCAGACTCTCAGCCGTATCATCGGGGAGCACCGGCACATAGGCCTGCATCAGGATTTCGCCGGTGTCCATACCGGCATCGACATAATGCACCGTGCAGCCGGCCTGCGTAGCACCGGCCTCGAGCGCCTGGCGCCAGGCTTCTACACCGGGGAAAGCCGGCAGCAAGGCGGGGTGGATATTAAGAATACGGCGGGGGAATGCGCTGAGCAGCGGTTCCTTCACCAGTCGCATGAAGCCAGCCAAACACACCATATCGACATTGAGGGCCTTCAGTTTGTCTGCCACAGCAGCCTGAACCTCCAGCGGGAACTTATTCTTGTAGCCGCCGCAGTCCATCACCTCGGCAGGCACGCCATGCTGACGGGCACGCTCAAGGATGTAGGCATCGGGATTGTCGGAAAGCACGATGACGACCTCAGCCTCGAGGCGGCCATCCTTAATCGCATTGAAAATAGACTGGCAATTACTGCCGGAGCCGGAACCGAGTACAGCTAAACGTAACATAACACGGTCACTGTACTACAGTTCCGGCCGGATTGCAAGACGAAAAGGGGTGAAATTACTTGTAAAGTTCCCTCACCTGCTCCGAGAGCTTCATGGCGCAGAAGTCGGGTCCGCACATCGAGCAGAAGTGAGCCTTGGCGGCACCGGCATGCGGTAGGGTAAGGTCATGGTACTGGCGAGCGCGGTATGGATCGAGCGAAAGATTGAACTGGTCATTCCAACGGAACTCGAACCGAGCCTTAGCAAGCGCATTGTCACGCAATTGAGCTCCGGGGTGACCCTTTGCCAAATCGGCGGCATGAGCAGCCAACTTATAAGTCACCACGCCCTCGCGCACATCCTCCCTATCAGGCAAGCCCAAGTGCTCCTTGCGAGTCACGTAGCACAACATGGCGCAACCGCGCTGTGCAATCAGGGCACCACCGAGTGCGCCTGTAATGTGGTCGTACCCGGGAGCAATATCCGTAGCCAGCGGACCGAGGGTATAGAACGGGGCCTCGTAGCACCACTCCAGCTGCTTGCGCATGTTCTCAGGAACCAGATGCAACGGCACATGACCGGGACCTTCATTCATGACCTGCACACCCTTTGCCCAAGCTGCCTTTGTCAGTTCTCCCTGCACTTCCAGCTCTGCCAGCTGCGCAAAATCGTTCGCATCGGCAATCGAGCCGGGGCGCAGTCCATCGCCTATGGAAATCGCCACATCGTAGGTAGCCAGAATATCACATATTTCGTCCCAATGGTCGTAGAGGAAGTTCTCCTGCCGATGCAACATCATCCACTTGGCCATAATGGAACCGCCACGGGATACAATACCGGTGGCACGGCGCGCGGTGTGGGGGACAAAGCGGTTCAGCAGCGCAGCATGTATGGTCACATAATCCACGCCCTGCTCTGCCTGCTCAATGAGCGTATCGCGGAATATGGGCCAGCTGAGGTGCTCTACCCTGCCGCTGCACTTCTCGAGGCTCTGGTAAACCGGCACGGTACCGATGGGAACCGGGCTGTTGCGCAGAATCCATTCGCGAGTTTTGTGGATGTCACGCCCGGTGGATAAATCCATGACGGTATCAGCCCCCCAGTGAATAGCCCAGCGGAGTTTCTCAACCTCCTCAGCGATGCCTGAGGTAATGGCCGAGTTACCGATATTGGCGTTGATTTTGCAGAGGAAATTGCGCCCGATTACCATGGGTTCTGCCTCGGGGTGATTGATGTTGGCAGGTATCAGCGCTCGACCGGCGGCTATTTCATCCCTCACAAACTCAGGGGTAAAATAGGCGGGCATGTTCCCGCCACGCCCCTGCTCTGCCGGGTGACAGTAACTCAGGTCCGCACGGCGCTGCAGACTTGTGGGTCCAAAACCGGGCTCCTGTTCCAGCTTACTGGGACGTGGCATACCGGTACCAAGTTCATCGAGGATTTGCTGCGCTGCATCGGGGCGGCTCTTCCTGTTCGGGAATTGGTCGTAAATGGCCTTGTAAGCCGATTCACGGCCCAGATTCTCACGAATGGCTACATACTCCATCTCAGGGGTAACAACGCCGTGCAGGGCATATGCACGCTGTGTAGGAGGCGCACTCAGGTCAGCGGCCTTCAGAACCTGCCCGCTACCGCACTGCTGCACATCACCACGCTGCAAAATCCACTCCTCGCGCATACGCGGCAGTCCTTGCTCCACATTACCGTGAAAGTGGTCATCGCCCCAGGGGCCGGAGCAGTCATAAACCCTTACAGGGGCATTCGGCTCGGTGCTGCCGTCGGGGAATACGGAATCCTCCTGCAGAACTTCACGCATAGCGACCTGTACTTCAGGAAATAAACGGCCGTGGATATACACACGGCGTGAACCGGGGTATTTGAGTTCATCTATGTCCATGACTTAGGTTATATACCACAGTCGAAACTTTACGAAAAGTCCGAACTGTGCGCTAACAGATAATATTTTGTCATAGGGAAATATACAAAGCGCCCCGGTGCAACCAAGCACCGGGGCGCGAAAAGAAACAGGTGACAGGGGCTACAATCAGCCGGCCATTACAATGGCGCCGGTGAGCACGAAGATGGCAATAATCACCCAGAGGATGACGATACCCTTGCCCTCAGCAGCAGCACCGGTGCCCTGCAGGTGGCTGTACTTGCCGCGAATACGACCCTTCTTCATGAAACCGTCGTAGTTCTTCTGCAGCAGGGTGGCCTCAATCTGGCGCATCATGTCCAGAAGTACACCCACAAGAATGAGCAGTGAGGTACCACCGAAGAACTGAGTCACCAGCATGGGCAGGCTGCCCCATACGGAAAGAAGGCTCGGCAGGAAATAGATGAGGGTCAGGAACAGAGAGCCGGAGAATGTCAGACGGCTCATGGTCTGGTCCAGGAAAGCTGCTGTGGGGGGGCCGGGACGCACGCCGGGAATGTAGCTACCGCTGCGCTTCATATCTTCTGCAATCTGCTGGGGACGGAACATGGTAGCCACCCAGAAGTAGGAGAAGAAGAAGATCATGATGGCGGAGATGATGTAGTAGCCGATGTCAGAGGGAGACATGAGCACGTTCACCACGGTTACCACAGGGCTGTCGGCGGAGAAAATCTGCTGCACAAGCAGGGAGGGCAGAGCCAGAATGGCAGTGGCGAAGATAACGGGCATCACGCCGGAGTAGTTCAACTTCAGGGGAAGGTACTGAGTGCTGCCGTTCATGACCTTGCCGCGACCAACCATGCGCTTGGCCTGCTGCACGGGAATACGGCGCTGAGCCTGTGTGATGGTTACCACGAGAGCCACCACCAGAATCATGAAGAGAATCAGAGCAACCATCTTGAGGGAACCCAGCGGGTTGATGGTCAGACCGTCGCCGGCCATCACGCAGGTTTTCCAGGCAATGGAGAATGCACCGGGCAGAGCGTGAATGATGTTCACGGAAATGATAAGAGACATACCGTTACCCACACCGCGCTCGGTAATCTGGTCACCAATCCACATCAGGAACATGGTGCCGGTCACGATAATGAAGATGGTGGTAATGGTGAAAATGAAGCCGGGGTTCATCACCAGGTCACCCAGACCGGAAAGACCGATACGGGAGGGGTCACGAAGAGATACAGTGAGCATGTACCCCTGAACAATGGCAATGATGATGGCCAGAATACGGGTGTACTTGGTCATCTTCTGGCGACCGCCTTCCTCCTGCAGCATCTTCTGCCAGCTGGGAATAACAGCACCCATGAGCTGGGTCATAATGGAGGCGGAGATGTAGGGCATGATACCCAGTGCAAAAATACCGCACTGCTGCAGACCACCACCCGAGAAAATGGTGAGAATGGCACCGAGAGCCCCCCACGGGCTGTCGCCCTCCTGAGCAGTCTTGGCCATAAAGTCGTTAAGGGCCTGCACGTCCACGCCGGGCAGTGGCAGGTGCACACCCAAACGCACGATGACAATCATCGCAAGCGTAAAGAGAATGCGGCTGCGCAGTTCCGGCACCTTCATGGTATTGGCAAATGCGGATATCATGTTACCTGTTCTTTGTTGAAATGTTGGAAATGGTATGTTGCAGCGTGAGGAAAAATACAGCCTGTTCTGCCATGTAAAGGGGCACTCATGTTGGCATGGTGCCGTGTCTTTCCTCTGTTATTTCTGAGCCGGTTGCGGAGTCATTTCACCCCTTCCCTAGCTCACACGTATGCCGGGTGGCGCTGCGCCACCCGGCTCGTGTAATCGTAAGTTAATGGTATTCAGCGCTCGAGCGCTGTAGCCATTACTGAGCGCTCAGCACCGTAAGGGTGCCACCGGCGGCGGTAATCTTCTCAGCGACAGAGGCGCTGGCGAAGTCAACCGTCACGTTGAGAGCCTTGGACAGATTGCCATTGCCGAGCAGCTTAACGGCGTCGCAGCAGCCCTTTACAAGGCCGGCAGCGCGCAGGCTGTTCTCGTTAACCTCAGCACCGGCCTCGAAGAAAGCCTCGAGCTGGCAAAGGTTGACGATAGCGATGGTGGACTGGAAGCGGGCATTGTTGAAGCCCTTCTTCGGCAGACGGCGGTGAAGGGGCATCTGACCACCTTCGAAGCCGGGGCGGATGGACCCGCCACTGCGAGCCTTCTGGCCCTTGTTGCCCTTGCCACAGGTCTTGCCCAGGCCGGAGCTCTCACCGCAACCGAGGCGCTTCTTGCGATGCTTGGCGCCGGGGTTGGGCTGAAGTGTTTGAAGTGTCAACATGATGATAAAATCAATGGTTGAATGTTAATCTCAGATAGCAGCCTCCTTCTTCTTCTTACCACGAGCGGAGAGCACCTGATCAGCCGTACGCATAGACTGCATGGCTTTCAGAGTGGCCTTCACCACGTTGGCAGCGTTGGAGGAACCCAGGGACTTGGCGATGATGTTGGTTACACCGGCAGCCTCGAGCACGGCACGAACCTTGGCGCCGGCCACAAGACCGGTACCGGCTGTAGCCGGCTTCAGCACGATCTTGGCACCACCGAACTCGGTGTATACCTCGTGCGGAATGGTGTCATTCACCACTACCACGTTCTTCATGGCGCGCTTGGCAGCGTCGGTACCCTTGCGGATAGCGTCGGAAACCTCATTGGCCTTGCCGAAACCGTAGCCAACCTTACCCTTCTGGTCACCCACAACGATGAGGGCGGAGAAGGAGAAACGGCGACCACCTTTGACCACCTTGGCGCAGCGGTTCACGTACACGACTTTCTCCATGAGCTGGGGACCCTCCTCTACGGGGGCCTCGTTGCGGCGACCACCCTCACGACGGGGGCCACGACCGCCACGGCCACCCTCACGACGGGGACCACGGCCACGCTGGGGCTGGGGAGCGGCGCTCTGCTCTGTTGCGGGAGCCTTTGTTTCTTCAGTCATTGTATTAAACCTTTCTGTTTAGAATTTGAGACCGGCCTCACGAGCAGCGTCGGCCAGGGACTTCACCTTCCCGTGGTAGAGGAAACCACCGCGGTCGAACACAACCTCAGTGATACCGGCTTCCAGGGCCTTCTTGGCAATGAGCTCGCCCACCTTGGCGGCGGACTCGACATTGGCCTTCTTCATCTCCAGGTTCTTGGTGCAAGCGGCGCACAGGGTTACACCCTTCACGTCGTCAATCACCTGAGCATATACGTGCTGATTGGAGAAATTAACTGCCAGACGGGGGCGCTCAGGCGTACCTGCAAGCTTCTTGCGAATACGCGTATGAACGCGGGCGCGGATGGCTTTGCGATTGATAGTGCTCATATTCTTGTAAACTTTTTAATAAGTGTTTGAGATGATTACTTGCCAACGCTCTTGCCTTCCTTACGGCGGATGTACTCACCAACATAGTGAATACCCTTGCCCTTGTAGGGCTCCGGCGGATAGTAGCCGCGCACCACAGCCGCGAACTGACCGACAACCTGCTTGTCAATACCCTCAACCTTCACCTTGGTGTTGTCCGTTACAGTAAGGGTCACCCCGGGGGGGATGGGGTGGAGAATGGGGTGGGACTTGCCCAGGGCAAGGTCCAGAGCCTGACCCTTAACGGCCGCCTTGAAACCCACACCTACGATTCCAAGCTGCTTCACGAACCCCTTGCTCACGCCCTCT
>JAZSEM010000002.1:0-10602 GCA_045531695.1 Akkermansia sp.
ATAAAAGCTTTTTAACGGCCTTCGGCCGAGTGAAAAGCGGGCTTTGCCCGCGGTGAAGAACCGGCTGCGCACGGTGGTGAAGAATGCGCTGCGCGCATGGTGAAGACCAAGGCTGACGCCTTGGGGATAGGGAGCCAAGCTCCAATTTAGCGGTCAAATAGGTCTGAGTCTCTACTTGTGCCATCGCGTGAGTTATTTACTTGTGCCTCGCGGTGGTTCATGGTAAATTAGCCCCATGAAAACCATGTACTTACTTGTAAGTCTGTTGGGCTGCATGCTGGCGTCGGCTGCGCAGCAGACTGTGGAGGGGGTGCCGGTTCATGAGGTTGTGCCGCAGTCTGCTGTTGTGCAACCCTCGGAGCGCCCGGTTCGCAATGTGATTCTGATGATTGGTGACGGTATGGGTTCTGAGCACCTGTGGGCTGCCTGGCTCTGCAATAAGGGGCAGCTCAATATATGTACTTTGCCGTGTACAGCCTTCAGTCAGACCTATTCTGCCAATCGCACCATTACCGACTCTGCTGCCGGAGGTACTGCGCTTGCCTGCGGAGGGAAGACGAATAATGGTATGCTCGGGCAGCGCCCCGATGGTACCCCCATGCAATCGCTGGCTGAGTGGTGTCGCAGTCGTGGTATGGCCACCGGTTTAGTGGTAACCAAGGCGATTACCGATGCCACGCCGGCAGCTTTCTACGCCCACACTTCCTCGCGGAAGAATACACCCGTCATTGCAGAATCGCTGAGCAAAGCCGGTTTTGATGTGGTGCTGGGTGGTGGTGCGGCGGCTTTTTCAGCTGAACAGATGGAGCGCATGCGCGATAGTGGGGCTGATGTTGAGCTTTTTGCTCCCGGGGATTGTCCTCCGGCCAGCGAGCGTGGTGATTTATTGCCACGTAATGTTGATCGTGCTCTTGCTCGGCTCGAAAAGGCTGAGAAGGGCTTTTTCCTGATGGTAGAGGGCTCATCCATTGACCTTGCCGCTCATGACAACGACTTGGATGAGACTGTGCGCGAAGTGCTCGATTTTGACTGCGCCGTAGGTGTGGTGCTGCGGTGGATGGCAAAGCACCCGCACACCCTGCTTGTAGTGACAGCTGACCACCAGACCGGTGGCCTTTCCATTATTGATGGCTCTAAAAACTCCGGTCGAGTGACCGGTTGTTTCACAACTCTTAACCATAGTGGCGTAGCGGTCCCCATATACGCCAACGGCGCAGGGGCCGCAGCCTTTCGTGGCGTGATGGAGAATACGCAAGTACCTGTTCTTATTAGAAGTATCGTAGAACAATCAAAGCGACGCTAGGTTAAAAACACAAAGATAATTCCCGAATTCTGCCGCAAAAAACCATTTTTCTAAAAAACTTGCTCGACAAGTCATGAAAATTTGGTTAAATAGAAGGCGTCAATTCTGCATAAACAGCATTTTTACTATTATGAAAGACACGATTATTCGTTACGGCGTACGTGCACTCTCCCTTGGAGTAGTTGCAATGGGCTCTATGTCAATGGCTCTGGCTCAGGAGGCTGCTGAAGGCGGCGCTGCTGTGACCAAGACAACCATGCTTGACAAGTGGGTTATCAATGGTGGTTGGACGATGATTCCGCTCGTCGTTCTGTTCTCTATCACCATGTTCCTCGTAATCTTCTGTATCATGGACCTGTCCAAGAAGAAGTTCTGCCCCGAGGAGCTGCGCGCTCAGCTTGTTGCTCTTATGACCGAGTGCCGCGCTCAGTCCGCTATTCAGCACGCTACCACCAGCCCCACTTACCTGGGCCGTCTGGTTGCTTATGCTCTGCCCAACATCGACGCTAACCGCCCCGAGGATCTGGGCAAGGACGGCATCGAGGATGCCATCGCTGACTTCACCGCCAACGAGCGCCCCCGTCTGATGAAGTACGTGGACATGCTGGCCCTTGCCGGTACCATCGCTCCCTCCATCGGTCTGTTCGGTACCGTTCAGGGTATGGTGGAGGCCTTCGCCGTGCTCGCTGAAACCGGTCAGGCTGACCCCGCTCAGCTCGCAGGTTCTATCTCCGTGGCACTTCTTACCACCTTCTGGGGTCTGATTATCTCCATTATCGCCGTTCCTTCCTTCTTCTTCCTGAAGAAGCACGCTCAGGCTCTTGAGGCTGAGTGCGTGAACGCTGCTCAGGAGATGGTGAACACCTCCATCAACGTCATCAACGCTGAGGCTCAGCTTGCCCGTATTCCCGAGGGTCTGGGTGACGACGCCGCTGACGAAGAGGGCGAGGAGGAAGTTGAGTATGTAGAAGAAGAGGAGCAGGCTTAAGCCTGTGTCCTTCGGGCCTGCCCGATGTGAGTCCATCACCGGGCAGGCGTAAACCTCAATCAACATTTTCTGAATCCGACACATGGCTAAGAAAAGTGCAAGATCCGAAGAGGAAGTAAAAGCAGAGTCCGATCCTTCTCCCATGATTGACTGCTGCTTCCTTCTGCTGATGTTCTTCATTGTGAACGCGGCTCAGATTACCGTGTCCAAGGACCCGAGCGTGAACATGCCCAATGCGGTATCCGCCTCGGAGATGAAGGATGCCAACGGCTGTATCGTGGTGAACGTGTTTGCCGATCCGGACGTGATGGGTTCCAAGAATCCCGCTGCGCTGGAGAAGTTCAACAAGACCTATGCTCCCGGTACTATCTGGGGCGTGGCCGATTCCAATCAGGACTCCATTGGCTACAACAGCGGTCAGCTTCAGGAGCTCACCGATTTCATCAAACAGCAGCGTGAGTCGATGGAATCCAAGGGTGTGAAGCCCGAGATGATTCGTCTTTACCTGCGTGGTGATGCCGACGCTCCCTGGGATCGTTCCTCCGGTGCCATCCGTGCAGCTGCGGCTGCCGGTGTGAGCAATATCGTTTTCGGTACTCTGCCTGCAGAGAATTAATAACCAGAATACCAATTTCTCGAACATGGCAAGAAATAAGAAAATCGAACCGCCGGCAGAAGAGGAGATTACTTCCAACATCTCCTCCATGATTGACTGCTGCTTCCTGCTGCTCATCTACTTCCTGGCTGCAACGTCTCTCGTCAGTGAGAAGAAACTCGATATCAGCATTCCTCCGCCTGCACAGGGCTCTTCCTCCAAGAAACCCAAGGTCGACCCCGGTAACATTTATGTGACCAAGGCCGGCGTGGTGACCTGGAACGATGGTCTGACCGTGGGCGAGGCCTACAATCCCGAGCTCAAGCCCGGTACTCCCGAGTACCTGCAGCAGCGCCGTATGGATTCCCTCGTGGAATCTCTTAAGATGCTCAAAGAGCAGGCCGATGCCGTTGATACCACTCCCGTGGTGATGCTGCACGGTGCCGCCGGTGCTCCTCACCAGCGCATCGTGGACGTCATGGCCGCTCTCTCCGAAGCCGACATTCACTCCGTTGGTCTGAGTACCACAGCCGATGAATGATAATGGCTCATTTTAATCAACCTTAAACCCCTGAGGGGGGAGCTGTGCGGCACTCGGCCGCAGCTCCCCTCTCTTGTTCGCCCCGCGCGCGGGGTTGAACCGTTCCCTTTCCTCTGTTACAGTTTTCTCCGTCCCATCTTAAACAAAACACCTATTCTGTTTTATGATTAAGTACTCAACCGCCGCAGCAGTGATGGCCATGGCTGCCTTCAGCGCACCGATGGTGTGCCAGGCACAGGACCCCGCCACTGCCGCCAAACAAGTGCAGGCTCTTGTGGGCCAGGGCAAGGTGGCAGACGCCATTGCCATGTGCGACAAGATGATTAAAACCTACAGCAATACCAAGTCCCGTTTGGCTGCTCAGTTCGCTCACTACGAGCCCTATTTCCACTGGCAGAAGGGTAATATCTACTTTGCCGCCAAGCAGTACGAGGAGGCTTACAAGGCATTTGAAACTCTCTACAACGAGGAGCGTTTCAAGGACCAGAAGTTGCGTAATCGCGCTCTGGCCGAGAAGAACATGAACAACGGCAATGGCTATGAGCCCTTCCTGACCGCCTCCAAGTTCTACATGGCCTACAGCAAGTTCCAGCAGGCTGCCGGTGACCCCAAGGCTAAGCCCGCTCTGGCCGGTGACCCCTCCAAGTTTGCAGACGCCATTAAGGATATGGAGGAGTACCTTGCTCTGTACCAGAGCGGCAAGGTATCCAAGATGGAGAAGGCTCAGAAGATGGACGGCAAGCTCTGCTTCATGCTGTTGCAGGCATATCTGCTCAAGCCTGAGCCTGATTTCAAGAAGGCCGGTGAGTACCTCGAGAAGAGCCGCACTGCCAAGGCTGCTCTGCCCGATGATATGGCCATGAGCGGTCTGGCTACCATTCTGAAGGTGGCAACAGACAATCCCGAGCACATCGGCTGGGTGTACAAGGTGGTGCGCTCCAACCCGCAGAGTTTCTCCCTCGGTCCGGTACGTCTGGCTCGCTACGGCTCTCAATTCTTCAACCCTGCTCTGCAGAGCTCCAAACTTGTGGCCGCTGCCATGAAGGCCGGCGATATGAAGCAGGCCGATGAGGCTGCCAAGACCACATACGAGCTGCTGGGCCTTACCCCTGAAGTGGAGGAGACCCGCCGCGCTCTGCATGGTATGTACACCACACTGAAGGGCTACAAGGCCTCCATGCCTGACCCCGCAGCCGGCGCATCCTACCGCGCCAGTGACTGCGCTCAGCTCTTCAAGAACTACGACAAGATGGGCAAGGCCAAGACCCAGCTCGAGGCCTATGCTATTGTGACCGCAGCCGGTGTATCCCAGCAGTATGGTTCCATGCGTATGGCCAAGGCCGGTTACCAGATTCTGGCCGATCGCTATCCCGGTCTCATGCAGAATACCAAGGAGGGTCCCAAGTCACTGAAGGACAAGAACACCTTCCAGCTTGCCCAGCTCTGCCGCGCTACCGGTGAAGAGGAGCGCGCCGTTGCCCTTGAAGGCAAGGTTGACATGAGCGAAATGGGTGAGGGTGGTAAGAATGCCCTTATCATTAACAAGATGGCTCGTCTGACCAAGGAGAACAACTGGGCAGAGGCCAGCACCGTTGCCGCCGAGGTGGTGAAAGCCACTGAGGGCGACAAGACCAGCCCCAACTATGTGGCCGGTCGTTTCGTGCAGGTTGCCGCAGCTTACAAGCTCCAGAAGTGGGAGGACGTTATCACCATCGGCAATGCCATGCTTGCTGATGATGTGTTCGGCGTAGCTCTGAAGGGTGGTAAGTACAAGCCCGACACCGCCGTCACACAGGAGACCCAGTGCCGCTACTTCATTATCGATGCTCACCAGCGTCTGGCCCGTCAGGATGCCTCTCACATCGAGAAGCTGCTCGAGGGCGTGGAGGCTTTCATTGCTAAGTTCCCCGATGAGTCCACCCTGCAGCCGACCGTATACTTCCAGGGTATCAACACCCTGCTGAACCGTCAGGGTAACGGTAACCCCGAGGCTATGAAGCAGGATATGGATAAGGCTCTGGCCTACTGCAACACCTTCGGTGAGAAGTGGCCCAAGCACGACCTCTATCCCCAGGTGCTCATGCTTAGCGGTAACATCCTCATCAATAGCGAGGACGAAGCTCGCAAGCCCGAGGGTATTCTGGCTCTGCAGAACGCTGTTGACGCTGCCATGGCTCAGGGCGACAAGGGTAAGAACGTTGCCGCCAATGCGCTGTACATGCTCTCCTCTTACGGCCGCGAGATTCTGCTCGAGGGCGAGAAGGATGCCGATATGGACACCCGTGCCAAGGGCTACGTGACCCGCTACTGGGCAGAGGCTGACTTCGAGGGTTGTGTATACAGCCTGAAGATGGTCACTCACCTGATGAACGACTCCCTCGAGAAGGACAAGGCTGCATTCGACGCCGCTGTTGCCAAGGCTCAGGAAGTCATCGCCCGCGAGGCTAACTACGGCCTGGCCAACAACAGCGTGAACGAGGATATGGAGGCTACCATCAATGGTTATGCCGCTACCTATGCCGATGGCTACAAGCAGTTCAATGGCAAGGAACTTACCCTTGAGGAGCAGACGGAGCACTTCAAGAACTTCCCCGGCATCGTGGCTGAGGATAAGTACACCCGCGCTATTCTTCGCATGGCCATGCTGAACTCCATGTCTCAGGCTCAGGTCAAACTGGCCAAGTCTGATAAGGATGCCGCCGCTCGCATGCAGGACGATATCAACAAGTCCTTCCGCGAGATGACCAACGAGTTCAAACCGGCTGACCTCACCAACTTCATCTGCGTGCAGGTGGGTAACTTCGAGGTTAACTACGCTCGTCGCCTGAACAACCAGAGCATGCGTAACGAGGAAGCTGCTACCGCTCTCACCTACTTCGAGCAGGCCATCTCCCGCGGTGGTGAGTATGTGGATGAAGCCAAACTCGGCAAGGCCAATGCTCTCGGTCTGACGGATGACAAGGCCAAGCAGACCGAGTCTGCTGAGCTTTTCGAATCTCTCGCCGCTTCTCAGAACCCCGACATTGCCGGTCCCGCACTTATGGGCCTGACCAAGCTGCACATGACCACCGGCAACTATGCCGAGGCTGTGGCTTGCGCCAAGCGCTACGAGGACGCCGGTATTCGCGTAGGCCGCAAGGATATGCAGCTGCTCTCTGCCGAGGCTATGGCTAAGAACGGTCAGCTGGATGACGCTATCGCCGTCTACTCCAACCTGTACCAGGATATGGGTAATGTTCACTACTCCGCTCCCGCCTGTAAGGCTCTGATGGAGGTGTACTGGCAGCGTAACAATCCCAGCACCGGTGATCGTCTGGCTGGTACCTTCAAGCCCTCCGACCGCTGGCGTGCCTGGAACTCCGGCCAGGTCTACGTGAACAAGATCCGTCAGTCCAAGCTCGAGGCTAAGATGACTCCCGATGACCGTGACCGCTGGAACGAAGTGGTGACCGCTCTCGGTCAGTATGCCGCTGACAGCGCCGTGCAGCGTGAAGACAAGGAGGGCAAGGCCTTCCAGGCTCAGATCGGTGCCGGTAAGAAGAGGAAGAAGTAATCTCCAACCCTTTATTAGAATAACATGAAACTCCGTAATATTTTAGCAGTAGGTCTTGCCGCTCTTGCCGGTATGTCTTACGCTCAGGAACCTGCCAAGCAGCAGGGCCTGGTAGCCGTTGTGCAGGTGTCTGACAAGAGCAAGCCCACCAAGCTGATGGTAAAGGGTGCCTCCGGTAAGGATACCTTCGTGTACTATGATCGTGGTTCCGAGGCCGATGTGCAGCGCAGTGCAGCCAAGATGAAGGTCTTCTTCCTGCTTACCCCCGAGGATATGGTGGCAGCAGAGCAGGCCCTCAATGCCGGTGACCTGGAGGACGCCCGCGCTAAGCTGGGTGCCGTGAAGGCCAAGTACAAGGGCTTCCTCGGTCTGGATCGCAACCCGGCTGAGCGTGCCGCTGTGCTCGAGATTGACTGCGCTGTGCGCCAGCTCGATTTCGCCGGTCTGAAGACTCAGCTGAATACCTTCCCCCACCCGGACTGGTTGGGCGCCGAGGATCGCGCCAAGTTCATTGCCGCTCAGCTGCTGGCCAAGGCTTGCACCGGTACACCTCTTGCTGAAGTCGAGGCCTCTGCCAAGGAGCTGCTCGACTCTGCCGTGGGCAAGACCCTCAACGGTGATTGCTACGGTTGGGTGCGCTACGCTCTGGCATACGCCACCGCTGCCGCTATCCCCGCCGAGGAACTCGCCGGTACCATCTCCGAGGGCAACCTGGCTGCCGCCAACAAGGCCATTGACCTGTACTGCCAGGCCGGTGCCTCCTCCCACGGTCGCGCTATGGAGCTGCCGGTGGATGCCATGAGCCGTGCTCAGGCTCTGCTGTGGGCCATGCCCGGTGTGAAGGACTACGCCGCCAAGGGCAAGGATATGGACTCCCGTAAGTGGAACGATGCCCCCTACAACTTCCGTGATGCTGTGGCTCTTGCCTATATCCTGAAGAATGTGTTCGGCGCTTCGAGCGAGACCATCGATGCCGCTGCCCCGCTGTACTTCAACACGCAGGCCGGCAAGGAGTAAATTAACCCCAACGGGCGGGAGTGCACTCAGTGGCGCTCCCGCCCGTTTTTTTTAACCATTTCACATATTTTTTTCACCATGCAAGACATGCTAGTACGCCTGTATAACCTGCCCGACGGCGCTCCGTTGCGCGCCGCGGTGGCAGAGCAGGGCATAACCGTGCGCATCTGCAATCCGTTCGAGGCCCATATCCTCGAGGATTGGGTCGGTCGTCATTTCAGCCCTCGCTGGGTCAGCGAATGCCGTGTAGCCATGAGCCACCAACCCATCGGTTGCGTGATTGCCACCCGCGGTGGTGAGATATTGGGCTTCGCCTGCTATGACGCCACGGCTCGCGGATTTCTGGGTCCCATGGGGGTAGGGGAGGCCGCTCGCGGTACCGGCGTGGGGCGAGTGCTGCTGGTAACAGCTCTTGAGCACATGCGCCACCAGGGGTATGGCTACGCTATTATCGGTGGTGTGGGACCGGCAGATTTCTATGCGCGCTGCGTGGGCGCTACTCCCATAGAAGATTCCGCACCCGGAATTTATGCTGATATTCTGCCAAATCCACCTGCAGAAGCTCAAAAGTGATATTTTTTTCTTTAATCCGAACACTTTACCTTGACAGAAGCTAAAAATCCTGCTAATTTCAGAGAGTAGCTTATCTTATTTCCTCCATGAAACGTTTTCTTCTCATCCCTTCGTTGGCCTTCTTGGCTGTGAGCACCCTTACCTCCTGCCAGAAGGAAGAAAAAACTGCTCTTGAGCTCACTCAGGAGCTGACTGCAGAACTGCAGAAGATTTCCGATTACCGCACTGCAGAGGCAGCCGCTCCGCGTGTGGAGGTTCTCAACAAGCGCATGCAGAACGCCGGCGTGCGTGCCTTTGCCGCCAATGACCCCGCTCTTACCCGCAGCATGATTGATGCCGAGGGCAGCGAGGGTGCCGCTTACTCCGAGGCTCTGGCTCAGCTTGCTGCTGAAATCGGCCGTATTCAGGCCAGTGCTCCCATCGGCGAGGATGGTGAGATTAATCGTACTGCTCTTGTTCTGGCTGTAGGTGCAGCCAATGGTTCTACCCCCGGTGCCGCTGCCGGTGAGCGCCAGAAGGCCGGTATGGCTTACATTAAGGACACCACCTCCACTCACGAGACTCCCGGCACTCTGCCCGAGTACTATGGCTCCGACAAGCTGCGCGAGGCTCTCAGCTACAAGGCTGACCCCACATCTGTACCCCTTACCAAGATGGATACCGATGAGGACGTGCCCGCCATTCCCGCTGCTGTAGAGCTGCCCGAGGAGGAGGTGCCCGCCGCTACCGATGAGGAACCCGCTGCTGACGACGAGCCCGCCACCACCGATGAGGAGCCCGCTGCCGATGACAGCTCCGATGAGCCTGCTACTGACGACAGCACCGATGAGCCCTCCATCGACGAGCCCGCAGCTGACGATAGCTCTGACGAGCCCTCCATCGACGAGGAGCCCGCTGCTGATGACAGCTCCGATGAGCCTTCCCTTGATGACTCCGGTTCCGACGACCTCGATGTAGGTGACGATGCCGGCGAGGATTCCGGCGACGATATCGAAATCGGTGACCTCGGTCTGTAATCTACGGCTGAATATAAAACCTTATGTGAGCCGCAACCACCTGCAAGGGTGCTTGCGGCTCTCTTATACCCGAGAGCACACATAGCGATATGCCCAGAATATTATTTACCTGCTCCTACAATGGCACTCCCTGGCATGGCTGGCAGAGCCAGGCCGGTGGAAATACCGTGCAGGATGTGCTCGAGGAAGCCTTCTGTTCCATTCTGCGTGCTCCCCTGCGTATATCGGCCTCGGGTCGTACGGATGCCGGAGTGCATGCCGTGGCTCAGTGTTTTCATGTCGATATCCCCGAGAGCTGCCGCATGAGCCCCGAGAATTGGCGCGCTGCGTTGAATGCCCATTTGCCGGGGAGTATTCGCATCATGAGTGCGGAGCTGGTGGCAGATGATTTCCACGCTCGGTTCAGTGCTCAGGGGAAGGTGTACGAATACCTCATCTGCACGGCGCCGGTGCTCAGCCCTTTTCTGGAAGGTCGCGCCTGGCACCGCCCGATGGGCGTGAATGCCGAGCTGCTCGCGCAAGCGCTGGCACAGTATGAGGGCGAACACGACTTCCGTCGTTTTGCGGCAAAGCGAGGGAATGAACCCGACAATCCCCCGGCAGACTTCTACCTGCGCACCATCTACAGCACCTCGGTAACGAAGGAGCAGGGCGGTGAACTGCTGCGCCTGCGTTTTCATGGCAATGGGTTCATGTACCGCATGGTGCGCCTGTTGGTGGGCACCGCTCATCAGGTTGCTAACGGTAAAATGAGTGCCGCTGAACTGCGCTCCATGCTCACCAACCCCATGGGACCCAAAACGCGCCATTGTGCCCCGGCGGATGGTCTGTACCTCACTACAGTCATTTACGCGGCGGAATAATGAGGAAAGAGCAATTTGCCGAGCAGAATCTACAATCTACCATTTACAATCTACAATGTAGGAGAATGCAGGCTTACGCCTGTGATAAGCGAAGCCGGAATCACACTTACCGCCGCCCGCGCCTGAAAGCGCGGGGCGTGGACGGTGGGATAG
>JAZSEM010000081.1:0-22617 GCA_045531695.1 Akkermansia sp.
GTGCCATCCGCCATCTCGTACAGCGTCTCCACCCTCGTGGGGCGGGTGTCATAGAAACGGGAAGAATTAGCCGCGTAGACATCGGCTATAAATGGTTTATCATCATTTCGAACCACATGAATAACTATCAAATCGGATCACGAAGTGCAGAGTGCGCGGGAGTGCCTGATATGAGGGAATGGGGTAGGAAAGGTGCCGAAGCATGGCGAAATCAGGCTACAACACATGCAAGGGAGTGCTTGTTAAGCGGCGTATATTGAATGAATTGCGCAAAAATGAAGAGCGGGTCACGTTTTTTGTACGTGACCCGCTCTGCGGGTGGACGATGGGATTCGAACCCACGACAACCGGAACCACAATCCGGGGCTCTACCGCTGAACTACGTCCACCATCGATTGTTGTGTGCAACACAAGGTTGCGTGGCAATTATACACAATCGCGGGGCGAATGCAAGCCTAAAGTTAAAAAAAAGTTTATTTTTTTCTTTCTTGGCTGCGAAATTACCCGCAACGGCGCGGGGAAATGGCGCCGCTGCGGGTAGGAATCATGGGGTAATCGGGGAATTGGGAGCGGAATCAGAAGTCCAGTCGATAGCCGAGTGCGCCGTTGACGGAGGTCTGGTCCTGGTAGAATTCGGCGGTGAAGTCGGTGATGATGGCGCCGTACTCTTGGCCGAGGGGGATATTGAAGCCAATGCCGAGCTCCACACCGAAGGCGCTGGATTCGGAGCCCCTGACGGTGGAGGATACGTCCACACCGGGGATGGAGACGTCGGCCTTGCCACGGCGGCCACCGGCTATGGCTTTGCCGAGCACGCGGGCTTCCATCACAGCGGGTGTGTTCAGGAACTGCTCACCCACAATGCCCTGCATGCGTGCACCGAGGCCGAAGATGACGTTGTTGCTGTCCTGCTTGCCGACGCGCAGGGCGGCATCAGACCCGGTCTCGGTGAAGCCGTCAACCTTGCTGTGCACATAGGAAACATTGAACACCGGCTGCCACCAGGCGCTCTTGATGCTGTCCTCGGAGAGCTTGTAGGTTCGGGCTACCTCGTACATGATACCCAGGCCCAGACCATCTGTCGTGCCGCGGGTAGCATAGCCGCCGCCGGGGAAATTCACACGGCGCTTAAAATTGAAGTCGGCCCAGCCCACAGTACCGATGAGTGAGTGCTGCACGCAGCCGGAATCCTTGCGCATGAAGATGCTGGCGTAGTAGGCGTCCAAATCGCCGGAGGCATTGGTACCATAGCCCTTGGAGCTGAGTCGGCCGGCCATACCGGTGAAAGCGGCACCCACGGTGAGCTCAGGAGCAGCGAGCATAGTCATACCGGCAGTACCACCAATGCTGTGCAATTTGAACCCGGGCAGCTGATTCTCACCACGCAGGTTCTGGTAGTCGATCTCGGCATTGGCCCAGAGAGTATAGCGCAGGGGTTCTGCCATGGGAGCCTTGGGGTCGGGCGGGTAGCAGGGCATGCCGCCCTGCATGCTGGTCATGCGGTTACGGATAGCGCGCAACTGGCGCTCCACCTGACCGCGCAGGGCTGTGTTCAGGTTGGCCAGACCGGCGCCGGCCACATTGGCGGCCAGTGCATCGGCAGCGCCGCGATTACCGGCCCCGATGTAGCCATCCATCGCATCGAGCACGGCGGCCAGGTCCGGTGAGCGGGTCGGGTCAGCCTGCGGGTCGATGTTACCAAACACACGGTCAAGCAGGCGAGCACCGGCGCGACCATTGGGGCTGAAGGTATTGCGAGCGTAATAGCCGTTGTCGACAGTATCGAGCGTCAGCACCAGCCCCTCAGCTGTCTGGGTCATGTCGGTCAGGAAACCTGCATTGCGGTAGCGGTCAATTGTCTGCTGAGAAAGAGTATAGTTGGTGTCGCCCATGTCGGTAGCGCTAACCACCAGGTACTCACCCGAACCACGTACCGTGCGTGCTACCTCCAGCTCCATGGAGTCGCCATTCATCGCGCCCAGAGTATCGGCCGTAACGGAGGGTGCCGTCTTACTGATGGCGGAACCGATGACCAGCTCATCGGTCTTCAGCGTGGTGAAATTACCGCCGTTGTTGAGAATGAGTCGGGCAGCGCTCACCGAGCCACCATTCTCCACGGCTTTTTCCACCAGCAGATTACCGGTGGCTGTCACCGTACCACTGTTGCTCAGCGTACCGATGGCGGAGTCTGCGGCAAGCCCCAGAGTGGCGTTCTGAGCGACATCCAGCGTGCCACTACCATTGACGGCATTGAATGTAGAGTCACCGCTCGCCAGGCGCATAGCCCCCTGCACCACGGCATCCTTACCGGTAGCGGCAGCGGCGAAAGTAATATCAGCGCCCTCCTTTACCTGCAGCTGAGTACCATCGGCCATAGAGCTCAGCCCCTTGTAGGTGGCAGTACCTTCAAGAGCCAGATTACCGGCCTCCACAGCCAGAGCGGGACCGGCAGTGGTCCCTTCGGCAGCCTGAAGTGTCAGCAGGCTCTGTCCTGCCTTGCTGAGAGTACCCGTACCTGCAAACTGAGCACTGATGGCGCTTTCGGCGGTGGTCTCGAAGGTATAGGCGTCATTCACGGTCATAGTACCGGCCTGCAGATTTTCGCCTACCTGCACCGTATTCACCACAGGCGCAACGGGAGTAGCAAAGGTCACATTGTCACCGGTGGCGAAGGGAGCGGCGGAACCGTCACTCTGCCAGTTAGTGTTAGCGGCATCGGTATTCCACACATTGTTGGTGGCATCACCATTCCAGGTCAGATTATCGGCCTGAGCGAATGTGCTGCAGACCACGGCTACTGCTAATAAACGCTGCAGTGAGCGTGTGAGTCGAGGTTTCATACTCGGGCATAGACCCAAATATAGACCGATATGATGAAAAACATTTGGAAATAGCCAGCCCGGCCCCCGATTCGCCACAGAAGGGACAGATATAACGACACACCTCGAACGGCATAAATTCGTTGCATTCCCGAGTTTAGGCTTCACAAGCGGCGGAGCAGGTGATATAATAGTCGCATGGCTAATAAACCCGTAGTTCTGATTATTCGTGACGGCTGGGGCCGCAACCCTCAGGGGCCGGAGGCCGCCAAGCAGACGGGCGATGCTACTGTGCTCGCCAACACACCTTTCACTGACAAGCTGCTGGCTACCTGCCCGCACTCCATGCTGGGTGCCAGTGGTCAGGATGTAGGTCTGCCCGATGGGCAGATGGGTAACTCCGAGGTAGGTCACCTGAACCTGGGTGCCGGCCGCGTGGTGTTCCAGGACCTCTGCCGCATTACCAATGCCATCAATGACGGCTCTCTGGCCAAGAACCCGGTGATTACCGAGGCCTTTGCCAAGGCTGCCGGCACACGCCTGCACCTGCTCGGTCTGGTTTCCGACGGCGGTGTGCACTCCCACATTGAGCACCTGATTGGCGTGGTGAAGATTGCCGCCGAGGCCGGTGTGAAGGACATCATGATTCACGCCATCACCGACGGCCGCGACACTGACCCCAAGAGCGGCGCCGGTTTCCTGGCTCAGCTGCAGGAAGCCGTGGCTCCCTACGGTGCCAAGATTGCCACTGTGGTAGGCCGTTTCTACGCCATGGACCGCGATAAGCGCTGGGATCGTGTGCAGGTGGGTTGGGATGCTATCGTACTCGGCAAGGGCGAGCAGTGCACCTGCACCCCCGCAGAGTATGCCACCAAGAGCTACGAGGACGGCGTGACCGACGAGTTCCTGAAGCCCGCCATCTTCTGCGAGGGCGACTCCCAGCGTGTGCGCGACGAGGACGTGGTATTCTTCTTCAACTTCCGCGCAGACCGTGCACGCGAACTGTCCCGCGCCTTCATCTACGATGACTTCGACGGCTTCGACCGCGGTGTACACCCCCACGTACACTACATCACCATGTCTGAGTACGAGGCCTGCTACCCCACTCCCGTGGTGTTCGAGCAGGAGCAGCTCACCAACATTCTGGGTGAGGTTATTGCCGCAGCCGGCCTCAAGCAGCTGCGTATCGCCGAGACCGAGAAGTACGCCCACGTGACATTCTTCTTCAACGGTGGTGTGGAGACCCAGTTCGAGGGCGAGGACCGCATTCTGGTACCCTCTCCCCGCGAGGTGGCAACCTACGACCTCAAGCCCCAGATGAGCGTGGGCGAGGTGGCCGATAAGTTCGTGGACGCTATCGCCAACTACGACATCGCCATCATGAACTTTGCCAACCCCGACATGGTGGGTCACACCGGTTTCCTGGAGGCCGGCATCACCGCCTGCGAGGCTGTGGACAAGGCTCTCGAGAAGAGCGTGAACAAGATTCTCGAGCTGGGCGGCTGCTGCCTTATCTGCGCCGACCACGGCAACTGCGAGAACATGCTCAACCCCGATGGCTCCCCCAATACCGCTCACACCACAAACCTGGTGGACCTCATCTACTGTGGCCCCGATCAGGCCGAGGTGAAGATGAGCGACGGTATTCTGGCCGACATCTCCCCGACCCTGCTCAGCCTGCTCGGCATCGCTCAGCCTGCCGAGATGACCGGCCACAGCCTGGTGACGAAGTAATCGGTCGACACAAACAACCTTTCGCAGGGCAGCACTACCGCTGCCCTGCTTTTTTGTGCTTACATCGTGCCGATTTTCAGATAGCTGCACACACAGTGACAGCTTGACAGCGTTGCCATTTTTGCATATTATAAGCGCCAACATCAAGTCGCACCATTTTCCATGCAGAAGCTCACAGAATCCATTAGTAAATACCTCCTCGCCGTTGTCTGCCCGCTTATCAAGCACCCGGACAAGGCACAGCTGCGCGTAGCCGCCAATGAAGAGGAGCAGTTGCTGCGCTTCCGTCTGGTGCTGGAGCCGGGCGATATCGCCCGCATCATCGGTCGCAATGGCATGACGGCCTCGGCCATTCGCTCACTGGCCAAAGCAGCCGGTGAAAAAGCCGGTGCCAAGGTCATTGTACACATCCTTTCCCGCGAAGAGCTGGAGGAAGCCAGCTGAGACGCCCCCTCACGGCCATGCAGCAGGCCCTTTTTCAGGATGAGCCCGTTCGCCCCGCCGCCCGTGTGCTGGTGGATGGGCTCAACGATATGGTGTTCGACTACGCCATTCCAGAGGGCATGCAGAACGTCACCCGCGGCAGCCGGGTGGAGGTTCCCCTGCGTCACCGCACCACAACGGGTACCGTCATTAACCTGGTAGCGCCGGATTCCGAATGGGGGCACCGCCTGAAGTCCCTCACCCGCCTGATAGATGACACACCGGCCGTAAGCCCGGTGCTGATGGACCTGGCAGAGTGGGCGGCGCGCTACTATGCCGTGCCGGTGGAGCAGATGATTCGCTGCATAGTACCCGAACCCGTTCGACGTGAACGGCATGAGGAAAAGACTCGCAAGGTGGCTGTACTACAGAAATGGCCTGATGACGACACGCTCAACAAAATCAATGCCCGTGCTCCGCGACAGGCTGCCATACTGCGCTACCTGCACAATGGCGAGAGCAAGCGCGAACCACTCGCCGATTTGGGTGGAACTGCCGCCCTGCCCGCCTGCCGCTCACTGGAGTCCAAGGGCTACATTCGTATAGAGGAAGAAGCCGTGCACCGCGACCCGGCCGGCAATGAAGAGTTTGCCCAATCCGCCCCCTTGGAGCTCAATGAAGAACAAGCCGCTGCACTCAGCAGTATAGTGGCAGCCTGCGACAGCGGCGACAGCAAGCCCCTGTTGCTGCAAGGTGTGACAGGTTCCGGCAAGACGGAGGTCTATCTGCAGGCCGCCGACCATGTGATGAAGAGCGGGCGTGGGGTGCTCATTCTAGTGCCCGAAATATCGCTCACCCCGCAGACCATGGCGCGCTTCAAGAGCCGATTTGCCGATACACCGGGAGCAGTGGCTATTCTGCACAGTGCCATGAGCGATGGCGAGCGATTCGACGAGTGGCACGCCATCCACCGCGGCAAGGCCCGCATTGCCATCGGCCCGCGCTCGGCACTCTTCGCCCCGGTGCAGAAGCTCGGGCTGATTATTGTGGACGAAGAGCACGACTCCTCGTACAAGCAGGAGAACGCCCCCCGCTACCACGGTCGCGACCTCGCCGTACTGCGCGCCCGCATGGAAGGTGCCACCGTTGTGCTAGGCTCCGCCACACCTTCGCTGGAAAGTCTTCACAATGTCAACTGTGGCAAGTACAGTATGTTGCGCATGGACAAGCGAGCCGACGGCCAACGCCTGCCCCTCACGCGCGTACTCGACATGCGCAGCGAGCCCAAAGATAAGCGCAATCTCGGCATTCTGTCAGAGCGCCTGCGCATGGCTATCGAGGATAGGCTGAACAAGGGGGAGCAGACCATTCTGCTGCTCAATCGCCGAGGCTTCGCCCGTGCCCTGCAGTGCCCTGACTGCGGTCATGTGGTCACCTGCGAGCACTGCGCCCTGCCCCTTACCTACCACGCGACCGAGAACAGGCTCATCTGCCACCTGTGCGGGTTCCGCGCGGTTGTGCCCCGCCACTGCCCGGAGTGCCGAGAGAACAACATCCTGCTGGAAGGCTACGGCACGCAGAAAGTGGAGCGAGTGCTGCGCAACTGTTTTCCGAAAGCCCGCCTGCAACGGGTGGATGCCGATGTGGCAGCCCGCAAGAATGCCTTGCGAGACATTCTGGCAGACTTCCGCGCGCACCGCATTGATATTCTGCTGGGTACACAAATGATATCCAAGGGTCTGGACTTCCCGGGAGTTACTCTGGTGGGGGTACTGAATGCCGACTTGGGCCTGTGTATACCCGATCCTCGCGCCGCAGAGCGTACTTTCCAGCTGCTCACACAGGTAGCAGGGCGTGCCGGGCGTGGCGATATCGACGGCGAGGTTATCATTCAGACCTACACCCCGCACGCTGCGGCCATTCAATACGCCCGCCGGCACGATACGGACGGCTTTGCTGAGAACGAACTCGGGCTGCGACAGCAATTCAATTTCCCGCCCTTCCGCCATTTGTCCGTGCTTACCGTTCGCTCCACTCAGGAGGACTTGGCAGACTTCTCCATGCGAACCCTGCACAAGCGATTGCAGGCAGCACTGCCACAGGGGGTGGAAATTACCGAGCCCGCCCCTGCCCCCATTGCCAAAGCGCACGGCCAATTCCGTTTCCAGTGTACTATCAATGCCCTGAGTGCCCGAACCGTGGCGGACATCGTTTCCCGTGAAGTTGCAGGGCTCAATGCAGGGGAGGATATCACCATCACACTCGATATCGACGCTTACAGCTTTATGTAACCGATTGCGCTAACATACGGAATGCGGCCTTGCATTTCAGGCAATTTCTGTTATCATACGGACCGACATGGCACCGCAGGAAAAAAATTACAACAAAACGCTGATTGCCTGCTACCTCGGTTTTGTGACTCAGGCAATCACCGCAAATTTTGCACCGCTGCTCTTTCTGACATTTAAGGACATCTACAGGGTATCGCTCGAACAAATCGCGCTCATTCCCTTTACCTTTTACCTGACCCAGCTTTTTGTCGACCTGGCCGCCACCAAATATGCCGACAAAATCGGCTACCGAACTTGCGTGGTTGTATCGCAAGTCATTTCTGCACTGGGGCTTGCGCTGATGATTATTCTCCCCGATCTGCTTTCATCTCCATTCACGGGTATCATCATTTCCGTAGTGCTCTATGCTGTCGGCAGCGGTCTCATCGAGGTACTGGTCAGTCCTGTTGTCGAAGCCTGCCCCTTTAAAAACAAAGACGGCATGATGAGCCTGCTGCACTCCTTTTATTGCTGGGGTGCTGTTGCCGTTATTCTCGGCTCCACTCTCTTCTTTGCGCTCTTCGGCGTGGAAAACTGGAAAATCCTTGCGCTCATCTGGGCCATTATCCCCTTCATCAATACCTTCAATTTCCTGACTTGTCCCATCGAACGCCTGCCGGAGTGCAACGAGGGTAATTCCACGAGAAAACTGCTGCGCCTGCCGCTTTTCTGGTTGCTCGTCCTCCTCATGATTTGTGCCGGCGCGTCGGAGGCCACCATGGCTCAATGGTCATCGGCCTTCACCGAATCAGCCCTGGGTGTATCGAAAGCCGTCGGCGATTTGGCAGGCCCCTGTCTGTTCGCGGCCTTCATGGGGATATCGCGCCTCCTGTACGGCAAAATGAGCGAGCGGCTCGATTTGGTCAAAACAATGTTCCTCTCGGGCGTTCTGTGCGCCATCTGCTATTTCGTGGCCTCTCTGGCACCGCTACCCCTTATCGCCTTGGCCGGCTGCGCCTTTTGCGGGCTCGCCGTCGGCATCATGTGGCCGGGTTCACTCAGCATCTCCGCGCAGAAATGCCCGCTCGGCGGCACAGCGCTGTTTGCCTTCCTCGCCCTCGCCGGTGACTTGGGCGCAACCCTCAGCCCGACAATGGTCGGCTACATTTCAGAGCTGGCCAACGGCGACCTCAAGGCCGGTCTTCTCGTCGCGTCGGCCTTCCCCATCTTACTCGTCCTCATCCTGCTCCGGATTAAGCGCGTCAAATCTCCTGCGCCTGTAGCAGAGCGGCAGTAACAGCATTGCCCGGAAATTCTCTGCAAAAAAGAGTCCCGCCTACGACGAGTTTTCTTCGCCGAGACGGGACTCTTTGTATGGTTATTTTTCGTCTTGATGTTCGTGTAGTAAAAACACGAGCAGAAGAAAATAACACAAACTCATGAAATCATACCCTCAACATACGCACCGGGGCACTCACGCAGCACCGCCATAGGGCCGACGGCACGCCCCTGCTCAACCAAGTACTGAAATATACCATAGGGTGTCCAGTCGCCACGGTTATCATCGTACAGCAGGAACCCAAGCTTTCTCAACTCGCAGAAAGCATCCTCCACCCGCCAGGCAAACACGCCATCTGCCGATTCATCGAAACGGGTCACCTGCATGCGAAAATGGTAAAAGCCCCGCCCCATGCAGCGAGACAGCAATCGGAGAAACCATTCCCTGCGTGATTCCACACAATATCGACTCACAAAATCCGTCGGTAGAGCAGCCTTATTCCCAAGGTACAGGAGCATGTGCACCACGCCCTCGTGGGCATCCCTCAGCTCCATGATAATGTTATTCCTCGGTAAACGCATGATTGACTGTTTCCTTTGGGCTCAATGCCTGTTGTATGCGCTCCTTATATCATTCTTCCCATGTAACTGTCAATTCCAAATGCTATTTTCCGCATAAAACAACACAAAATCACCTTGCCCCTCCCCTCACATCATACATTCACTACACTGCCACCGAATACTACCGTTGTGTCATTTTGTTATTTGTGCTTTATTTTCCCATTCGGCGTGGTATGCTCAGAAAGGCTAGATTTCTTTTATTAGAAAGGGGGCCCCCTGCGTTTTGTACTCAGAAACTCCCCTTTTCACCCATAATTTACCGCGCACTCTCGCCCCCCTCAGAACAGAGCCGGACATGCCTCTGTTAATAATAGTACAAGAAAAACACTCAGTGCTTTACTTATTGAAGTTAATGAGTATACTAGAGTTGTGAAGTATACAAATTTAAGAGATCTCACTCAACGTGCAAAAGATGGCACGCTCATGTGGTTACATGTTCGCGGGTTCATAGGTGCAACCTATGAACTGGGGCAATGCTATGAGCACGGCCTCGGTGTGGAACAAAACAAAGAAAGAGCTGAGTATTACTATAGCATCGCAGCCAAATGTGGTCATATACACGCCCGAACCAGGCTTACATTGATGCAACCCGGGCCTTATACTGAGGAGCTTGCAACCTTGGCAGAACAAAGAGTTCCGTTTGGTGACACGTACTCTGCATTTGAACTCTATCGATACTATCGGGAATCTCACCTCTCCAAAGCAATTCGTTTTCTGAAGAAGGCTGCCCAAGACAGGCATGTGTCTGCTATGATATGTCTCGCCCTGCACTACAAACTCGGCATAGGAGTACGCAAACAAATCGCTCAGTACGCCGAATGGATGCAGAAAGCAGCCGACAACGGTAACGCCTACGCCCTCTATGAACTCACGCAGGGATACTACATGCAAAATGAGAGCGAGGAAAGCTGCAAAATCCATATCGATTTGCTTGCAAAAGCTGCCAATAATGGCGATTGTGTAGCCCAATATGATATGGCGCAAGGTCATGATATCGCGTTTAACTGGTTTGGGTACGACTACTTTGCCGATTGCAGGTATGAAGATTTTGAAGAATGCTTGCTGGCATCCGCCAAAAATGGCTATCTCCCGGCCATGTGCGAATTGGGCGAGGAGTACCGCGGGGAGCGATATTTCGATAAATCACCCAAATCCGCCAAATATTGGATAGAAAAAGCAGCCACAGCCGGATACCCGAAAGCTCAATTTGAGCTCGCCACGATGTACGAAAGCGGAAATTGTGTGCGAACAAATGAAAAACTGGCTTTCCGGTATTATAAACTGGCTGCTGATAACAATTACGCAGACGCTCAATATCCGACAGCTCAATACTTCGATGAAGGAATACCGGGCGCTCTGGAACCCGACCGTCAGCAATATCTGCATTATCTCCAAAAAGCAGCCGAAAATGATATTCATGAGGCCCAGTTGGAACTATCCGAACTTTACGAAGGCTCCGACTTGCTGGAACGTAATGACGAACTGGTCATCAAATGGCTGAAAGCTGCAGCAAATGGAGCTTTCCCTGTTCCGCTGGCTCAATTTAATCTGGGCATTGAATATCGAGATGGAGTGCATACACCGGCAGACCAGAAAAAAGCTCTCAAATATTTGAAACTGGCGGCAGATAATCATTGCGAAGACGCATACTGCAATCTTGGTGCGATGTATCGGCGAGGTGCCGGCACACAAGTGAATTACAAGAAGGCACTTTACTACTTCCAGAAGGCCACATGCGAGTTTGCCATTGCCCATGTAGGCTGCATGTTACTAAGAGGTTACGGCGTCAAACGCGACATTCCCAAAGCGCTTGAACACCTGCAGAAAGCAGCTAAGTTGAACGAGCCGCACGCGCTCTATCACTTGGGAGAATGCTACGAAAATGGCTGGGGACTCGAATGCAATCGCCGTAAAGCAATCAACTGTTATCGAAAAGCAGTGAAGTTTGACAAGGATTACGATGATGCCAAGGAGGCACTAAAACGGTTAACTGAAAAATAATACCCAAGGCTTAATCCACATAAAGCAAGCCCAAAAAAGCGCATCGTTTGGTGCGCTTTTTTGCTTGCCTTTGAGTTTTGTTCCGCCTCAACTCATTAGTTCCATCCTATGCACCCAAGAAACGAACTTGCAAAAATGAAAAATCATGGTATCATATTATCAGTTAGCTGTGGACAACTAGGAAAAAGGTTATGCGGATATCCTCACAAAACCGACTTTTCGAGAAGACCGGGTGAAAGGCGTAGGATAACTCGGTGGCACCTTTAACCTTTGAAGTCTTCTCTACCATACAACAGCCACTAAATCATTCATATTCTCCCCAATTACACGCTTTATGAAACAAATCCATTCTTTTGCCACCAAATGGCTCAATAAGTTCCTGGACGCCAAAACCAACTATATAATGATAACCATTCTGAGGCAAGGTTCAAAATAATCTTTTTTACCAAGTTGCTTGAAAACCCACCAAGCATGTGGTAGAATGAAGATTAAGATTAAAGAGCAGAAATCATAACTTCGTTCCATGAAACAATACAATCGCATAATGCTTGGAGAGCACGGCAAATACCACACTGAAGCACAATATACCATGCTAGTTCAAAATCCACAAAGCTTGCGCTAACCCCCACTCTTTTCTTATTACTATGTTTACGCGGGAAATCACAGCAATTCCATCATTAGAACACAAAGCCGAGCGTCTTTTTCGTGCTGGATTGGAGTACCTTGATAATAATGATGACGCTAAAGGGGTGGAAAATATTTGGAGGGCAGCAGAGTTGGGAAACGTTGAAGCTCAGTACAAAATGGGCGATTTATTTTCAAAAGGAAAATGCGTTGAAAAGAATCTCGAAGAGGCCGCTTGCTGGTATATACAGGCGGCTACAGCCGGGAATATCGATGCGCAACTTATGACGGGCCAGCTTTTTCGGGACGGAGAAGGAGTGAAGGCAGATGGCGAGATGGCTCTTTATTGGTGGATGATGGCCGCAGCAAATAACAGCTCCGAGGCCTGTGTATTGTTAGCCGTAGCCTATGAGACCGGTAGTTGCGGAGAAGTGGATCCGAGGGCGGCCATCTACTGGTACAGAGAAGGCGCATTGTTGGGCAGTACCGTTTGTCAATACTATTACGCTCAGTTACTTGCTCATGGTGATAATATTCAAAAAGATGAGACGGAGGCTGTTAAATGGTACACATTAGCAGCCGAGAGCGGAAGCATGATTGCCCAATACAATCTTGGAACCATGTATTACCAAGGCCAAGGTGTTGATAAGGATTATGAAATAGCAGTCAAATGGTTCCGAGCAGCGGCGGAGCAAGGGTACCCCCCAGCTCTGAATAACCTCGGTGCGTGCTACACCTACGGTTCCGGAGTAGAGCAGGATTTGAAAAAGGCCGCAGAATACTTCGAAAAAGCAGCAGAGAAAGGCGATGAGCCTGCTCAGCGGCGCTTGATACGAATATATTGGGAAGGCATTGGCGTGGAGCCTAACACCGAAAAGGTGCGACATTGGCTGCGAAAGCATGCATTGCTTGGCAATGTGGATGCTATGGTGCTTTTGGCCAACAGCTACCGAGGAGAAGAGGAATACGATTATGGCGCCGCTGCGTATTGGTACACCCGAGCCGCAACGCTGGGAAATGCCGATGCCCAATACAATTTTGGCATAGCATGCCAAAACGGCTTCGGTGTACAGGAAGACAAAGAAGAGGCCTTTCGCTTTTTCCTGAAAGCAGCAGACCAAGATCACCCGGAGGCCACATACGAGCTTGCGCTTTGCTATCACTTCGGCTATGGAGAAGAAGTAGATACAAAGGCTGCCTTAAAATTATATATTTCCGCTGCCGAAAAAGGGGTTGTCCCTGCTCAGTTCAACCTAGCCGTTTGTTATTCCGATGGTATTGGCACTGAAAAAGATATAACAAAAGCAGTTAAATGGTATAATGCCGCCGCCGAGCAAGGGTATATGAAGGCGCAAGTAAACTTAGGCAACCTGTATGAGCAAGGCAAAGACGTTCCCCAAGATATAGCCCTTGCGATTCATTGGTATAAGCAGGCGGCGGAACAAGGCGATGAGTTCTCCATAGAAGCCCTTGCCAGACTTTCTGACCACGAAAAATAATATTTTCTAATATGAATGTGACCGATTTATCACCAACGGATAGACTGTTTGCGGCTGTTGCCGACGGCAGCTTATCGGGAGTAGAGAAAGCTTGTGAGGACGGAGCCAACGTAAACGCCGTAAACTCGTCGTGGAACGAAACACCGCTATACATTGCTTGCAAAAAAGGATTTGCTCATATTGTTGAGCTGCTTCTTAAACAACCGGATATCGATATAACAAAAGGAGGATTCGACTTTTATAGACAAACACCGGCAGGATGCGTATGCGCTCCTATAGGGGAGCCTGAGTATCACACTACTCCGCTTTGTGCCGCCATAGAGGGTGAATATGGCCGAATTGTAAATATGCTTCTGCAGCATGAAGATGGAGATAAATATCTACTGCCTAATGATGAATGGGAAACAACTATTGCTCGAGCATTTGACCAATGGCACATTTCTTCGGAGCTCTCCTCTTTGATTCAGGCCGCGATGACGTCTGACCGTAAGTTCCTGCTATTTACCATTCAGAAGGTCATCGAATACGGGGTGGATAGGGTTCTAGGTAATGCTGAAGAATTAGCCGCGTTACTCAAGAAATTTCCGTCAGAAATACAAGCTCTAGCGCTGGGCTGCTTAGCCTCTAGTCTTATTAGAATAGTGAAGAGTAATGATGAATATGGTGAGTTGGAGGATTACTTGCAAGCGGCTTCGTATTTTTGTGAGAGAGAACGCTTACGACCATACCTTCTGAGTGCTATACACCTCGCAAGACAGCTCCGCTTTGACGAATGTGAAAGCACTCTTTGCGAGGCTTTAGAGGGCAGAATAGTAGTGCATTAATAAAAAAGAGCATAGTTGAGCCATCACTCATCAGCTTTCCCTCAATTTAAGGAACGCAGCCTTTGGAAATAACCACGGCGGGGGTGATTCGTGCTCGCCTCACGAACCCTCACCCCTGCGGGGCAAACAGCGTTGCTGTTTGTCCAATCGGGCTTACCGCTCGCTTCGCGAGCGCCCTAACGGAGCCGTCGACCGCTTTCGAACTTTGTTCTAGCCCCGCCGGGAATAAAGCACAAAAAAGCACACCGAGATGGTTATTCTCTCGTCCCGGGGCTCTACCCACCCCCTGCGCCCCTAGCGGGGTTCCCACCGAGAGGTGTCTCGGTGGCGCAGGGGCAGGCTGGTGCGTCACTCGCAGCCTGCCCGCTTGGTCTCGGCGTAGCCCGAAGGGCGAAGACGGATCGGTCGCGGGTTCGAGCGTGAATCCTCTTGGGGCGTAAGCACAAAAAAGCGCACCGAAATGGTGCACTTTTTTGTGCTAGCCTTTGAGAAGGGTACGGCACTTTGTAACTGAATGATATTGCGCTAGTTACAAAGCACCTTTAATTTTGCCCCCTTAACGCGCGGAAATCGAAAGTCCTTGCTTTTTACGCATTCGTATCTTGCTGATATTTAATAGATTGCGAAAATAATCGCTTATTTTACTAGCAAGTTAGCTAGATTTTCAGCTCTAAACCATTCATTTTCAATCGAAAGAAAAGCAACTCCAACCACCCTCCCCCACCCTGAAAACGGATAAAATCGAGCCAAAACCCAAGTCCTTTTCCAAGTCCTGCGAACTCAGGGTGATTTTTTTCCTTTACTTTGCCGCGTGGCTTTGGCAGTATATCTATCAAGATGAAAACCTCTCTTATTCTCGCTCTGTCATTCGCTGTGCTGCCATGTGTTGCAGAGCCGTCGGCAGAGCCGGCCACGCCGTCAACAACAGAGCAGCGCCCCATTGACGTGGAGCTGCTCACCCGGCTGTTGCAGGAGGAACTGGACCACTTGCGCTCCGTGCGCGACACTGCCACGGCAGATGCCGCCCCGGCCCTGCTGACGGAGCGGCGTAAACAGATTACGCCCCTGCTGAACGCTGCCGATTTTGAGTCGATGCAGAAGGCGGATCCCCTTGCCGGCAGCTGGAGTGAGCAATGGAATACCGAGGTGGAGCGCCTGCAGTGGGAGGGCTTCTATGGCTCCGCTGCTCTGGCAGAGCACTTCACCGATGACCCCGCCTCTGCCGCCCCGTTGCAGGATTTCCCTGCCGAGTTGCTGGAAATCGTCGGGTGTCAATCTCTCAAGCGGCGCGATACGCACTACGACGAGCAAATCCGCCTCAGCAGTGGCGGCCCCGGTTTCACGCAGGCAACGGCCTGGGTGCTGCCCGCCCCGCTCCCGCAGCCATACGACATCGATATTGCCTCCGCCTGCGAGGGGTTTCTGGCCGATGTTATAGATGAAGCCCCGCTGCACTCGAGCAATACTGTGCCGGTGAAAGACTACGTGCATAAAATCATCGCTGACGGTAAACCCTATGTGCGCCTGTCCATTGACAGCGTAGGCCATACCCCCGCCCCCGTGCGCTACCGCCTGCAGCAATGGCTCGATGTGAGCGCACTCACCCCCTACCGCAGCTTGGAGCAGGTGGAGGCCGATATCGTCGTAACCGCTGCCTGCCTGCCGAAACTGCACACCGCCCTGCAGGGCGTGCATGATACCGCCTCGGCAGATGCCGCCGCCCCTACCATCGCCGCCATTCTGAGTGAATACGCCACCACCGCCAAGCGGCTCGCAACCTGGATTGCGGAGGAGGAGGTTGAGCGTCACCACCTCAAACCCTCCCCCGAACTGGCCGCGCTGATTCAATCGCTCATACAGGAACATGACTTCTACCATTCCGCTGCTCTCAAGGCGGCTTTTGAGAATAATCTGTAAGAAGATAAGATGCTGAACAAACTCAAAGACAAAGCCCTGCGCGCGGCACTGCCCCTGCTGGCTACATCGATGGTCGGCCGGCTGGCTATCAACAAAGGCCTGGAGCTGCTTGCCGAAAAAACCGATTTACCTATCACCGGCGAGTATTGCCCGGAGAAAGAGTACTGGCATATCACCGTGGGTGAACCCGGCGCCCCCTTGCAGGCCGAGCTCCATGTGAGCAACGATTAGCTCTCCGCGCTCAGCTCCAGAGTGTGGCGATAGATATCAATGACTTCCTGCGCTTGTTCCGGTTGCAGATACGCAAGTGAGCACTCAGCATGAAGCGGTGCTACGGCCACCGCCGCAAGGCACAGGGCTGTGGTGGTGAGGATTCTTTGGATGGTGGGCATGGTTAAGATTTTCTTTTTACTCAACAATTGCTCGACTTTTTTTCTCAGAATCGGAAAGATCCAATTCGATATCCAGATTGATATTTAGTATATTTTGTCTGAAAACCTCAGACCAATATCGTTGTAGTTTTCTTGGCATATATTTATGGTCAATGCCTTTATTATGAAACCGCCTATCATTAATTTTATCAGCAAGGTTATAATAACGATAATAGATAACATATATAATTTCTATATTGGTCTCTTTTTCAAGAGCCGCAATGTAATTGGCGGCTTCACTATCACCCATTTCTTTCATCATAAAGAGAAGAGGTAAACTACACAATGACAATTTTAAATTATTTTTTTGTCTAAACTCTTGTGGCCGTCCGGACTCTAGAAGTCCCAATTGTAAATCTACTTCATCAAGGGCTCTTGCGTGGGTTCCACAAAATATTCCTGACTCCGACATTCTTCGAATTTGTTCGTAAAAGGGATTTTCTTCTTGGGCTTCACTCTCACCCATGGCGTGCATGGGGAGCATGAACGCGGAAGCGAGAACAGAACATACAAAAGGTCTCAGATTCATAGTATTTGGAAGATGGTTATTTGTTACGGTGTCATGCTACCAGAATCCCGATGAAGGAGCAAGCTTTTAATACAGAACTCACCCGGAATCATCATCGTTTCAGAGCATCACGCAACAAATCAGCACAATCGACATGCCCGGCTTTGAGCGCGTGTTGTAAGGGAGGAATCCCCCAGCGATCGGTAACATTAGGATTCACTCCGGGTACAGCCAACAACAAACGAAGGCATTCCGTGCGCCCCAACGCAGCAGCGGTGTGCAAAGGAGTTTGAGCACCACACATCGCCCATGAACTCGTAGCATTTACATCAATACCCGGAGCAGTTAGTAGAAGACGCACCATCTCAGGACTATTACGACTTACAGCCATGTGAAGTGGGGTAGAATCGCCCCCGCACCTATTAACATCAATTCCGGGGGTGGGACAGCAACAGCTCAACACACTCTGTATGCAACCCACACACAGCCAGATACAGCAGCGACATGGGGGAAGACAACATATCACATGGCAACGTTGTATTGGGATTCAGTCCCGCCGCAAGCAATTTCTGCAATTCCCGGGCATTACCCTTATGTGCCACAATACAGGCGCGATACCCGTCCAGTTCCTGCACCGTCATATCTTCGTAGTATGGTAACAACAGCTCCACGATATCGATATTACCCCCTCTCCCGGCTGCTCGCAACAAGCTCCGGTACTTCCCGGGATTCACGCCGCCTTTCAGTAACATTCGTACCTCCTCGGCCTCTCCGAAGACGCAGGCATCGTACATATCACCATACCAGTCCGGCTGCGGCTCAGCCTCGCAACGGCAGAGCGCGGAGCATTCACACTCCGGGTAACACTCGCACAAGGCCATAGCCGGCACAGAAATCAGCAGCAACGCTATGCTTAGTAGTCTCATTGCACCCATTATACCGCCAAGCGCACCATAGTCAAGCTCTCAGCAAAATCAGCGGTACGGCCTCCTGCTGTTTGTACTCCTATACGGTGTATTTCCTCCCAAAATCCAAGTCCTTTTCTAAGTCCTGCGAAATCGGGCCATAACATCAGCTACCGGAATCTCATTCGTAAACGTCCCTAAGCAGCATTACTTTCTGAAAAATTATTTCCAACTATTTGATTTCAATCCACTGATTGAATTTTTTGCCAAAAACCTTTGACACGAAATAGCAGATTATCAAACTTATGATTAAAACCAAGGCTGAGTTTAATACAAACGGAATATGACAATAAAAGTCCCACCTACGAATAAACTTCGAGACCAAGGTATGAAGCAGGTAAATTCCAAATGAGTAGTTACCTATGAGAACAAGTTGAGGGAAGTTGATATTATTGACCCCACAAAAATTGGGCTTGATCCAAAAAAGCGCACCGAGATGGTGCGCTTTTTTGTGCTAGCCTTTGAGAAGGGTACGGCACTTCGTAACTGAATGATATTGTAGCCGTTACAAAGCAGCTTTAATTTTACCCCCATAACGCGCGGAAATCGAAAGTCCTTGCTTTTTATGAGCGTTTGCTTCCTTATATTTAAAAGATTACGTGAAATAATAGCAAGTTATATCCCTAAGTTATCAAGATGAACACCCTTTGAGAGGCGTATGTATAGGCTTTTGTATAGTTAGTTTTTGGCGGTTTGCGTATAAATAGTCGGGCTAAAAACTAGTTGAGGATTGCCAACAGCTATACTTTTAGCTATCTGGAATACATCATTTATATCATGCTTCGGTTCTGCAATTTTAGACAAGAGGACACCCGTCGGAGTTAATCGAATAAAACACTTTAACACAAAATCTCCCGGTCCTTCGATAGAAATTCCAGACATAGAATCGTGATAAAGGTTTATCTTCTTTTCGTTCGCCGACATGCTCCAATGTAGCCCCATGTCCGCCACACCGGTAATAAGACCAATCTCTTCTAGAGTAAGAAGCATTTGATGAGAAACCCCAGATATCACAGGCTCTCGCATCACCATTCCCTTAGCAGGCCTAGCAATTATCATGCCATTCAAATGCGAACGCAAAATATGAGAAAACGAGCGAGCTTCTTCTCCTGTCATTGTTTTAATCATTTCCATCGCGCGTAAAGAAACAGTCCCCTGTTTTTTGACTTCCTCGGCCATAAGCCTCGCCCATACAATCTGCATTTCTGAATCCTCTATAAGTTCGGCTTCGCGTCGCCAACGATTAAAAAAATCATTTGACAACGAATTATCGTCAATCTCAGAGTCATCAACATCGTTCAATTGGGCTGCTGCCAAATTCGAAATTCTCAACAGGTTAACCATTTCTCTCTCCTTGATGGTTCTGGATAATATATATTTTAACTCTTCACCCTTATCATCATAAATAGCAACACCATCACAGACGTCATGCACGTTTTTTACATGTTGAGCATCTGCAAGTTCCCTTTTTTGTAAACGTTGTCTCAATCTCTCCGGCAATAATAAAGAAATTATTTTATGAGAACCTTTTCTTATATCAGACACCAACTTAGCAAGCTCAGCAGCCAAAGGAGTGGCATCTGCTTTCACATCTAATTTAACTGGAGATAATTCCATGCTACTTATAACGTTTATTCATCTTTTTTCTTAACCACATTCCACGGTCGTCCTGCATCGGGATACCTCGCCATAATGAACTCGGCAAGCTTCTCGATGAAATCGCATCTGAATGGAATACTCGCATCCAATGAATGAATCAGCGCATTCTCTACCTGCTCGTTGGAGAGCATGGCTAAGCTATCCGGCAATTCACCTTTCTTATACTCCGGGAATTGGCTCTTGAACAAGGGCATATATTCCTCACTATGCATGGGTGCTGCAAAGTGGTTATGCTCCCGGCAGATGTTCATCCACTCATGAACACGTTCTGTTGAGCTGTGAAGAACGAGGAAATCCTCAAAGTTGTGAATACTGAACAGGAAGTCAGGTATACCCTTAGGGCGAGACTCATAGAGCTCCATGCAGTGTTGGTCATTCCTCAGGTACAAATCCCAATCCACCCATATCCACGGTTGCACATTGCGATTGTTGCGACGGAAATCTTTGTACTTCTGCACCACATTGCGGAAATGCCCACCTCCATCATCATCTCTTCTCTTTGGATTAGGACTCAGCAAGGTAATCCCTATACCAGAATCTCGCAGAAGTCGATTCAACGCGGCAAGATAATTCCGCTCTGATTTGCCCTCGCAAACCACATGCAGAAAAAAGTTCTGAGCGTAAGTCATGTCGTGTTCAGATAATAGGGAACGGAATGCCGGAGAATGCGCCTTCCAGATACGTCTTGCGGAAGTTCTGTACATTGCGAACACCATCAAAATCACACAAACGGCGAACAAGTGTCCCTTGTTGTGAGGTCTTGGTCACAATAGCAACCTGGGATGTCCGCAGATTCGTGGATTCCAGAAGCTCGGTATTATGAGCAGTCAAGATAAGCTGAGCCCCTTTCTCGTTGTATTCCTTGCTAGTGAACAAAGAAACAAGTGCTACAAGCAACAATGAATGCAGAGACCGGTCTATTTCATCAATAACCAGTACACCTCCTGTACGGAGTTTGCGCAGCACAACACCAAGCAATCCGAACAGTACTTGAGTACCTCGCGACTCCTCGTGGAAATCCAATGCCACCAATTCGCCATTCTTATCTTTATGGTAGCTGTTGATTCGATACATCAACTCTGGACCTCGGGGGTCTTCTTCACCTGAGGCGAGAAAAGTTTGCACCTTACTCGTTTTCAATTCCATGCTTTCAATATCAATATCGAGCCTTCTCAAGTACTTAGCAATTTCCTGAAAGGCTTTCTCGTGCGAAGAATCCTGCTCCCCTTGTGCCAAATAATTGATGGCAAAAGGAGCGGAAAAATCGTTTTCCAAAGAGTTCGAAATGCCGTATATCAAAAATTGATAGGCATTGCTTAGCTTCGCATTTAAACCGGGATAATTCGTTGCTATCTTGCCAAGGTAGGATACGATTTGCGCCCCCTTGCTATTGCAACATTCCGTTTTCAAAACAGCCATTAAGCGTTCGGTCGTGTATAGCTCTGTAGCAAGTTGCTCAAAGTTGTAAAGAGTCTGCTCATGGTTAATCTCAAAAACATCCTTATCATGCGTTCGCAAGAACTCTCGCTTTACTCCATTTAAATTGTAGCAGAGCATGTAGGTATAAACAACGCCCTCACTTGCAAAGCAAATCTCAAATGTTGTTTCCTTTAAATCCGGGTGCAGCTTATTCGGGTGATAATGCAGCTTGTTCTCGAACAAGCAACGGCGCAACGTATTCATTGCTTCTACTAAGGTCGACTTACCCCCGGCATTCTGGCCATAAATAGCCAGTACAGGAGACAATCTTAACTCTCGGCCATTTGCAACTTGATATTCCAAAAATGGATAGTGCTCCATGTCCTTATACCCATTCGGAGCCTTCCCCTCTCCATAGCGCAGGTCAATAGTCGTCTCCACTATCGACTTAAAATTGCAAATACGAAAAGAAATCAGCATATTTTATCTCCTTTTTGAAAAATCATAGGCATTTTTGCTCTTTTGTCAAGCAGATAATCAAAATTTCTGTTTATCTTAACTTCTAGTCTATACGCCAGCTCCTTGCCTACATTACCACACAAAATAATCATTTTTACAAGTTGCTTGGATGCCGCCCAAGTATGTGGTACGACAGCCAGGCGCGACGCACATACAAGAAGGTAACAACCAACGGCAGCGTGACGCTACATCATCGCTACATCTATCGTGGATACTTGAAAATTGCCTGCATAGATCTATCTCGTAGCCATCACCCTACACTCTGGCTTATTACTTGTATACTGTTACTGCCAGCAGTTCCTCATTCGCCCAGATGGCCCAGTTGCGGGTCTTGTTGTAGCGGGTTATGTGGAGCTTGTTGTGCATTATTTAATACGTTTAGCGTTAAGGCTTTATCTCGTTGTAAAGTATAGCACATGAGCAACCAATGTCTAGCTTTTTTTTACTTTTTCTTTGCTTTTTCTGCATTTATTTTCAACAACTTACACTTACAAAAAAGGCAGCATCCGAGCATCCACAGCCTCATCTCAATGCTATATTCTGATTGCTTGCAATAGGGTGGTGGTTCTAATCCACTATGCTCCAGGCTTCGTAAAACAGCGTATCAGGTCACCTGATACGCTGTTTTTCTACGCCCAGGCAGGCCGATTAGGCCTGACGGCGCGTAGACGAGTTGCATCTGAGCTACCGCTCAGATGCAACGAGAACGAAGCCTAGCCTCGGCGTAGAAAGCGAGCGGGAGCGAGACTCGGAGCCAGGCAGGAGGCCGTCGCATTACCCATTCCCAATTTTTGTACGAGCCCTCACATTTCCTCCTTGCCATCACCTATCGCATCCACTATACTCACACCATGCCAACATCACATTTCCATTACGTTTACATCCTGTGGGATGCCTCCACGCACTCCCACTTCTATGTTGGCCATACCTCTGACCTAGCTGCACGACTCAAAACGCACAACGCTGGGCACGTGCCGCACACCTCCAAATTCACGCCATGGGAAATCCACTCGGCCATAGCTGTTCAAACAGAACAACAAGCATCTGCGTTGGAGCAATACCTTAAATCCCACTCCGGGCGAGAATGGGTTATCAAACATCTTGGC
>JAZSEM010000041.1:0-2438 GCA_045531695.1 Akkermansia sp.
CTGCACGGCGGAGCGAAAGAGGTGACAGCTGTCGACCTCGACGAAAAAGCCATTCTCATGGCCAAGCGCAACGCCAACATCAACAGCAGCAACGGCCCGCTGCGTATTGACTTCGTGCATGCAGACGCCTTCGTCTATGCCCGTCAGATGGTCCGCAACGGCAAGCAGTTCGACGTCGTGCTGCTCGACCCGCCCAAGTTTGTGCTCGGCCGCGATGAGGAGAAGGAGGAAGGCCTGAAGAAATACAACGACCTTAACATGCTGGGTCTGCAGTGCGTGCGCCGTGGCGGACTCTTTGTGACCTGCTCCTGCTCGGGTCTGCTCAGCCCCGCTGAGTTCGAGAAAACCGTCATCAAGGCTGCCCAGCGACTGGGGCGCCGCCTGCAGATACTCGAGATGACCGGCCCCGGTTGGGATCACCCCTTCCTTTCCACCTATCCCGAGGGACGTTACCTGAAAGTCCTTTGGGCAAGAGTCATCGGCTGAAGCGATAACACAGAACAGTAACCCCGCAAATGATTGGCACACTGGCACTGGGATTGATACTGGCCCTACTGCTGGGCATGCTGGCTCAGCGCATTAAGCTCTCACCGCTGGTGGGTTACCTGCTGGCCGGCATACTGGCGGCGCAGCCGTGGTGGGGATTGACCGAGGACCCGCACGAGGTCATGCACGAGTTCGCCAACATAGGCGAGGTACTGCTGCTGTTCGGCGTGGGGCTTCACTTCCACTTCAAAGACCTGTTGGCCGTACGCAAGGTGGCTGTGCCGGGTTCCCTCATCTGCATGACCCTGTGGACCGGCAGCGGTGCGCTGGTCTACCACCTGCTTGTACCGGGCTCGGACTGGGTGGCTGCCCTGCTCTTCGGCATGTGCGTGTGCGTGAGCAGTACCGTGGTGCTTACCCGTGTGCTCGAGGACAATCGCCTGCTGCACACCCCCAGCGGCCACACAGCTGTGGGCTGGCTGGTGATGGAGGACATCTTCACCATCGTGCTGCTGGTGTTGCTGCCGGCAGTCTTCATCCTGCCCGAGGGCGGCAGCAAAGCCATCTTCTGCGCCGACGATTTAGGCTCAGCCCTGTGGGGTATGGTATGGAAACTCGCCCTCATGGTCTTCTGTGTAGCCTTTGTCGGTAAGTACGTTATCTCCAAGGTGCTCACGTTCATCGCCCGCAACAACTCCAACGAGCTTTTCACCCTGGCCGTACTCACCATCGCTCTGGGAGTAGCCGTGCTGTCGGCAGAGGTATTCAACGCCAGTATGGTGTTCGGCGCCTTCCTTTCCGGCATGGTGGTGGGACAGAGCAAATTTGCCAGCCGCGCCGCTGCTGACGCCCTGCCCATGCGCGATGCCTTTGCCGTACTCTTCTTCGTGTCGGTCGGCATGGGCTTTGACCTCATGGGGCTGGTGGAAAACTGGCCGCTGGCTCTGGGCACACTGGCTATTACACTGTTGTGGAAACCCATCAGCGCCTACGGTGTCATTCGCCTGCTGCGCCGACCGGGCAGTCTGGGGGTAGTGGTGGGTACCTCGCTCTCGCAGATTGGTGAGTTCTCCTTCATTCTGGCAGCCATGGTGGCAGGGGAGCGCTTCGGGCTGCTCCCGCAGAGTGCCGTGAACATCATCACCGGTGTTGCGATTATCACCATCACCCTTAATGTGCTGCTGTTCCGCCATGTACCCACCCTCATTCACAAGATGGAGGAGCGTGGCATCGGGCGCCCCAAAGCAGACAACTCTTTCCTGCCTGCCCCCTCCGAAGAGCGCGACCGCGTGATTGTGGTGGGCTATGGCCCCTGCGGTGAAATGATAACCCGTATTCTTCAGGAGCACGAAATCGAGGTAATTGTGCTCGAAATGAACATCGACACCGTCATGAGCCTGCACAAACAGGGCATACCCACCATGCACGGGGACGCCCGACTGCGCACCATCCTGCGGCTCGCCGGTGCAGACAAAGCCCGAGCCATCATTGTGACCGCCGTCAGTGCCCCGGCCAGAGAAATTGCCGCTACTGCGCGCGCACTCAATCCCGAAATTGAGGTCATGGCTCACACAACATACATGCGCCAGGCTCAGACCATGCGCACCGAGGGTGCACAAACCGTTGTTGCCGGCGAGGCCGAAGTGGCTCTGACCCTGAGTTCTATCCTGCTGCGTAACCTCGGCGCCACCGAGGAACAGGTCGCCCGCGCACGACGTGACTACCGCGAGCAGATTGAAAGCATGAAACTGAATCTGGACAGCTTAAAGCATTAAGGGTTGATGTTTATCTACAATTTGGGCATATCTGAAAACTCGACAAATTGGAGCTTGTAAGGAAGGACTAGTTACGAGTTACGAAGGACTAAGTGATAAAACAGGCGGGCTTTCACCCGCGGATATGCGTAGCTTAAGCTACCGTTCACGCCCGCGCCTTAAAGCGCGGGCAGCAGC
>JAZSEM010000115.1:0-61845 GCA_045531695.1 Akkermansia sp.
TGGGGCAGAGCTGCAGTATTTCATCTAGGAGAATTACACTATTGGCATTCAGCTTTTCGAGCTTTTTAGAGGCGGGCAGCAAATAACATTGTCCTTTTTTGAAGTACCCCACACGTGCAGGATGATAATTGTGTATTTTTAGCATTTTACTTTCCCCCTCATAGACTAAACGGGCCGTAATCACGTCTACAACATGAAAGGAACCGTCAGCATACAAATCTTCGCTTGTAGAAACATCTTCGATATAAAGATGGGAATTGCCCGACGTTGTCCCAGTTCCGTAATTGTCTGATAAAGCTGCTTGTGTGTGGATTTCTGTGCAGCCACCCACCCCCACCGCCGCAAGGCACAGGGCTGTGGTGGCAAGGATTCTGTGAAAAGGGGGCATGGGCATATTGTTATGTCTTTTTCTCCGAATCATTCTGAGACATCAGCGTCTGCTCGGTTTTTCACCTTCTATTTTTATGCCGGCTCTTTGGGCTTGCAGACATATTTCGAGAATATTGTATCGGTTACGAGCATGAAACAACAATTCTTGCACTTCCTGCGAGAGTTGAAGTTCCGTGTAGCAGTAATCCGGGAGGAAAGGAAGAGCCCCCTTCTGCAATATGTAATGAACAAGGGAGCTGTCATTTCCAACCAAAGCTGCATACAGGGGCGAGGCGTATAAACCGTCCTGGGTCCAGTATGTATCATTTATTTCATCAGGATACAGCTCGATTCGCTCAATCAGGTACCTGCGTGCAGCCTCTGTTTTTTCAACGTGTTCTTGTTCTGAGAGTCGCGATTTAGTATTTCTCGCTTCTTCAATTGCTTCTATGTACAGGCGACAAGCTTCTATGACGTGTCCTTGATATCGTTCCTTATCAGTAGCTAAATACGAAGATTTATCCAAATTGCCTGGGTAGATGGCTCCATCTGCTTTAGCGGGCGATGCGTATGCCACCGCAAGGCACAGGGCTGTGGTGGTCAGGATTTTGTGGAAAATTGTCTTCATTATTCTCTATCTCCTTTATATATCATAATACTTCTCTGCACCGAATCCGCAACAAAAAATTGCAGAAAGTGCAGATTTTCTAATAAATAGACGCTCGCGGCGGGCATTTTGTTGCGCGTTTCCTGCATTTTTGTTGCCGCTGGCTCGGGAACAGGCTTTCTGGTTACACAGGCATTCGCTCTATTTGCGCCCGCTACCTGATCATCGAGGAATTAATATTTTACCTCCCCTCCGATATTGAAGCTGATTAAGAAAGGATGAGTTATTGTTGAAACATTGCCATCAGCATCTCGCACGTTCAACTCTAATGAGCCTCGGTAGTGCAGGCGTTCACTTTTCGGCAACTCACAGGTAATCTCAATAAGCCTCATATCACGAGAATCGAAAGGGGCTTTGATTTCAGTTTTTGAGATGGCGACTTCTGTTCCCGAATCATCAACAAGGTTGGCTTCCTTAACAACGGCGTCTACGATAGAAAGAGAATCAGAAAAGAGGTACGCATTGATAGAAAGTTCACAACTTCCATCAAAATACCTAATCCACCCCTCTGTTACCGTATATACTTCATCACCAGCCGGGGTCACGGCTATCGGTTCTCGTTTGTTCGTTGAAACCTCTATTGTTTTCAGATTCGGCACATAGGGCAATAACTGCGCACCAGATAAGCTAAGACGATAGCGGAACGGCACATTATATCGACCTGTTCCCTCCGCATAACAGACTTCTACCTGCCGGGGCTTAAAGTCATAGGCAGGTAATTCGGCTTTGTTATTATCAAAGAAATAGAGATAATTCCATTCATTATTTGCATAATAGCGGATAGAATCAATTGTTGCGATATTAGCACTGGGTTCTAATTTCAGGTATGTTTTTCCGTTTTCTTCTTGAACTCGTTTCCATGAAATACTGCCATGTGTAAGCTCCATACGCCCCGCGGCGTCGGAAGTCAGCTTAGCGCTTTCACGATTCAGCTCCAATATAGTTTCAACCTCTGCTATCCCCTGTATATCAACCCAATCGCCATGAGCATATACATCCATGTCTGATTTTACTACGAAATGATTTTCGCAATGGATTACAGTTGCCGGTAAATTCCGAGCTTCTGCATCCACAATCACGCAATCTCGTACATTTTTCAGAACAAAACGACTATAATTCACTTTCGTTAAAAAATTGACGGGATTATAGTGGCAGTGCTGGAATTCGCTGCCATCCGGTTTAACAACGTATATACCGGGATGATAAACAGAATAATAATTGGATTTATTAAACACCTGCTCAGGCTGCGGCTCCTGAGCGCTCGCTACGGCACACAGGAGAAAACTGAATATTATTGAGATTGATGACTTCATAGCTCGTTTAAAAAGTTGATTTTCCTATTATATAGACGCTCTTGGCAGAGCATTTTGTTGCGAGTTTCCTGCATTTTTGTTGCCGATGGCGTAAAAACACACTTGCAAGGGTAGGATGGAGCCCCGGCCTGACAAGCGAACAGCCTAGGAGGAATCCTAGGCTGCAAGATGGTTATTTATTGATTGTTGCTGGGGATACAGAAATCTTCCAGATTGTCATATCGGAACAAGTGGCGGATAGCAGGTTGCCCCTGGATATTGTCAAAAGTGAGGATAAATCCCTCTTTCACAAATTCAATCTCATTCTTCCAGCAACCTATATGAGAACCGACATGCACCGCACCCGTGTACTCAAACATATCCCGGTCGTTGCGGCGGTAGATGACATAGTACCCATTGTTCCAGTTGCCCACCGGGTCTACAAAGAAAAGCAAGACATTCCCCGCCTCATCTGTAGTCCAGTCAGCGGGGCGGCAGTACCTGAGAAAATCCGTTTTCTTCTGTCTGGTTTCCGGAACCGGCCCATCTGCCAAGGCATACCATATTTCTTCAACAGATGTAGTCGGAATAGGCGTTTTCTCTGCCCAGATACTCCAGTATTTTCCATCGTACCATCCCGGCAGCGACTCCAAGGAACCAGGAGCTGCAGCCAGATGGCGATTGATGGCGTTATCTGGCTTAATCAGTTCTTCTGTAACGGAGTTGCGGGGAGTTATCGCGTGGGCTGTTGCGGAAGTCAACAAGGCAAGCGCAGAACATACAAAAGGTCTCAGATTCATAGTATTTGGAAGATGGTTATTAGTTACGGTGTCATGTTACCAGAATCCGTAAGCCGTTTTAAGCTCATAGAATCCAGTCCAGCACCCATACGGGCAAGTCCAGTATATGCGAGGCCACGGTGACCGGAGCATCCGGCACCACCCAGCATATTCCGGCCAGCGGATAGGCAAACAAGGCGCGACCGGTATTCACCCGCGCCTCACCACGCTCGCAGAGCAGAATCCTTGGAACCCCGGATTCTCCTTTCAACACGGGGTGATTAGCAATCTCCTCTGCCGTCAGGCGAATCGGTCGAGCTCCTGCAGGCAGGGCATTCAGCCATCGGTCATTGTATTGCCGCAGATGCCAACAATCAATCATAGGTGCATACCATGCAACGATTTCTCCTCTGCTGTTGCGAGTGGGCATCCATCCTTTTGCTTTCGGATCTCCACCTCCTATCCATGAGGGGGCTTCATTCCTAGGTAAATTATTGTCGTCTAGCCTAGCATATGAATCTGCATCAAAGGGTCTTTTACCGTATCTCAGGCGGAACTCGCAATACACCATTTTGCGCTCAGCATCAGGCAGAATGGTGTATTCACCAGTAATCTCCGGGTGCGTCCCCAATTCTGATAAAACTGACGTGTCTAGAAAAGGTGAGCGTCCACTACGGCGCACCTTGGTCTGCACCCCTTGCACATAAAAGCGATTTCCTGCTTGGTACACGGCGTCATGGAGAACAACAATGGCATCATACTCCTTTGCCATATCGAGCGCCATCTGATGAGTCTGCAAAACACAGGAACACGAGCAGAGCCCCACCGCCGCAAGGCACAGGGCTGTGGTGGCAAGGATTTTGTGGAAAATTGTCTTCATTATTCTCTATCTCCTTTACATAAGATAATACTTCCCGGCACCGAATCCGCAACAATAAATTGCGAAAAGTGCGGATTTTCTAATAAATAGACGCTCGCGGCGGGAATTTTATTGCGTGTTTCCTGCATTTTTGTTGCCGATGGCGTGAAAACTGAGGATTCGCTCGAAGTGGAGCCCTTGGTCTGCCGGGGGCGGGGCTTGGTCTTTTCCCTTGTGTTGCTCTGGCATGCGGAACTTTCATACAGAAGAATAGACGAAGCCGAAGCGAAAAATGCGCCGTGATTCATCAAGATAAGAGCTGAGCACAAAATCACAAGCGCATAATCAGAAAAGGAGAAAAGTCGCTGATTCCGGGAGATTTTTATGCTTGCAACAGCCTTGGATTTAGTGTATAGTGCGAAGATGGAGAACATTGTGAGCAGAGTACTGTGCGCGTTCTTTCTGGGGGCATTGAGTTGCTGGGCAGAACCGACAGCCGAGCCTACACAGGAAGAGTTGCTGAAGGCGGCGGCTTTGTATACCATGCCACCCGTTTGGGGTGACTCTACACGAGCGCTGCAGCTGCGCATGGAGGGAATGCGCGAAGTGCGCGCAGAAAAGCTGGCAGAGGATGTCTACCTGCTGCGTTTTGAAGAGGGACGTGAGGAGAGGAACGAGGCGGTGTATGTGCGCTACATGTTGGTTCGGCGTGAGCGTGGGCAGTGGTGGGGAATTCAGATGCGCGATTTTCGAATAGCCTGTGATAACGTAGCCTCCCACAGCTGGGATGGTACGGTGCTGCAGTTGCTCACGGCTACCGGGCATTTGGTGGCAGATATGGCCACGGATGGCAGTTTTGCGGATGCCCCGCAGTATGTGCAGCTGCGCTACATGGGCTTTGAGTCCGGCACCGTGCGGGTCGAGGTACACAATACGCTGGATATTCCTGTGCGCTTGCTGCCGGGCTTGTTCGAGGTGAACGGGCTAATGGGGCAACCAGCCATGCACGATATGGTGTATCGGGCATGGCTGCGAAAGGAGTGTGTGCTACAGCCGCATGAAACCCGGCATTTGGAGCTCCCCCTGTCCATCAACAGCTTTTTTAACAGTCCGCAGCGCGAGAAAATGGAGATAGCGGAGCCGTATGTGACCTATGTGGCTTTCTCTGCTCCCGACTCTGTCCGGGCACGAGCGCATGAGTATGTGCCGTATGTCATCCGGCGGGCGGATAGCCCCAACATGTCCTCATCCCCGTTGTGTGAGGACTATGCGTGGAAGATGAATTATGAGCCAGGGCTCACTTCCGGGTTCGATGGCTCCGTGCGCACGGCGCAACTCTGGCGGCGGGAGAATGGCCGCTGGCACCTGCTGCGGCAGTTGGCGGACAAAGCACGCAGCGAGGCCCGTTTTGATGTGGATGCCTCCACAACGTACCGCCTGAGTGGGCAAGTGCTCTACATGGGGAGGCCCACGGAGCACTCCAGCCCCCGCGTGGCCCTGCTTTTGCCCCTGACGGGCAGCTCACGTGAGGTGGAGTTGCTGCCAGACCACATGCTGGACATCTCCATGTGCCTGAACGAGCAGAAGCCGGAGACATGGTACCTGCGCCATGGTGAGCTGCGCTTTCCGGTAGAGATAGTCCGGGAACGCGAGTCGGTGCATAAGATGCCGCCGTCTTTGCGGCACCTTTCCCGGCGCCATCGCTTCTCCCTATCACTTCCCGCCGCGAATGGTGAGTTCTACCGCCTGACCTTGGGGCCTGCTGAGCTGCGGGTGCTGGTGTGCGATGCGAACGCGGACGGCGTACCGGATGTGAAAATTGCGGATTCGGGCCACGTGTTTTATGGCGTGACGGAAGGCAGCGGCTATTTCCGCTGTCCTACCTTGGATGCTCGCACAGAGTAGCCAGACCGGGAATTTTATGCGTAATTATGGAATGGGGACAACGCCTTTTCCTCCACAACGCGAACAAGAACTCCCTGGCCATGAGTCTGAACAATCCGGACATCTGGTCTCACCGGGTTGTGTGTCCAACCAATTCAGGAAGGCTCTGTCTTCATCCGTCATATCACGAACAAAAGTGCCAACTTGTACAGATTTTGTGTAGAAGGTGAATCCTCTAGAGATATCCGGGAAGTTGACGACATATTTTGGTACATAGTTGGTAATGGTGGGGCGATACCATGTGCCATTGTTGAACTTCACCCATTCCTGCAACTCTGTGGGAGCGGGAGTCTCTGCCGTAAATCGCACGGTCTTCTTCACCGCTGCGTTCTCATAAATGTACGCTACCGTGGACTGAGGTAAATCTACAGAAGGAGAATAGCAACCATGCAGAAACGCAAATGCTCCCAGAGCCAGAGCGATAAGACTCATTTTGGAAAATCGATTCATTATGAGAGATAACTGTTATGCGAATTATATCAATTCCCGTCCCTCTGTTCAAGCGTGGCGGGCATTTTTGCGCGTTTCCTGCATTTTTGTTGCCGATGGCGCAAAAGACGAGGATTCGCTCGAAGTGGAGCCCTTGGTCTGCTGGGTGCGGGTCATAGTCTTGAGGGTGGTGTTTTGTGCGTTGTTTACAGTTCGGCCAGAATCTTGCGGAACTCGCTCATGGGGTACGCCCCGGTCATGCAGATATCCTTGTCCTGGAACACGAGGAAATAGCGATACCCCGGCTCCGTATGTATCCGCCAAAATTTATGTAGATTGCTGTTATTTCAACAAAAGTCGCCCCTCGGCTTCGGTCAGGACGCGCATTTGCTGAATAGCGATTTTGTTGAGTTTCTGCAGGCGCTCAGGCTGACTCATGCCGGATTCAATGAATACAGCATTCAGGTTTTCCATGTTGGAAAGACAAATCAGCTCATTTACAGTAGCGTAGTCTCGTATGTTGCCGGGCAAAGAAGGATTGTTGCGTCGCCATTGCTGAGCGGTCATACCAAACATAGCAACATTGAGAACATCTGCTTCATTGGCGTAAATATAACTGGCCTGTTGGGCACTTACAGTTGCCGGAATCAGGTTTTGTTTAATGGCATCTGTATGAATGCGATAGTTGATTTTTGTAAGTTCTCGTTTGGCAGACCATCCCAGCTTCTCTTGCTCTGCTGATTTTAGCTTTTGGAACTCTTCAATCAAATAAAGCTTGAAGGCAACGCTGATTGCAGTGCCGAACTCAAATGCCAAATCCCGCACAGCGTATGTACCACCATAACGACCTTTACGAACCACTAAACCGATAGCATTAGTCTTTTCCACCCAGTCCGAGACACTCATCACAAAGCTGGGTAAACCGGCTTGTGATTTAAAGTGGTCAAATTCGACCACTTTAAAATCCGGGTTATGGATAATCTCCCATGTTCCCAGAAGTTCTATTGTATAGCGGTTACGTATCCAGTTTTTGATGACATCGGCGGCGCGTGCATCATCTGTGCGGGCATTTGCCATATCTGTCAGGGAAATGTAATCCTGCCCATCAACAGAAATGATGGAAATCTCATTCTGCAATACGTTCAGCTTAGCCATAAGGCAATTATACACGTTTCATCGTTCGCTTCAAGTACAATTGCAGAACGCATAAAATACTAACACGTCTAAAGCTGTATTTCATTTTCCATGACCTCTTACAAGCGATGTGACAGTCTCCCAAATTGTGAAGCATTTTTCATAAAACACCTATATCCAATATATTATAATGTGATTCCATATTTACTTGGCCTGAACGTAGGAAAAACGAAAAAAGTGAATTCCGGGCTCAATTTTTCCAAGCTGATGGCTCGTTAATTCCACTTAATCCCGGAAACCGAATCAGAAAACAATCTGGTTCGGTTTTTGCTTTGATTTTCAACACCTACGCCCGCTTAGGCATTGCGCGCTTGCAAGCTCCGCCACCGCCCCGCCGGGCGCAAAACGGGACCATAGTCACAAGCAAAGAAGTCTCGAACAGGCAAGCTACACAGAATCAAGTGTTTAAGTATCAATTTTCACCGAGTGCCAACCTAAAATGAAACATCGCTTGCAAGGGGATAAAAAAGATTCTTGCAAGCGATGGTCGGAACGACTACCCAAAAGCTCGGTAAATTCCTGTAGGAAAATCTATCTCTTTATTTACTGAAAGGATAACAAATTAAATTCACGAGCTCCCACACCGGAGTCGCGGCATAAGACAGTGGAATATCAGCGACATCCAATACCCAGGTGAGAGGTCTCCGCAATTGATTACCAAGAGTGCGACGAACCGGCAGTCTGTCCAGCATGACGGAAGCGCCGTTCTCCAGCCGTCTCGAATACTCTTCAGGCAGACGCTCTGCCCCATTCAGATTCACATCCGCTGCGGCAAGGAGGGGGAACGATTCTCTGGCCAGCGGTGGAGTCTCCCATTTCCCATAGCCAGTGCAGGCTAAACGGAACTGTTCTTCTGTCAGCACGGCATAGAAGACTTCCTTCGTATTCTGGAGATCAGCTCTAAACTTATAGCTACCATCGAAATCAGGATAGCGGAACTCTCTATGACAACGCAAGGGGCTTATATTGCATATCAGAAAGTCTTGGTTCCGGATACTTGCCGATATGTAGGCCACCGGCAGCTCCACATAATAGGTCTCCCCTTTTTTCCATGCAACCAGCGGCGCTTCTTTGTGCCAAGTGTCCTGCCACCGGTTTTCCTTTACTAACAGACGATCCGGAGCCTGCTTGCCCACATTATCAAGCGTACTGCCGGTGTCTATGACCGTGGCGCACGAGCTCAGCCCCATCGCCGCAAGGCACAGGGCGGTGGTGGCAAGGATTCGGGGAATAGTGGGCATAGTCATAAAGTTTTCCCTAACCGGGTTCTTATGAGTATATGATAGCCAGAATGATGAGAATAATCAGGGGAAGAAGAGTGAATAATAAGAGGCCACATCTGAAACCATGTATCTTAAAATCCAAAATTTTCTCCCCTACCCAACAGAGTAATGATAAAAGGTCATCTAGCATACTGTTATCTTCTATACACTTATATTAACACATTACCGAATCTGCAACAAAAAATTGCAGAAAGACCGTTTTTCTATCATATAGACGCTGCCGGCGGGCATTTTTATTGAGCGATTCCTGCATTTTTGTTGCCGATGGAGCAATAACGGAGTCCGGCTTCTTTTCGATACGCCCACTCTGGCTGCCGAGACTGGTCCGGTTAAAACAAGAAAACGTATCAGAAAACAATCCGGTTCGTTTTTTGCGTATGACCGGCGCAATATGCGCACTGCGGTGAAAGAGGGAGCTCGCGATTACTTTTTCAATTTGGCAGGCACGTCTTTTTTCTTCAGTTGTGCAAGCTGCTTTATCTGAGCCGCCCGTTCCTCCGGTGAGGGAGCGACAATGATGAGGTGCATATACAGCGACGGCTCGCCGAAGTTCAGCAGCCCGGACATGCGTACACAGCATTCAGCGGCGTAGACGTCCGGTCTGGGCGAAAAGCAGAACCATGTAACCTTTTTCCCGGCAGCGGTGCTTTTTATTATTTGGGCATCTTTTCGCGCTTCGAAGTTCGGATGGCCTCCCAGGTAGATGCCGAAGTAATCTGTGGGGGCGTTCCAGGTAGTCAGCTTCGCGTAGGTGGTATAGGTGAAATCGACCCCGGGGTTGATGGTTCGCACGTATCCCTCCGGTACGGGGACTTCCAGCACCAGCTCATTGAAGAAGTTGATGTCATCTTTTCGCGCGCCGGAATTTCGAGAGCCTGTGCCAAAGCGCATGCTTCGGAATGCGTTTTCTGACCATGTCCGGCATGCTTCCGGCTTGCTGACATGGTTCGCAGCAAACAGAATCTGCATGCGAATGAGAGAGCCGTCGCGGTGCCGCACGAGCGCTACGCCGAACAAATCCGCACCTGTGGCGCGGGCGGGGGCTTTTTTGCGCAGGGCATAGTATACATCGGCGTTCAGAGCCTTGATTTCGTATAGCGGGGCCTCTTCATTGTAGGAATCGAGGAACTCGCGCGCCTGTTTGTCGAAATCAGCATCGGCCAGTACATCAAGCTCCTTGGCATATACGGCGATGCGATCGCCCTCCTCTCCTATCCATATCAGAGTTTCATCATCTCCGGGCGCGGCAGCCATCAGCGCGGTGGTGCGCTGTCCATACTGAGCCTCCTTCGGGAGGTCGAGAATCAGGCGTTCGTTCAGCATAGGCATATCTGCGGCCAGGGCAGCCACAGCGGTAAGGATAAGGGTAAATAATGTGGTTTTCATCGTGTAGCGGGGGAGTGTCAGTCAATCTGGGTGGATTCTACCAAAAGCGCGTATATGTTACGGTGTCATGTTAGCAGAATCCGGGAGGCTTGGCAAGCAGTTAATGAGGAAAAGCGCAAAAACAGAGCAAACAGAAGCGCAGGAGAAGACCATCCGCGTGCTGTCCGAGATGTCTGTCCGCTTGCAGACTATCGAGCACCGGATGGAGGTGTACCACATGCAGCCGCCCCCGGTGACGAAAAAAGACGAGTGAGCGAAAAATTGAATATAAACAAGCAACCTAATCATCAGGTATTTATTTTCTTAATGATTTTGCGCTTTACTAATCTGATTACTTAGTGTAAATATACTTACATGAATGCTTTTTTCAAATTTTTCGCAATGTTAAGTCTACTTCTGTTAAACCAGATACAGGCCTCAGATGTCTCTTATCGTTTTTCTTTTGAGAAAGCAGAATGTTGGGATACTCAACAGGAAAAATGGGTACCCACTCCCAAGAAACAGCAGTTCGAAGTAACGATGAAGCAACGGACTCAAAAGAAGTCTAAAAAATCAAAGAGTAAGGGTAAATGCCGCTTCGTCAATCAGGATTTGTTTGTTAATGATGCAGACATACCCACTGGCGAAGTCATACCATTTAATGCCAAGGTCCGGAAAAGGGATGGAAAAGGTATGCTTTTATCGTTACAGTACGCAGGCGTTGATATGGAAGGTTTTGCCGACATGGAGATAAGTATCAGATTTACGGATAAAAAAGGAACAGAGGGAGTTGCAGAAATAAAGATATATCATTATGGCAAACCCAGATATAGAAATGTGACTGTGCAGGTCACACGTAGCTGATTTCAGCCCAAAGTCTTGGTATAACCATCGTAGAACTCCGTTTCGCAAAATATTTATATCCGATATATTACAAGCTATTCCTCATTTGCTTGGAGTGAACGTACCAAAAGCAATCCGCTTCGTTTTTTGTTTTTGATTGATTTTCCACACCTACGCCCGCTTAGGCATTACCCGCTTACAAGCCCCGCCACCGTCCTACCGGACGCAAAACGCCCCCAAAAGACCCAAAAGCCTACTATGCCTACCCGTCACGGCGTAGAAAGGAGGGCGCAAGCCCTAACTCGAAGCCGGAAGCCCGTTTTCCTAATCGCGAAAGCTTTTTAAGGGCACTAAAGACTTCTCGAATCCACAACCTGTCGATTCTGTATGCTTAGGCAACTATATCTCCTCAAATGTGTATATGTCTTTCATATCATCCGGCAATTCAGCCTTGGGATCAATACTTATTGGACATATCTTTATCGTAGCATCTTCGATTCTCCTTTGCGGATAAGCATGCAGCAGGGCACGTTTTTTCTCCTTATTGACATAGTCACTCTTAGCTGCATTCTGCGACCAACACAGAACGAATAAGTCAGCCATATCAATAAAATCGAATATCTTTTCTTCATATACATCACCAGATACCAGAACGTGTCGGTCAAAGAAATACTCCACCCCCTGCGCTTTGTAGGCCATGGCTATGAACTTTATCTGTGGAGCATCTTCGTGAGCATACGAAATGAAAATTTTATGGAACCGCTTAGCCACAATTTCTGTGTTCAGGTTTCGTGGCGCATCAACAATGTGAGTTATAAATCTCATTTCGCCAATTACTGCACTGTTGATGCTTATGAGTACCTCACAATTTAACTCGTCAGCATCGATGTCTTGCGGTATGTAATAACTAAAAGAGCTTTTCGTAAAAGAACCTTGCCATATCATCATGCTTTTATATTCCGACATCAATCGAGATGCGCCATATATTCTAAGTTTTACGTCAACCCTATCACCTCGATTTAATTTAAGCGACAATGGAATATAATCCCTGCGCTCGGCTTGCGCATCGGACTCCCGGGCTAATCTTCTGATTTTTTCTCCATCTGCTTCCAAATGCAGATATACCTGAATCTGTAAAAAGGATCCCTTACGAACTTCTGCCGGTGCAAAGATAGAGGAAAAAACATAATCGCTTTTTTTTCGTCTGAAGATTTTCTGCCAGAATGATGTTTTTGCTGCACCGAAATTCGGTGCATAGGTAATATTAGGGCTTGGATTAAACTTCGATGTTATCCCTTCCTTTTTCGTATTCACAGCACGGGTAAAAGATTCTACTAGAGACGGAGAAAGTATGCAGGTTAAGGCGGGGCGTTCACATGCAGACGATGAAGGACTTATGGCACACGTACAAGCGCAGGAATCTATACCCAAATCAGTTGAACGTACTGCAGTTTTCTTGTCTCCAAGCCCACCGGAATAAATATCAATCTTGGAAAGCGAAATATCATCGATGTCACAACCACTCTCCAGAGCCCTTAATTGTGAAATAAATGTTTCCATATTGCTTATTCTGTTTTCAAGCAAGAAAGCAATTGTTCGTGAAAAAAAATCATTCATTGAGTCCCGTGTTCTGGCGGAGAACAATTGACAAAGCTTTGGTGTGGGTATAGGCCCTCCATTATGTTCGGGTAGAGGTTGCATTCCATTCAAAATGAAATACATGAGCATGGATATAGAATAAACAGCGGATGCTTCAGTAAACACACCGAAATCCACCACTTCCGGAGCCATGAATAGAGGATTCCCTTCAGTACATTTTTTATCAAAATCGCTGGCACAACTTCCCATATCCCCCAACTTAAACATCCCGCCATCGGTATGGTATATGTTGCCAAGGTGAATATCCCTATACACGATATCACGGCTTTTGCATTCAATCCACGCTTCTGCGACGTGGGTACACATTCGGAGGAGGCTTATAAATGAAAATTCATACGTTTTGCTATACAGCAAATCTATCATGGGAGTTTCCTGTTCAAGGGCAATAATGCCATTATCTACATCCGTGTACTGCTCGATACACTGCAGCACATGAGTACACCCCCTTGTTCGTAACAATCGTTGATACTCAATCCTACAAATGTCCTTGTAATCTGATTTAAAACATTTCAGCACAACGTTTTTGTGTTTGCTGCACAAATAAACATCCGCTGAACATCCACGATTACTCAGCAATGCCCCACGAACACAATCTCGCCCGCTCAATTTCAACCGAGACAAGCCTTCTATTATCTCCTTCGACCACGAGTTTGGACATTCAGGAACAGCAAATTCCTCCTCAATATTTCTTGTTTTCAATACCTCCTCTGTGGAAATGCATAGGAAATTGTAATTAATACCGTCTATCTCCAAGAACTGCTTAACCCCCGCGTTTCGTGCTACATCATTCAACACGCAATCACTAAAGCAAGCGTCAAAATGGTAATAGACATTGTCTGCTTTTACCATATTCCAACAGTGTCTGCCATTTGCAGTATCGTTATTTAACCTCCCATAGACAATTCTCGACTCTATGTTAAGACGATCAAAGAGAAATTGAGCAGCTTTCGCATACCCAGTACAAACCGATTTTCTGTGAATAAAAACGCTATAAATCGTTTGATTGTATGGAGACACTATGCTGTAATTGCAATTTGTTGCAAGCCACTTATATACGTAGGCAATTTGCTCTACCAAGGGAAGCGTCTTAACAAGGGAAAGACAAAAATCATTTTCAATAACATCATTTATACTCTCTCTTATGATTCTTGTTTTATCTGCCGAAAATGTGTATTGTAACTGCACACATGAAGTTTTTTCGTCATATCGGTATTGATAATCAAACCAAAAAATATCGGGAGTCCTTCGCATGATAGAACGAATTGCCAGTCGCACCTCACCCTCAGAGGGGGTTGCTCTGAGCGTAACGTATGTTTCATGACTCCAAATTGCTTTTTCTAAAATATGTTCAATGTAATTCCTTCTTTGCATGGTGGTGAGAATTGCAGTTTATATAACGAAGCGGGCTAAGCAAATGCTATTTCAGGCTATTTTAAGCGCCCTATTTTGTGCGCATGTGGTGTACAAATCGCTTATATCATTCAATACCTTCTGCCAGATATTGCACGTCTATTGAGCAGCCGCTGCAAAACAGCACTTTGTTGCATGTAGAAGTCGGAGATAGCGTAGACATTGTATTAAGCGTATATCTGTTGTTGGGTATTATATCAATTTTCACCACTCTGTTCAAGCGTGGAAGTTTTTTTTCTTCCTTTAGACCATTTTCCGCGTATGCTGCGCAAAATGCAAAGGAAGCCGACAGATTACTGTAGTTAATACCCCTTATATGCAATACGATATTGCGTTGCAGATAGAAACGCCCTATTTATACTGCCCTCATTGTGCGAGATATGCCGTAGTCAGACCTCAATGCATACACCCCAAACGCTGCATGACTCTTCGTCTCATGGGGCACATTGCAAGGGTAATGCAGGAGACATCGGCAAGATTACTATCCGGAATTCTACACCTGTCACAAAGTAGCATTCTTCGAGCCGATAAGGATATTCACACTCTCATAGATGAAGCTCGGCCGATTTGTCTGGATGGGCGTCGCGCGTTGATTATAGAATCCTCGCCAAGCGCCACCTGCGCGGGGGCTGTTTTTTACAAGAAAAATAAAGCAATCGCACATGCCCACATCAAAAGAGTTAAGGCAATCCATGCAGTAAAGAACACGCACCTGCAAACCTTGCGGGCAATACGGTCAAGCGCGTTATCGGGTCGTATAAACAGCATGGTATGCATTACTAACACGGGAACAATCTGTAGTCAATCATTAAATAGTTATGCCGGATGTAAATTACAAAATCGGGGCCGATGCCACCGACAATTTTTCAAGTTGACGCGAATGATGAAATTCATCAGCATGAGAGGTTCAAACTCCAGAAAGTCCCGGTTATACCGTATCGAAACGCATGAATCGCCAGCTCGAAACTTCGGCAATCACTTATGGGTTAATAGCATCGAGATTGTTAACATATTCTGACCACCAAGAGTATCGATTCGGTTTTTTATCAATTTTGCGGGAATCAAAAACGATTCTGCCTTTATCTATCGCAAAGTACGGCAAGCCGAATCCCACATCCCATGATTGCTGATAGTGCAAAATAACATTTATCGGTAATCGTTTGCGTATTTCCTGTGCCAACTTATCATGTTTGAAGGGAAGTTAGTTGAGGGAGCAGCACCAGGCGAAGCTCCGCCCGGTGAACTTTCGCGTTGCCATAAGAAAAATTGCTTGCCTATCATTCTAAATAGCGTATAATTCCCCTTACAAAAATAACAATACGGCACGGATATATGGCAGAGGAAGTGAACCCAAAGGAGACGACCAGGGCAATGGCGTTTGAATTATGGATGCAGGCACCGAACCCCATGGTCACCTTTTTCAAGACCTTCCATGTGACAAGGTTGGTCAAAATCAGCAGGAAGCGGGGCTATAAGTTCAATATGCTGCTCGACTATTGCATAGGCAAAGCCGCAGCAGCCATAAAAGAGTTTTATCTGTTACCCGTTGGCGATAAATTGATGCGCTACCAAGCCATTGCGGTCAACACCATTGTTAAGAATAAAAACGGTGAGGTATCGTCATGCGATATTCCCTTCTCGCCTGACATGGAGGAGTTTAATCGGGACTATTTGAAGTATACATCGCAGGTAGCCGCAACTTGCAAGGACTACGACCTGTCGGCTGATTGTATGGTTATCGGCACCTCGGCCATCATCGATACCGAAATCGACGGGGCTGTCGGCATGAACAGCGGTATTTTCAATAACCCTTTTATTATCTGGGGCAAATACAGAAAAAAGTGGTTTAGGTACGAGCTACCCCTCTCGTTCCAATTTCACCATACACAAATGGATGGTGCCCATGCAGGGAAATTCCTGGCCTGCCTGCAACAGGAAATCGACAAGCTGAAATAACTGAAAGTCAATTCGAAGCAAAAAGCGACACAGAAGAATACAGACTTGCGCCGGGGTAAAGCAAAGCTGAGCTTTACAAAAGCAAGGTCATTTATTTTCCACCCGGCATCTCGTCGGCCCTCTACAAATTGGAGTTTGGCAGAGAATTACCCGCGAGCGTAGCAAGCCAAACTTTTAACCCGCGCTTGCGCGGGTGACATACGAGAGCCTAGGGCGTAAGCCCTAGGTAACCGAATAATAAAAAAATAAGAACCCACACAAAGTGTGGGTGGCATAAGCCGTTGCTTCAAAAAAAAGGGATTTTTTACTTGCCTTATGAAGTTCACGTGATAACATGCGGGAATAGTAAATCAACATGGCCACAACATTTACCAACGTTTTCGTTCACATCATTTTTCATACAAAAAGCTCAAGTGTGAAGATAAACGAAAAAGACCTGCCGGAAATATTTCGCTATATCGGCGGTGTTATTCATAGTATGTCTGGTGTTGCTCATATGGTTGGTGGTAGGCCTGACCATGTTCACATTCTCTCAACATTACCTATCTCATTGAGTCTGGGCGATTTTATTCGTTCCATCAAATCAAATTCGAGCAGATGGATTAAAAGTCTGGACGCTGAATATCACGGTTTCGCATGGCAAAGAGGCTACGGTGCTTTTTCTGTAAGCACATCACAAGTCAGAACTGTGGTAGATTATATCAGAAACCAGAAGGAGCACCACCGAATACATTCTGCAGATGAAGAACTTCTACTGTTCTTGAAGAAAAACGGGCTGGAAAATATGGTCACGAATGAATAAAGTACATCATTCAGACAGACAGCCACCGTTTATGCCACCCGCGCAGGCGCGGGTTCTTTTTTTCTTTTTTTCCCTCTACCGGGGGCTTACGCCGCCCGGCTACAGTATGCCACCCGCGCAAGCGCGGGTTCAGATATTTGGCGGGCTTTTAAGCCCGCGGCCTGTCATGACGACCTGCCACGGCGTAGCAAGCGAGCACAGCGAGACGCGCGGAGGGTAAGTAATCAGAAACAAAAAGATAGCCACGGCGAACATGGCAAGAATTAAGCCCCAAATGAGCAAATAAAGAAACTGCTTAAAGTAGCAGGTTAAGCAGCCCCCTACCCTACCATCGCGGGCAAGTCTCATGTTCAGGTTCGTCATGCTTGTATTTTAGGCGTGAAAAAAACGAAAGCCAAAACAAAAAACAGCAATTCCTTAAACGTAGTTGACTTATATACAAAGCCATGATATAAGAGGGGCTGAGAAATGACGAAGTTAGGACATCTGGCCGCCATCGCATTCTGGGGAATGGGGGTCGTGGTAACCATTGCAGGCATGGTTATTCTGCCGAGGGAGGTCACCGGCAGGGATGTGCTGTTGTTGCTGCTTACTCTGGGATTTCTGGTGCTGACCATCTGGGTAGCGCGGCGTGATTGGCTATTGAATGACAAGGGGATATGGGACAAGCTGAGAAAAGCCATTGAGAAAGATAAGCCCGAGCTTGCCGCGCGCTGCATTCGCTCGGTGCTGCAGGATGGTTCACTTATCTGCAAGGATGATGTAGCCAAACACCTCCGGTCAGCGCTGCAAAAAGAACGCTGGGCAGTGGCGACTGCCATGCTGAGAGCCGGAGCGGCCAATCCGGCTATATTGACCCCGCCTCATTTTCTTGCTCTCGGCGTGCTGGAACAATGTGTAGCGGACGACAATCTGCCGGCGGTACGTCTGCTGCTGGAGCATGGGGCTCCGCCGGATGCCGGCACGTATTATCCGCCACTCCTGGATGCCCTGGCCCGGGGAAAGCAGGACATCGCCGACCTGCTGCTTGCACACGGGGCTACACCACAGGGAGCCAATCCCGACCTTAACCCTGACCGCATAACTGCCCTGCACCTGCTATGCTCCTACAGGTGGGTGGAGGATGCCGCTGCAGCCATTCAAACAGCCGAACGATTGTTGCAGGAAGGGGCAGATATCAATGCCCGGACTCTCACCGGATTTACCCCGCTGGATGCCGCGATGGACAGCAGATTCTCCATCGGAACAGCTCACCCGGAATTACTGGCCTTTCTCCGTGCTCGGGGAGCCGAGCGCGGGGCTCTGCTCAGCGTACCGCAAGCGAGCTACCATGCAAGCGTGCTGATGAAGGGCGCGCCGATAGAATTGCCCCCGCTATGTCACGGGTGCGAACTGGAGCAGGTAGATTCCCCCACGACGGCACCCATGCCCCACGAGTGGCAAGTGTTGCTGACATGCCGGAGCAGCGACGGCGAACTCCCCCTTGCAGCCGCTCACAGATTGGCTCTCGCCGTGCAGGAGCTTTGCCGGAGCGGGCGGGCCGTTGCTGCCGATTTGGGCAACGGATTTACCCCGGCAACCGAGATTGCTGACGCTGAGCACCCGCTGCTCTGCATGCTGCGGCTCCATTCCTGCAACTCAGAAAACCAAGCCGGGCTGGAAACCGAGGGCATGCCCCGATTCGGCCTGCCCGAATTGCGCGCCGTCGACAGCCCCTCCACCCACCGCAACTGGCTGTTCTATGCCATGTGTGAGGTGCTGAACGCCTTTCTCGAGCGCAACGCTTGCCCGGTAATCGAGCATGAAATCCCGGTCGGAGAGATGGAGGACGATGACCCCTGGACTGCGGATGAAGTGTTTACCCTGAGCCCCTGCTCCCGCCAACATGGCGAAGGCCCCTGCCTGGAAATCACCCATCATTATTACTGAGGGCTCCCCTGAACCAAGGCTGATTGCTCACGCTATGGCGTGCAGAAAGAGAGCCAGCAGCAGTAGGGCAGCGCTCAGCACCGCGTAGAACGCCTTGCCGGTAAAGAGCAGCAGGTAACTCAGCCACCCCACCATCAGCACCAGCCCCCAATAAAACGGGACATCCCCATAACTTTCGTGGCAGCAAATGGAACCGTTCAGTCCGGCGAGGGGGAGGGTGCACACCAGCAGAGCCGCCAGAGCCAACCATTGCTGCAAACGGGGCAGGCAAAAGCACCCCGCCCACAGCAGAACAGCCGTAACCATAAACCATGGCAGTATCTCTTGCCAAGCGGCCACACTTTCACTGCTGCATGACTCGCGCGGGTTGGCCATCACAAACTGCACCGTCAGCGCTATCAGCGAACAGGTCACCAGTACGGACACAGCACGAAAAATCTTTTTGGCAATGGGTGACATCATTTCAGGAGAGTTATTTCCGTACCGGATTGCAATCAGGCTTCATTCCCTTGCGCTTTGGCGCTACGCTTCTTAAGCACCAGCAGGGTGATGAAGAGCGAGCCCAGAGCGAGTGGGAACACAATGAACCAGTTGTGCACAAAACCGGCCATCAGGAACGCCGCGAAGGACACGGCGGACACCGTCAGCACGTACGGCAACTGGGTGGAAACGTGGCTCAGGTGGTCGCACTGAGCACCGGCGCTGGACATGATAGTGGTATCCGAAATCGGGGAGCAGTGATCGCCGGCCACAGCACCGGCAAGACAAGCCGACATGCCGATGTACATGAGGGGGCTGGTCGGGTCGAATGTGCTCACAACAATGGGGATAAGAATACCGAAGGTAGCCCAGGAGGTCCCCGTGGAGAATGCCAGAATGGCAGCCACCACAAAAATCACAGCAGGCAGGAAGTTCACCAGCCCGGCGGCGGAGTGCTCCATGTGGAAGGCGATGAACTCGCGAGCCTCCAGCGCGCCGGTCACATTCTTAAGCGCTGTAGCCAAAGTCAGTATAAGGATGGCGGGCACCATGGCGATGAAGCCCTGGGGTATGCAGCGCATGGCCGCCCGGAAACTCAGCACGCCGCGAATGCGGTAGAATGCCACGGCCAACACCAGCGCAATGATAGCACCCCAGGGGAGCCCCACGGTAGCATCCGTAGCACTCAGAGCCTCAGCAAAGGACTTGCCCTCCAGTATGCCACCCACGTACACCAGAGCAAAGGTCTCCAGCCCGATGAGCAAGAGCACCGGCACAATAAGGTCAACCAGTTTACCGCAGCGGGAGTCAAGCTGCTCCTGTTCCTGCATGGCTTGATCGGGCAGCACGGTGTGTACATCGCCGTGTTCGGTGGCATTGCGCTCATAGCGCACCATGGGGCCGTAGTCAAAGCGCATGAGCACCAGCATGACCACAAAACAGAGAGCCAGCAAAGAGTAGAAATTGAACGGAATGGCCTGTATGAACAGCTCCAACCCATTGTAGCCCGTGCCGGCAGAGTACTGCGAAACCGCCGCAGCCCAGCTCGAAATAGGGGCAATCATGCATACGGGGGCCGCCGTGGCATCAATGATAAAGGCCAACTTGGCACGGGAAACCCGCTTGGCATCGGTCACGGGGCGCATCACACTGCCCACGGCCAGACAATTGAAATAATCATCGATGAAAATGAGAATACCGAGGAAAAATGTGGCCAGCTGACTGCCAATGCGGGATTTGATGTGGGTCTGAGCCCACAGGCCGAAGGCTCGGGTAGCTCCCGTCTTGTTAATCATGCACACAAAGGCACCGAGAATCACCAGAAAGATGAATACGCCCGTGGTGGCCTTCATGCCCTCGATAAGTCCGGTATTCACCACGAAGTCCACCGTCTCCATCGGCGAGAACTGCGTCACGAAACAGGCGCCCAACACCACACCGGCAAACAATGCGGAATATACCTCCTTGAAGATGAGAGCCAGCACAATGGCCAGCACAGCCGGAGCCAGCGACCATATCGTGCCGCAGAGCGGAGATTTGGCCGGGGCGGTGGCGCCCTCTGCAGCAGGCAGCTCGGTGGCACCAAAACTTTGCATGGCCAACACAGCCATCACAAGCATCAGAAGAAGGAGGAGTCTCTTCATGGCGTCTCTCATCTCGGTTTCAGTATATTGCGCGGGAAACTTACCACAAAAAGCGCGCAGTGTCAATATATATTGGAATAGCACGCACGTTAGAGCGCGTGCCGAGATACCCGCGAATGATCTTCGGTCTGTCGGCGGGCACCGGCGTGTTTCAGTTTTTCTATCATGCGTTGGCAAAGCTCGCGGTGAGCGGGCAGTTTGGCGCGTTCCAGAGCCTTGGTGGCGATGTCCAGCGGGGTATGTTCCAGCGCATCCGAGTTATAGAGGCGCTCTTCGTATTCCTCATCGCTTTCCCCGGGACGCTGCGGCTCGGCATCTCTCGGAATAAGGTTAGGGTCAGCCCCCGCCACAAGCAATAGGTCCAGATGCTCTTCCAACATCTTTTCCGGTTGTTCTTCACGCCACATTTCTTCATCGTAAGGGCGCAACAGCACACGCATCAGGCATTGAAGAGCCGTTTCAGAGAAGGAAGCATCATTAACATCCACCAGTTTCTCCCGCAAAACCCGCTCGAGCACAGGACGAGCCTCTGCAAAAGTGACAATCAGGTTCAGATTTTCCGGGTTCATGCTCATGCCTTGGTCCAGCGCCCACAGCCAGGGAACTATACCTTCCGGGGTATGCATCATCAGAGCCATATCGCAACTGAGTTTGTTGATGCGGCGGGAGGCATCGAGATTGCAGCCATGAGCCAACAGAAACTCCGCCGTTTGCCGGCGTGTTTCCCACGGCAGAGTGCGACCATGAGTAAACTGCCCGTTAAGCAAAGGCGAAAGTGGAGAATCTACCTCCATGACCTCATAGCCGGCCTGCCGAACTTCGGCAATGGCATTCGGGTTAGCTCCATGCAGCACCAGCGCCTCCAGAGCCTTCAGATGACCGGTTTGAGCGGCAACGATAGCAGGGGTAAGACCGTAGACATCCTGAAAACTGACGGAATCGGCAGAAGAGGCATCGCCGGTTTCGGCAAAGCTATGTAACATATCAGAAATAGGGGCTGCTACCATGCGGGCAGCATAAGCACCGGCAAGATGTTCAACAGGTCCGGGGTTGACGGGTTCCCCGCCCATCGCTTGTTGAAACGCCCGGGGTAATAGCATCATGCGCTCCACAGTATCCGGTGCGTATTGCTGCCGCAGATAATGGTCAAACTCCTTGATTGCCGCCTGCTCCTGCGGAGTCCAGCTCGCATGAAAATCCGGTTCCGCTTTCAGAGTCCACCCCCACAGCCACCACGCACAACTGCCGGCCATAAACAACAGAAACAGCGGTATACCGATGCAGGCATACCATAGCCACCGACGTACTTTGCGCAGTTTCGACATGATTTTCGTTCTTTCTGACTGATTATACACGCTATACTTCATTTTACAAGATATTTATGGGGGAAGTTGAAAGTTGAATGTTGGAAGTTGAAAGTCTTTGAATTCGGCGACTTACGCCGCAGACTGCTAGGCCTTATTCCACCGCTGCCGCCCGTGCGTTAAGGTGCAGACATAAGCTTCGGCTAATTATAAAATCAGCGCCGATGCCACCAATGTTGTGCAGAAGGTGTTAAAAACATTGCCGGACTATCATGGGTGGCGTAATGAGCAGACAGTATGCGGCGCTGCCGACAAGCGAGATGGGGGCATCCACCCCGTACGACAGGAGTACAACCAACGGCTTGCGCACATAGTTACCGAAACTGCGTTGCACCGGCACCCCGGTATATGGGCGGGGTTGTATTGATGTCAGCGTACACATGTTGAGCTTTTCGCCCTTTTCTGCCCCTGCTCCGTCAATCTTACAGCCATGGGAGCATCGTCGGTTCGGGAGTTGTACGGCCCCCAGACGGGGGAACTCCGATTCCGGTATAAACAGTCGGGCCGCTTCGGGCGGCTCTGCCGCTTTACGCTTCAGCTGGTGCTCCACATCTTCAGCACTCATCAGCAAGTAGCCGTCAATGTATGTGCCGGCGGGTTGCCAGTTCGAACCGTAGGTAGTACAAAAGGCCAAATCCACCGGGCGAGCCTGTCGTGAGCAATACTCCAGACGCACCCGGGCATAGTAACAGCCGTTCAGTTCATAAAAGGGTCTGTCAGCGGCATACGCAAGCTCCCGGGCTTCTGCATACCCCACCGAATCCAGACTATGCCCCAACTTCGAGGACACCATGCAACTGCAATTACTCAGTGCACATGCCACCGCCAAGACCGACAGCAGCCTGCAGAACTTTGCGACAAGAGATTGCAGTCTGTTAAGGCTTACACTCATACAAACGGAATGGCAGCAAGGGGAAAGGATATCCGGGCAGAACTCAGGAGTCCGGCCACGTTCTATCAGGTCAGAGCGAACTTTTCTCATAAACAGGGGAAAATTGATATTAAACGAGTTGTGTTCAGCAAACACGAAACATATTCATTATCAAGTTTTTTAGTCAGTGGATTCGGAGTGGCTAACCTTTCAGGAGCGCGTACAATTCGCGCATGCGCGCGTCTGCCCGTTTAATGAAGGGCTGCGCTTTCCATCGGGCCACATCGGCCGTTGGCAGCATGTAAGTGGGTCGGTAGCGTTTGGTTCGATATTCCTCGGCTTTGGCAGCATCTCCATACAAAGAGGCATAGGAACCGAATGTAGCCAGTACCTTACCATCTGCCGACACAAACTCCATGATATCCCAAAAGGGAGGCGGCGCCGGCTGGGGGCCGAAATATGAATCATACTTATTAAGCAGCCACAGATCGAAATCATGGGCAGGTGTTTCCTCCAGTCCGGCCAGAATCTCCCGCACTTCTTTCACTTCATCCTCCGTCAGGGGCAGATATTCGTCAATCTCAGTAGGGCCGGCGGAACTGCCTACAATTTCAATAGGCACATGCCCGGTAATATGTATACGCATGGTGGCAGCGGCGGCCGCAGCTTCGCGTAACTTGCGGGCTTCTTCCCCATGTGATTTCAGATAGGCGGCATAAGCAGCTTCGGCATCAAAACCGTTCAGGTGCTCCGACAGCTCGGCCACCATCCTTTGCTCTTCCAACCATTGGCAGCCCGTCAGGCTCAGCATCGCCAGCAGCAATACGATTAACCTTTTCATCTTCAGTTCTTTATTCAAGTTCATCAATCTACAAGTTGGTATATACCGACAAAAGGAAGAACCACGACAGCCACAAGCCCCTGCGCCACCATGACCGGGGCATCTATACCCGCGTAACAAATAGCAGCCATGGGATAGGCATAGAGCGCGTGGATTGTGGCCCCGGTCTGCTCCGTCATGATAGCCGGCCGCAATCTGCCACCATCATCGACATGCGGATAATCCCCTGATGAGACAAGCGAAATCCGACTGCGGTAGGGGCGCGCCCCCTCTGGCAGCTCCGTCAGATAGGGAGTCCCTGCGCTTTGCCATTTATCCAGATACTTTTTACCCTCAGAATCAGGAGGTAAGGAAAATCGAACCAACTGCAGCTCTTGGTACACCGTTTGTCGCGGGGCGTCTGCTGATGTCAGCTTGTAGGTTAGGTCTGCGCGGTTAATGTCAGAAACCCACACCGGGTCGTATTCGTGAAAAGTCGTCAAGGTACCCTTGGCATAGATTTTATTCTGCACCTTATAGAGCTCCAGGGTGTTATCTGCTCTCGTTTCCATCAGAATACACTGCCCCTCACGGCCGAGATTTTTAAAGTAATTGCCGGTCGAACACACACAACTGCTCAGCCCCGCCATACACAACACGGCAAGGAACAACAGGTAACGATGGAGATTGAATGAACGCGGATTCATAGGATAGTCTGTACGTTATTTGCTTTTCTTTACACCTTCGTGAACAATCCACCCGCCCACAAGGGTTAACAGCACCCCCGCCACCATGGAAGTAATGGGGCCGCCCTTGCCGTTTTCTCCCTGCAGGAGCACCTCTTCAGGCTCAGCAGGGTTATAGGTTATCGTGACGGAATCCCCTTTTTGCAGGCTCTTGTACTCAATGGATCTGACAGCGCTGGTACCTATTTGCGGGGTACCTGTGGCATCCACATAACGAACCACGGGGGTATAGGTAGGCGTGGTTCGGCGAGGGCGCCGATAAATGCCACCACCGGTTCGCGAACGGCTGACCTTAACATCGACAACGGTTGCCGTGGTTGTTATCCCGGCCTGACTGATTTTATCGTTGTCCCAATAGGAGAAAGCCCCCAACACCATCAGAGCAATGCCTATCAAGGAAATGCCGACAGCCATGCTCCAATCGGAGGCCTTGTAACGGGTAGACATAAACAGAAGATGTAAGGGTTACAAATCCAACAGTTCGCGCAGGGCGGGAAATGTTTCGATGAAGGGCTGCAGGGCTTTCAATCGGGGAGCAGTACGATATTCCTGTGGCAGAATCGGCTCAGAATAGGACGCACCATAAGGCGCGCACTTGTATTCCCACAGCTCCATCAAGGTCGCGTGGAAAAAGAAGGCCAATTTATTGACGCGCCAAATTTCCCCTTCCCCCTTAGCGACGAAATAAGCCATCACCTCCTCCTGCTCTTTCAGCAGGGCGATGGCCTGAGCATCCGTCTTGGCCGTGGCTGCCGCGCAGAAATCCTTGTAAAACTGCAGGGCCGTCTTATAATCCTCAGCCAGTTGTTCATCGTACCAAGCGGCAGGATAATCCAGCACCTGCTCACCACCTACCAGCTCCACAAGCTCACGCAGCAGTGGTTCCACCTCGGGAGATACCGCCGCCTTACCGCTCAATACCTGTTTGACAATCTCAGCGCAGTGCGACAATTCGCACAAGCCAACATCAAAGGGGTATTCGCATTCTATGCCGAACTCCCCCATGTAGACATTGCTCAACCACTGGCTCTGCCACAGCACGGCGTCCGCCAGCATCATAAGCTCCTTCACACGCTCCGGCGGCAGGCTGCGCAGCATCCCGCAGCAGGGGCGAAGGGCTTCGATATCCTCTTTCAGCATGGCAAGCTGCTCTTCGTCTACTTCACCGTTTTCCGGTTTCACGAGTGATTTCAGCAGGTCACTCGACGGAAAGAGAGCGAAGGCCAGGAATACCTCCTCAGCCTGCAGGCTCAGACTATCAGGCGCAGTCTTTACCAGTGCTACAGCAGGGACGGGGTCCGAGGTCGTGGGCGCTGCGGTACAAGGCATCACGGCACACAGCGCAACAGGCAGAATCGACAGAAGGGCTCGAGGGGGCATAGAAGTCAGGTTTTGTTGCGCCCATTATAGCAACTCTATACCGCACAGGCAAGCCCCAATAGCAAATTCCCGCATAATCAAAGCCCGACACTTGTTATCTGCCCGCACCGAACACAGTTCGATTTAAGAATTATTCTAAAAAAATGCAACTATGGTAGAATTTGCGCTTGCGTTGGTGGCCCGATTCAGATAAAATAGCGGCGCGGTAAGCACCGGCTTACCACATCGACAACAAATAACGCAAGCCACACATATTCAATAATATGATTAAGGTAGCCATCGTAGGATACGGCAATATCGGCAAGTACTCAGTGGACGCACTGCGTGCTGCACCTGATATGGAGTTAGTAGGTATTGTACGCCGAGCAGGCAGCGCTCCCGTACATGGAATCAAAACGGTGACCGATATCGATGAGCTCGGGAAAGTGGATGTGGCTCTGCTCTGCACCCCGACCCGCAGCGTGGAGGAAACCGCCCTTCCCCTGCTGGCCAAGGGCATCAACACCGTCGACAGCTACGACATTCACGGCGGCATCGTCGATTTGCGCCGCTCCCTCGGCAAGCAGGCTCAGGCCAACAACGCCGTAGCCGTAATTTCTGCCGGCTGGGACCCCGGTTCGGACTCCGTCATGCGCACCATGATGCTGGCCATGGCACCCAAGGGTATTACCTACACCAACTTCGGCCCCGGCATGAGCATGGGTCACAGTGTGGTAGCCCGCTCCAAGGCCGGCGTGAAGGATGCCCTTTCCCTCACCATCCCGACCGGTTCGGGTGTACACCGCCGCATGGTTTACGTGCAGCTCGAGGATGGAGCCGATTTCGCCACTGTGGAAGCCGCCATTAAGGCCGATGATTACTTCTGCCACGACGAAACTCACGTCAAGCAGGTGCCGGACATTGATTCACTCCGCGACATGGGCCACGGTGTTTACATGGAGCGCAAGGGCGTATCGGGCACCACGCAGAACCAAATCTTCAAGTTCGAGATGCGCATCAACAACCCTGCCCTGACCGCACAGGTCATGGTCTGTGCCGCCCGCGCCAGCATGCGACTGGCCCCCGGTTGCTACACCCTGCCGGAAATCCCGCCCATGGATTTCTGCCCCGGCGACAGAGAAACCCTCATCGCCCAGCTGGTGTAAAACCATACGGAGCAATCCTTTCAAAAAACCGGGACAGGTTCAGACCTGCCCCGGTTTTTGATTTTTTTCATATAGAGATAAGAAAGCTCAACCCCCAAACTTTTCGGCAAATATCGTCAGGATTCTGCCGCTGAGTTCCTGATGGATTGGGAGCCATGCGGCCGGCGGGTTATTCTGCAAGCGACGCTGAATCTGAGCATAGACCTGAGCCTGACTGCAGCTATCCGTCTCCGTCATATTGTCCAGAGTATCGCACAGTTTGATAATCAAAGCCTCGGCAGACATAGCCGAAAGTTTGCGCACCATATACTCCTCCTTACCAAGCTGTTCTTTCAATTCCTCATTGTTGGTCAATTCCTGCACCAACTCAGCCACGCGCGCACCGAATCGATTATCCAGCTCATCTGCCGAAACCTCACAGTCCTCCATGGTATCGTGCAGATAGGCTGCGGCTGTCAGGATTTCATCCTGAGTAAGCTCACCGACGTGAGTTCCTACACGATGAACATGAGTATAATAGGGTGCTCCCCCACGACGGGTCTGCCCCTCGTGAGCAACCTGTGCAAAGGACGCGGCTTGCTGAACCAGACTACTTCTTTTCATGACCTCATGATAACATAGTGGCCGATAGCATACAAGCCCGTTCTTAATAATGGCAAGCGATCACTCAATCAAACAGCTCGGGGTAATCCTTCTTCACCATGGGGAGGTGGCGCAGGGCTGTAGGATTGAGGCGTGAAAACGTCAAATCCCCGGTAAATCTCAGCCCGGTCGCGGCATCTGTTCTGAGCTCCGAGCGGTTGAAGCCAATCAGCGTTTTCCCGCTCGCCGGATAGGTGCCCGGAGCCTTCGTCTGATTCCCCCTGCCGACTTCATAAACAACGCTGTAAATCAGATATTCATCCGGCAGAGGGGTGCCCTTAATGGTATCGAGCACACGCACCTTGATGTGGTGCGGTTCATAAATGTGCTGAACCGGCATCACGGTTTCCCCCACTATTTCACAGTGCAGAATGGTATCGTTCCATCGAGCCAGCTTCCAGAGCAGATAGGGTGCGCCCGCGTAACTCATGGGCGCTTCCTCAATGGGCTGAGCTACAGCAGGTGAGGCCGACAGAGATAGGGATAAAACACCGATAAGCAGAGCAATAAGATATTTCATCGTCATCACCGTTACTTACATACTCTCGGCGAGAATCTGACGCACTTCGGCTGTTGTCAAATCAGGCTTGTAACCACCGCGCAGCAGGAAGGTACCCTCGGCAATGCCGTCGAGCATATCCTCGGTCGTTCCCAATTCGCGCAGGGACATCACCAAGCCGATTTCCTGCATCCAAGCTTTCATGGCATCCAGACCGTCGAGGGCAATCTGCTCATCGGTCTTCCCCTCGGCAGCAACGCCCCACACATTGATAGCAAAGCGCTTAAACTTCGGCAAACCGTACGGAAGGATGTAGCGGAAATAGGGCAGCGTGACCGCGGCCAGGGTCATACCGTGAGTGGCATCGGTATAGGCACCGACGGACTGCCCCATCATGTGCACCATCCAGTCGGTTGTCTTGCCCTTAGATATCAGCGTATTGAGCGCCCAGGTAGCTGTCCACATAATGTTGCTGCGAGCCTCGTAATTCTGAGGGTCAACGGCAGCGGCGCGACTGGCGGTGATAAGGGAGCGCATGAGCCCCTCGGCGATGTAATCGCTGGTATTGTCGTCCGTGCCCGAGAGGTACTGCTCGAGAATGTGGGACATGATATCGAAGCAGCCCGCCACCATCTGGTAACGCGGCAGGGTCAGGGTAAGCTCGGGATTCAGGATGGAGAAGCGGGGATACACATTATCACCGAAAACGCGACCGATTTTGCGCTTGGTGGTGTGGTTCGTAATGACGGAACCGCCGTTCATCTCGCTGCCGGTGCCGGCCATGGTCAGCACACAACCCACGGGGATAATCGGGTTGCTCACCGGCTCCATGCGCACATAGTATTTCTCCCACGCATCCTCCTCACAATAAGCCGCTACCGACACACCCTTAGCGTAGTCACAGACAGAGCCGCCACCCACTGCCAGAATGAGGTCGGCCCGACAGGCTCGGGCACGGGCCGCGCCCTCAGCCAGTTTCTCCACAGTGGGGTTGGGCATCACGCCCGGGTCCTCGGTCACCGTCTTGCCGGCGGCCTGCAGGATAGCGATAATTTTATCGTAAAGGCCACTTTTCTTAATGGATTGCTTACCGTATGTGAGCAGGACAGAGGGGCCATAGTTCTGCAACTCAGCAGCCAGAGCATTCAGAGAATCGGGGCCGAAATGCAAACGAGTGGGGTTGGAGTAGGTAAATGTGCCGTTCATGGTGCGAAAAGGGTTCTTCTGTGCTGCATTCTACTCCCAAAGGCCATGATAAGTCAATGATATTTCATTGTCCGACCACAAAAGAAATGCAGAGTTTTCAAAACAGCAGGTGGCCAATTCACGCCTTTCCTCTGAATATCAATCGGTCAATAAAAGGAACCACCCTACAGGCCACCCAGGCATTCGCAAGTGTACCTACAACACAAAACAACTCATACATAAACGGAGACTCAGTATGCCACCCGGCTCTGGCTCCAATCATCATGGGAATCCGCTGAAATATGTACAGATAGAATAAAGCACTGCCTCCACACCAACACAAAAATGACGGGTTCCGCTTCAATTCAACACACGAGAACAACAAGGTAACCCCCAAGGCAAACAGAATGGCGGAAAAGTTATTGAGATAGGGCCATCGGCTCAAACTACTGTAAATGAAAAGAGAAAGAGGAACAAGAAGCATGCCGTATACCCACACGGGAACCCTCAATACCGCAAAAATCCTTTCCATAAAAGGGCGGAAAACAAAGAATAACATTCCTGCAGGAATGCACAGGCAGGTGTCGTACCAGCAAGAACCTTTATGGATTTTAAGAAAAACAATTAACAATAAGAACAGCAGGATTACCCCTGAAATCACGCCGACCTCACCCAACTTTCTCCCCAAGGCATAAGCAACAGCAACAATCAGATAGGCCGACAGAGAAACAAAAATAAACCAGTTACTGTTCCCTATACTATCCCAAGCAATCATAGAGAGTAACACTTTGCTCCACTCATACTGTGCACCATACAAAGCCTGCACGCCCCAGAACACTAAAACAGCCAATGACATATGCAACAACAACATCGGAAGACGCCTGCACACAAGCGCCTTAGCATACTCACTCCCCTTTCGTCGCAGGGAGGCCATAATGCCAAATCCGGAATAGAAGAAAAACGTCGCTACACAACACTGTCCCAGATAACCAATAAGCTTTGCCACCAGTCGGTCAGCCTCCGGCAAATCAACGCCATACCCTTTCAAATGGCTTATAAAAACAATCCAAATAAAAAAGCCATTTATCATAGAGGTACGTTCACGGCTCATGTATGTACCATCCGGTAAGACAGAAGCATGAACTCGCACCCCTGATAACAGAAACACAAGAAGGAGAGCAAATATCAGAATAACGAACATATTACAAAAATCTTTGCATTATAAAGTCGGCCAAGTTTACTAAAACGCTGCTGCTTTGTACAGCAAATTAATCAGCTCCTATAATCATCCGAGAAAAACCATCAGAGCCCATCCTACAACAGTGGCACCGACCGACAGCGGAATATCCACCGCAGCGAGAGCCCAGGTCAACGGGCGGCGCAGCTGATTGCCGATAGTGCGTTCGTGGGGCAATGATTGGAGCAGGTAATGCGAGCGCTCCGACAAGAAATCATCGTTGCTGAGCTTCACTCGGCGGGCTGAGCGCATATCCACGGTATCCGACCTCAGCAGGCGGATGTCCCCCGCTTGGAAAGCCCGGGCATCAAACTCGCCCACATCTGCCAACAACCGCTGCAATTGGGGCGCAGTCAGCTCGGCATAGTATGTCTGAGCTTCGGACTGACAGGCATGAGCTTCAGCAGACGGCAAAGAGCAGCCCCCCACACGGCTGCCATGACATAAACTCATTGAAATCAAATCGCAGTCCATCGGCACATACACCACAGGTAACTCCACATAGTACAAATCGCCCTTTTTCCACAGCGTCAGACTTTTCGATTGGTATTCCTTCCCTCCGGCGGCGGTCTGCTTCTGCTGCAACTCTATGCGGGGCGCGCGGTGCCCCACGTTGTCCAGCACTCCCGAGGTGGAAACATACACACAGGAATGAAGCAGTAAGCAGATGAGCAACAATATGTTTTTCATGGCGACTGATGGCAGTGTAGCACGACAAAATGAAGCATGCAAGTTTTTTTCTAGACATTGATTTTTTTTATGTTACATTTATTTCAAAACCAACTTTCCGGTCATGTTCACCAAACACGCACTTACCATTGCAGCCTGTCTTTTTCTCCCCGCTACGCTCATCTCGCTCATCATAGCCGGGTATTTCTGGTTCGACAGCCTGAACCGTCAGTCCGAATGGAGCAAAGCCGAAGCCACCGTCACGCGTATCGAGTGGAAAGAACGTACCAACAGCCAAGGCGAGAAAGCCCCATTTGCGTACGCTATCTTCACCTTCACCACGGCGGATGGCAGCGTGGTCGAAGTTCCCTCCCAGACTGCGGCCAGCGGAAAACCGCTTTACCGGGTCGGCGATACCCAATGGGTCATTTACCCGCCCCATGCCCCACAGCAGGCAGAGGAAGACACCTTCCTTGTGCAATTCCTTCTACCGCTCATACTCACGGTCGAAACCCTGATCATCGGCCTCATTACCGCCCTTCTCTTCTACTTCGGCCGTCGGGCACAGCGCAAAGCCGCCCTGCCCTCATTACCGGCATCATGCTCATGAGAGGGTGATTGTTAAACAACGTCCTCGGTCGCTGCAAGTTCCTCGCTAAGCAAAGAAATCGCAAAAAGTGGCAGTTCTGTCAGTTTGCAGGACGTGTGTCTGAATTGTGGCTCTTTGAATGCCAAATTATTACAGGCGTACGGACGAAGCGAGGCACGCACGGCCTTTTTAGGCTGAAAACGCTGACAATAAACAAGCAGGCTTTTGGCCTGAATATTGACTCCTCCTTTCACCTCAATGGGGACAATCTGTCCTTTGTGAGCAATAAGAAAATCTATTTCAGCCTTGGCATTTTTCTCCTCACTTGCCCAATAACACGGTTTCAGGGCACAGGCTGCTCTCAATTCCTGCTGCACAAACTGTTCCGTCAGAGCACCTTTAAACTCACTGAAAATCGCATCTCCATCCAGCAAGGTCCCGGCTTCCAGTTCACATGTAGCGGCAAGCAATCCGACATCAAGAACAAAAACCTTGCTGATTCCCGCTTCCCAGTACGAGGACATCGGCAACCTCGGCATTTTAACTCTGGGGACAGCCACAATCATGCCGGCATCCATCAACCAACGCAAGGGTACTTCCAGAGCCTTTCGGCGCGCTCCCATATAGACATCGCTGTACACAAAGCGTTTATTTTCACGGGAAAGCTGCTGAGGTACAGAATCCCACACCATATTCAGCTTAGGCACGCTTTCCATAGGAGCATGCTTGCTAAAATCAGCACGATAATCATCCAACAGCCCCAACTGAACAGCCCGCACTTTATCATAGTTTCTGGTTTCGTTATAGGTAGCAACCGCTTCCGGCATGCCACCTACAAAGAAGTATGTGCGCAGCAAACGGGTGTACAAATCAGCGAAATGATTGATAAGTTTCCAATCACGCCTGTTCAAAAGAGATACCAATCTCACATTATCTGTGGCTTCCAGAAACTCACAAAAACTCATCGGGTACAAGTTAAGCCTATCCACCTTACCCACGGGAAAGCCGGTACCGACATGATCAGCCACCCCAAGAAGTGATCCGGCAGCAACAACAGCATATTCGCGAGCATCTTCACAGAAATACTTAAGGGAAGTCAATGCAGCTGGGCATTCCTGAATCTCATCCAGAATAATCAGCGTCTTCTGCGGTTCGACTACACAGCCCCCCTCAATCGAAACAGTCTCCAGTAATCGAGGTATATCAAAATCCAAACTGAACGATTGTCGAACGCGTTCATTATTATCAAAGCGAACATACGCCACGTGATCAAAGCACAAACGTCCGAATTCCTTCATAAGCCAAGTCTTGCCCACCTGTCTCGCCCCCATTAATAACAGAGGCTTGCGACGTGGGTTATCCTTCCACTCTTTCAGCTGTTCAAGTGCGTAACGTTTCATCTTCGTTCTCCTCAAATTTCATTATACAGCTTTTTCATTTACTGTCAATAGCAATTTGCAAAAACCCAAGGGACTTTTCGGCCTTACTGTTGCAAAAACCCAAGGGACTTTTCAGCCTTACCGTTGCAAAAACCCAAGGGTCTTTTCAGCCTTACCGTTGCAAAAACCCAAGGGAGTTTCCGAAAAAACGTCAATTTTCCACCACCTCAGCATAACCGGGCGGGAGGGTCAGGATCTCGCGCCAAACGGTGCTGCGCATGAGGTAACGGAACAGCGGGGCCAGAGCATCATCCTTCGGTAGGAGCATGGCGAGATGAATGCGAAGTTCCAGCTCGCAACCGAGGGCCGCAAGGGAGCTGATTTCATCCTCCGCCGCCATGTACCAGATAACGTGGGAGCCCTCCGAAAAATAATCAATTCTCAGCTCAGGCAATGTATTCCCCTGCTTTGCAAGGTAGGCCAGATAGTCAGCCAGCGCCGCTGTAAAGGGAGTCAGCACAAAACGCGCCCCTCGATACTCGTCGCCAAATATCCACGGCATATTCCCCGGCACCCCGACAGGAGCCCCGCCGGCGGGAAAAGTGAGCATGAAAAAGCTCGTGACATCACGGAATCGCGAATCACGCGAATGGGTAACATAGTACGAATAGTCCAGCCCACACCCGCGAGCCTGCATCTGCCGCAGCAGCTCCCGAGACAAGCGCACGGACGAGCCATCGGCCCGAGCATGATTGGCCCAACGATATACACTCAGACTCAATCCCTTCCCCTGCACCTGTTCCAACACCTTCCCTGCCACCACAAGCTCACTGTTCACCTCCTCCATATCCTCACAGACAGTCAGGCAGGCGCAATGTTTCTCCGGCTCAATTTCATCGTAAGGCGATGGTAAAACCAGTGGGTAATCGTTATCAAAGAATAGGTAAAGCCTGATTTCCGAATCCATGCACACATCATAACACAGCCCCTCGGCATGTCAAGTTCGCAATTATTTGCGGAAAAACGCACTATATGCTTGCCATCACGGCCAAAATGTCTATGATAACGGTATGTTTATCGGCAGGGTAGTGAGATTTTATCAGGAAGGGTTCCGCAGCATGACGCTGGGGCGCACGCTCTGGGGCATTATTCTGCTTAAACTTTTCATTATGTTTGCGGTACTGAAGGCATTTTTCTTCCCGGCATACCTGCAGGGGGACGAGGCAGCGAAGGAAACCACCGTTGCCACGGAGCTGACAGACCGCGCAGCAGACAAATAACACCATGGAACCCATCGATTCATCTCTCGTAGACTGGTCCCGCGCGCAGTTCGCGCTCACGGCCATGTACCACTGGCTCTTTGTGCCGCTCACCCTCGGGCTGGGCGTCATCATGGCCATCATGGAAACCCTGTACGTGCGCACCGGGCGCGAGTTCTGGAAACAGACCGCCCGCTTCTGGATGAAACTCTTCGGCATTAACTTCGCCATGGGCGTGGCCACGGGTATCATTCTGGAGTTCGAGTTCGGCACCAACTGGAGCAATTACAGCTGGTTCGTGGGCGATATCTTCGGCGCGCCGCTGGCCATTGAGGGCATATTGGCTTTCTTTATGGAGAGCACCTTCATTGCCGTGATGTACTTCGGCTGGAACAAAGTGAGCAAGCGCGCGCATCTGGCCTCCACCTGGCTCACCATCATCGGCGCCACGCTCTCAGCATGGTGGATTCTGGTTGCCAACGCCTGGATGCAGCACCCGGTGGGCATGGAGTTCAACCCCGATACCGTGCGCAACGAAATGGTTGACTTTGCTGCGGTAGCCTTCTCCCCGGTAGCGGTGGTGAAGTTCTGCCACACCGTCTCCAGCTCCTGGGTACTGGGAGCCGTATTTGCCGTGGGTGTGAGCTGCTGGTACCTGCTGCGGGGCAAGCACCGCGACTTTGCCCTGGCCAGTATCAAAGTAGCCGCCTGGTTCGGTCTTATTGCTGCGCTTATTACCGCCCACACCGGCCACCAAAGCGGGCGTGACATCGCTCAGTACCAACCCATGAAACTCGCTGCCGCCGAGGGGCTGTACGAGGGCGGCAACGCTCAGGGGCTGGTGCTCGGCGGCCTGCTGCGCCCCGGGGCAGACTGGACCGCCCCGAGCGATGAGAGCAAGTTCCTGTTCCATGTCGAAATGCCCTACGCCCTCTCCCTGCTGGCCACACACGAGGCCGATGGCTACGTGCCGGGAATCCGCAACCTGCTGGAGGGCGGCTACACCCTGCCCGATGGCAGCACCGCCCTGCCCGCCGAGGAAAAAATGGCCCGCGGACGCAAGGCGATTGCCGCACTTGCCGACTATCGCAAGGCCAAGGATGAAACCGCCAAAGCAGCCGCACTGACCACCCTGCGCGAGAACTTCGATTACTTCGGCTATGGCTACCTGAACAGCCCGGCCGAGCTGGTGCCCAGTGTTCCGATTACCTTCTACAGCTTCCGTATCATGGTCATGCTGGGCGGTTACTTCATCGCCCTGTTCGCCGGGCTGCTGATTGCCTGCAAGTGGCTGCCGAACTGGACCCAGTGGAAATGGGCGCTGTGGATAGTGGTGCTCACCATTCCGCTGGCCTGGCTGGCCAGTCAGGCCGGTTGGGTTGTGGCCGAGGTAGGCCGCCAGCCCTGGGCCATTCAGGGGCTGCTGCCGAATGTTGCAGCCATCTCGCGACTGGAGGTCGGCTCCGTTCAGACCACATTCTTCATATTCCTGGTGCTCTTCACCCTTCTGCTGGTGGCCGAGCTGAGCATCATGGGCAAGGCCATCGCCGCCGGCCCCGAAACCGATAAACCCACAGCATAAGCCATGAACGACATCTCCTTACTGCAACACTACTGGTGGTTCCTCGTCTCCCTTCTGGGGGCTCTACTGGTTTTCCTCATGTTCGTACAGGGCGGCCAGTCCCTCATCTGGACACTCGGCCGCACCGAAGAACAGCGCCGCATGCTGCTACTGGCCACAGGCCGCAAGTGGGAACTGACCTTCACCACCCTCGTCACCTTCGGCGGGGCGTTCTTCGCATCTTTCCCCCTGTTCTACAGCACCAGCTTCGGCGGGGCGTACTGGGTGTGGGTGCTCATTCTGCTCTGCTTTGTGGTACAGGCCGTCTCGTATGAATTCCAGCTGAAGAACGGCAATGTACTCGGCACCACGACCTACCGTGTATTCCTGCTGCTCAATGGCTTGCTGGGTCCGCTGCTCATCGGCACCGCCGTGGGCACCTTCTTCACCGGCGCGGAGTTCGTGGTTGATAAAGCCGCCATTGCTCAACCGGCTATGCCTGTTATATCGAGCTGGGTCAACCCTCTGCACGGGCTGGAGGCCGCCATGGTACCGCAGAACCTCATGCTCGGGCTCAGTGTGCTGCTGCTCACCCGTGTACTGGCCTGCCTGTATTTCCTCAATAGCATTGCCGATGAAGCCCTGCGCACCAACTGCCGCCGCCGTCTGCGCATGGAGAGCGGCTTCTTCCTGATCTTCTTCCTGACCTGGCTGCTGCGCTGGCTCTGCGGCTACGGTTACGCCTGGTTGCCCGAGGACGGCTACGTGTACCTCGAACAGTACAAGTACCTGCACAACCTGCTGGCCATGCCGGCGGTGCTGAGTGTACTGCTTATCGGCGTGGTGCTGGTGCTCACCGGCATGATAACGGGGTTGAAGGGGTGGCACCGAGCCATCTGGCCCGCCGGTGCCGGCAGTGTGCTGGTGGTACTGGCTCTGCTGCTCTGTGCCGGCTGGAACAACACAGCCTATTACCCCTCTTCCGTATCCCTGCAGAGCTCGCTCACTATTGCCAACAGCAGCTCCGGTCTCTTTACCCTGCGTACCATGACCTACGTATCCTTCATCATTCCCTTCGTCCTCGCCTATATCGCATGGGCCTGGCGGGCGCTGGATCGTAAGCCCATTACGCCCGAAGAGGCCAACGAGGAACACTGAGGCATGAAAAGGGTCTTTCCCCTGTTGTTGCTTAGCGGGCTGCTCTGCTCGTGCCGCATAACGCACCGCCATGTTTGGGAATATGCCTACAAGCACGATGGAATCGTGGTCGATTCCCCCGGCACCTGCTATCTGCACGGGGGCAGGCATTATGTGCGAGGTTTTCGCGCACAGTTCCGAGAGTTCCCGAACTCGATGTATCTCGACCCCATCAAAGGCAATGTTTACCAATGGAGTGAAATCCCCGGAACGCGCGGAGCAATGGTCTACCACGAGGTACAGCTCTGTAATGATGCGGTGAGCGGAGGCAAATTCGCCAAGCTGAAAGAAGATGCAGCCTGGCATTCACTCGTTGGCGCGCCCACGCGCAGCACCCCCATTTCCACCTATTTCTACCACGAATATCAGGTAGATAAAAGTACGCGCCGCCTGAGTACGAATGCCTGGTACGTGTTACCGGCGGTACCGTTTGTGTTTGTAGCGGATGCCGTTGTCAGCGTGGCTGCGCTTCCCATCGGGAGCGTTGCATTCATTTGCAAGGCTCCATTCAGGGCCTCGCAACAACAGGCTGCGGAGCAAAAAGCCCCGCAGCCCACTACAAATCCCTGAGCACCGAAGCGGTGGCGGTGCTCAACAACTCAGCGAACTCAGGTGAGCGACCAGGCGCTCGGCGTGTTGCTGCGAGCTCTTTGTGATGGCCTCCATCATACCGGGATCCTGACGCATGTTATAGGACACACTGCCGGTGTGCACCGTACCGCCGAAGTTCATGCCGGTAAAGTGGCAGGCGCCGCGAATGAAAGCGAAGAACTCGTCCCAGTTCATGCAGTCAGCCGGGGCTCCCGTGGTGTAGGAAATTACCAGGGTCTTGCCACGCAGCTTGTCACCGGTCGAACCGTGAGAGAAGCCGTGCAGGAACACCTCCTCCATCCAGCGGTGCAGGAGTGAGGGCATGGAGAACCAGAACACCGGGAACTGCAACACAATGATGTCCGCCCACATCAGATTTTCCTGCTCCGCCTTAACATCGATGGGCTTATGCGTGTAAAGACGATCCAGATACACCGTACGGCAACCAGGCAGTTTTTGTTCCAGCATGCCCATAATAGTCTTGTTGGCCACCGAGTCATTCATATCGGTATGGCCGGATACGATAAGGATATTTTTCATGGAGGAAATACGTTTTAAGCTTCCCCGCTATGATACATCATTCAGATGGGAAATCAATAAAAAAACACTTCACATATATCCATATTTTCTGCGGAAAGCCAGAACAAACAGGACAGAGAACCCCAGAGCGCAGATTTCAGCCACCGTTGCGCTCCACCAGATGGCATTGTTCCCGAACAGGAGCGGCAGAGCCAGTACAGCGACAGCCTGAAACAGGAAGGTGCGCAGGAAGGCAATGAGGGCAGAAATCAGCCCGTTGTTCATGGCGGTGAAAAGCCCAGAAGCAAAGATATTGAAGCCCAGCAGGGCAAAAGAGAGGGCAAACACACAGAATGCATGCTCGGTGAGCGCCGTCAGAGCGGCATTGTACCCCACAAACATGCGGGCCAGCGGACCGGCACAGGCAACAGCCAGCAGAGCCAGGGCCAACCCGGTACAGGCAATAAGCAACAGACTCTTACGGAAGAGATTACGCAACTCCGCATGATTAGCGGCACCGTGGTTATAGGCAAAGAGCGGGCCACTGCCCATATCGAAGCCGAAGAAAATAGCCACAAAGAAGAAGGCCACATACATGACCACCCCGTAAGCCGCCACCCCATCCTCACCGAAATAGCGCAGCAGTTGGTAATTGTAGAGCATGCTCATGAGCGAGCCTGAAATACCGCTCACCAGTTCAGAGGCCCCATTGGTACAGGCCTGCAGCATGGGGCGGGGCTGCATGGGGGTGCGGGTAAAACGTAGCAGGCTGTTATTGGGCAACAGGAAATAAATCACCGGGAACAGACCGGCCACAGCCTGACTGAGCCCGGTTGCCACAGCAGCACCGGCAACACCCCAGCCTAACCCGGCCATGAACAGTGCATCGAACACCACATTGGTAAGCCCACCCGCAACGCTCAGCCAGAAGGCCAGGCGCGGTCTCTCCGCCGCTATCAGCAGCGCCTGAAATGCCCACTGCAACACACAGCAGGGCAGAAAGCCCAGCATAATACGGCCATACAGAACGGCCTCGGGCAGCATATCATCCGTTGCCCCCAGCAAGCGACAGATTTCCGGCAGGAACCATATCCCCACCACTGCCAGCAGTGCTCCCAAACCGGCTGCCAGCACCACAATCTGGGTGAAATATCGCTGAGCACGCCGCGCTGCCCCCTGCCCCAGAGTCTTGGCCACCAGTGCGGTACCGCCTGCTCCGAACATGAAACCGAGTCCCCCCAGCAACATCACCACCGGAAACACAAAGTTCACGGCGGCAAAGGCCGTTTTGCCCACAAAGTGCGACACAAACAACCCATCCACCATCGTGTAAACCGAGGTGAGCAACATCATGCCAATGGGTGGCAGCACAAAGGCAAAGAGCTTGCGATAGGTGAAGTGGTCTGAGAGCTGAACCTGCATATAACGACAAATTAAAGTTCTATCACCTGCCCGGTACTGATGCCCTGCAGTCGCTCCCCCATGAGCGGGCTCATCACGCCATAAGCAACATCACCGGTGCAGTGCCCGGTGTAATAGCAGGTAGGCAGTTCCATCAATCTGAGCGCAGCAGAGCGCAACCGATCGGCATCCGCCACCGGGTCGGCCTTCATGTAGTGAAAGCCACCCACCAGCACATCAGCCCTAAAACAGGCAGCAATATTGAGCACACCACGGTGCGAGCAGCCACTGATGAGCACACGCCGCCCACCTTCCTCCAGCAACAGGTATTGCTCATGCCGGAAATCATCTGCCACACGCTCACCGTCAATAACAGCGGTCATGCCCGCCCCCTCGGGGGGATTGTGCATGGGCACGCACTCAGCCGAGTACAAGCGAACGCCCTCCGCCAACTCGGCACAGGCCCCCTGCACTCGGCGAATGCGGGGGTGAGCCGACAGGTACGGAGACAACCCGATATCCTTGCCCGCAGCATTGAAATGCGGGTCAAAGGCATGCTCACTCACCCACACCGCCGCCCTTTCGTTGAGCTGCAGGAATCGCTCCATCCCGCCCCCATGGTCATAGTGACCGTGAGAAAGCACCGCAACATCAACGTCGCTGAGGTTCACTCCCATACAGGCAGCATTATCAGCGAAGGCCGCACTTGCCCCCATATCGAAAAGAATGCGCCGCCCGCAGGCCTCTATCAGCAGGCTCAGACCGTGCTCAGCCGTCAGGTCAGCACGGCTGCTCGTATTCTCGACTAAAACATGTATACGCATAAGGCTCAATCAAACTCAACTATCCAATCAGGATTTGCAGCGGCCTCGAAACACATACGAATCTGCCCCTCGGTCTGCTTGCCGATATGCAGCGGGGGCAAGTCATCGGGCGAGAACCACTCCACTGCCGAAGTCTCGATATTGTCGGGCAGCTCCGGCTCACCCAATGGCTTGCACAGCACGAAGGCCTTAATGATATTGTAGGGCCACACGCGGTTGCAATTGCGCCGACTGAACTCATGCAGAGCCACCAAGCGCCCGACCTCGACGGCCAATCCGGCTTCCTCACGCACTTCCTTTTCGATGTTACTGCGTATCGTCTGATCCACATCCACCCAACCTCCCGGCATAGCCCACAGACCATCTCGCTCCCTCACCAGCAATATCTTGCCATCGCGTATGATGGCTGCGCGTGAATCGAGTTTCGGTGTCTGAAACCCCGTTTCATTGCAGAACAAATCCCGCACTTTCTCCAGCGGCACATCCGTCATCAGCGAGAGCATCTCGGCCGACACCTCCCGCAGTCGCTCAAAACGCTCACGGTCAAAGGGGTCACGCGAATATTCAATCCCAGCCTGAGCAATGAACTGAATCTCTTTTGCCCACGTGAGCCAGCGCCCCTGCAGATGTTCATTCTCCATGCCCCCCATTGTACCGATTTCGGGCACAGATGCAAGCACGTTCTTTTCCTACAAGCGCCCATGTCAGTCGACTTTAGGAAGAAGGAAGAAAATAATGTTTGAATCCCGCTCCGTTACCCGATATAATATGCAAAAACATGAAAAGCGACCATTTCATTTTGATGCTTAACAGCCTTTTTCTTTTCATAGCGATTATTACAGGCATGAAAAGCGAAGCTCCGGTACAGAGTGAAGAAGGCCCCGGAAGAAAGCCCCCCGTGACCATCGATATCTCGAAAACAGCGGATTGGTTAGAGCTGTTCCGGGAATATCAGAAGGCTGATCCGACAATTTGCGCTGACATTATCTTATATAACCCTGTCAGCCGCAAGGAAACAAAATATATCATCCCGTACTTTCTATGCCATCACAACAGAAAAGAGTCCGTATGTCGTAAGTTATTGCTCCACTTTACACAGGATGGCGTTTGGGTTCATTATCCCCTGTATACCATGATGGATTTTGAAATGGGTAAATATCCCCATTCGTTATGCTTTTATACAACCGAAGATGTGGAGCATTTTGTTAAGTGGCAGGATTTCGAATCATTTCTTGATAAAATAACTCAACGAAATAAAGGATATTTTTATTCAGTATGCCTCAGCATGTCAAATAATTGCACCATCGCCTCTCTCTTTGAGCATTATAAACTTTTCTTCGATCGCTTCCCCGACGAGTGGGAGACTCATCTTACGTGTTCCGGTCCCTGTATTCCGATTTTTGAAGGCAATAGCCCCTCGGCTGCAGAACAAACAAGTAGCGATATAGATAAGTTATTCGAACAGCTGATTATTGTTCTTTCTGAGAAAGAAAATCATCAACACAATGCCGAACGATATGTAGCACTGTGCAATCAGTTGTACCAATTAACTCATGAACGACGGGAAGAGGTGAAAGCGTCGGCAGCAAAATACGCAGCAAAGCTCATGCATGCAGATAGGGAATGCACGAATGAACACATCAACAATATCAATGACGGACTCTTCTCGTATTGAACGCCCGGAAAAAATAAGACTTGCCAAAATGGCGGGGTGGTGCTAGTATGCGCGGCGATTTGTTATGGTACTTTCAATCAAAACACTGCTGTGTGTGGGTTGCGGATGCTTTGCGGGCGGGGTACTGCGCTATCTGACGAGCTGGTTTATCTGCAACAAGTGGGGAATTACCCTGCCGAACATGCCCTGGCACACACTTGCCATCAACTTTGTGGGCTGCCTGTTCATGGGTGTATTCTGCGGGTTGGCAGCCGGCGGGCTCATTACCTCCCCAAACCTGCGACTGGCTGTAACGGCCGGGCTCTGCGGCGGGTACTCCACACTGGCGGCCTTTGCCTACGAGAACACTGTCATGCTGCGCGCCGGTTCCTACCTTACATCATCGGCCTACATCGCAGCCACACTGCTGGGTAGTCTGGTGTTCTTTGTGATTGGCAGTGCCGGTGCCAACCTCATTCTGAGAGGGCAGCTGTAAATCGCTGCACACTCAGAGCCCGCCACCGACCATGCGGCAGCGGGCTCTCTCGCATTCATTGCACAAGGCTTATTCAGCCGGGGCGAAAATCTTCATCTCTGCCACACTGCTGCCGGTGCCATCGAGCGCAGCGGTGGAGAAGAAGCGGAAGTAGCGTGCCTTGGCAGCGGGGAAACTGATAATCTGCTCCACCGGATTGGCACGCAGATTGCCGAACTCGCCCTCGGCAACATTGCGCCAGTTCTTGCCATCAGAGCTCAGCTCCACCCTGTAGCGCGTGGTCATGCCCTGAGTTTTGCCATCCTGACGCGGCAGGTAAGCAAAGCCATTGAGGCTCTGCTCCTTCTTCATATCCACAACAAAATGGGAGGGTGTGCGGTCTATCTGCCACATGGTAGCAGGGTTGCCGTCGAAAGCCAGTGCCACCTTCTCTGCAGCAAAACCACTATATGTCCACCCCTTGCTGCTGAGCACCACGTCCCCCTTCTCGCCGGTGACCACCGGCTCAGCCTCGGTGGCCGACGGCATGAGCAACAGGGAAAGCTCAGAAATACAGGGACAGGCACCCGCGCGGGTAATGGTCAGGCGCACCCTATCAGTCGTGACAGGCTCACTCAGCCAGCGCAGCACCTGATTGCCGATGGTGTGGCCCTTGCCACCGCGTACATTGAAACCGGTCTCGACCTCGCCGGGATTACCGGGGGCCACCACAGTTACCCACTCACCATCCACCAGAGCCTCCACCTTAAAGGCTTCCACTCGCTGTCCCAGACGAATCTGTTCGCGCAGGCGCACCACATCAAAGGTAACCGGCTGCGGCAGTGTGATTTCTGCCGTGGGGGTCGTGGTGCCGTCATTCGGGCACCAATAACTCTCTATATCACCATCCGTCAGGTTGGACGCCGCAAACTTGCGGCTGTTACCGCGAACCTCAGATGCCGTGGCGCTTGCATTCAGAGCGTAGTCCTTTGCCAGTAAACGGTCACGCATCTTGCCGAAAGCCGACAGCGAGGCCACATCGGCCGGGTCGAGCTGTCCACTGCGATTGGGGGCCAGATTAAGGATAAGGTTGGCACCGCGCCCCACACTACCGAGGTATACCTCCATAAGGTGCTCGGGGCTCTTCACATGCCCACCCTGCCCCGGGTGCCAGAACCAACCACGGTGGTTGATGGGTGTATCGCCCTCCAGTGAGAGCCACTTATTCCCCTGAGCGTTGCGGAGCGGGTACTTCACAAATCCCTTCTCCGAGCCGCCCCAGGTCACATCACCACGGCCTGCTGCGCCCCAAATGATGCAGTCGGGCTGCAGCTTGCGGATATTCTTCACCACCTGCTCATAGTTGTAATAGGTATCGGCCTTGCCTATATTACGGTTCTCGCGGGCGCCACCGTAGTAGCCATCACCACCCATAGCGCCATCGAACCAGATTTCAAAGATGGGGCCATACTTGGTCAACAACTCCTTAATCTGCCTGTAATAAACATCCAGATACCCCTTTCGGCCATACTCAGCACAGTTGCGGTCCCAGGGCGACAAGTAGGTACCGAACGCAAAATCATGTTTCTTACAAGCGAGGGCAAACTCCTTCACCACGTCCCCTTTCCCCTTCTTCCAAGGGGAGAGCCTGATGTTGTGCTTTGTGGATTTCGTGGGCCAGGTGCAGAAACCGTCATGGTGCTTGGCCGTGTAAATCATGCCGCTCATACCGGCGCTCTTAAAGATCTTCACTATCTCTTCGGCATCAAAGTCCGAGGGATTGAACAAGGTGGGGGATTCATCCCCATAGCCCCATTCCCTGTTCGTGTAGGTATTCAACCCGAAGTGTACGAACGCGTACCACTCCATCCGCAGCCAATCCACCTGTTGGCGTGTCGGCAGCGGGCCATAAGGCTCGGGCGCATCAACAGCCTGCAGCGGTGTGCTCCACACTGCCCCCAGGCAGCCCATCGTCAGCATGAGTTTGTGCAACATACCTACACCTTACACAAATCACCCCCGCATGGCAAGCATAAAATCACACCAATACAGTAGAAAATATTATTCTCCCATTAATTCCAGCGTAAGCGGGCAGCGCTGCCCCTCATAAAAAGCAGCAAGAACCTCAGCAAAAACATCATTCGGCGCCAGATAGTCAAACAAGGTCATGCACGAGCAGACTTTCAACGCATCGATGTGCCCCAGAATCGACACAGCCGACTTCCCGCGGTGCTCCAGCAACGCACGCGAAATCTCGCGCAGTCTCCCCCCCAGTACCGGGTGAGCCAGATAAGTCGCGGCCTCTGCCCTATCAGCAATGCCGTAAAAACGGGCATTGTGACTGCGCCCCAATGCGCGGAGTTGCGGGAAAATATACCAAATCCAGTGGTCATATTTACGCCCGCCCTGAATCTCGGCCAGAGCCTGAGCATAGCCCGCATACTCCACGCTCTGCGCAATGACAAATCTCTCGATATCTTCAGCATTCATGCTTGCTATCATACCCCCGAGTTCTGATTTGTAAAGCTCTATATGACGCATTCCGCACTTGTGAAATCTCCGCAACTGTGGCAGAGTAACATACGTATGAAACTCCGACTGCTCACCTTCATCCTACTGCTCAGCACACAACTCAGTGCCGACATCTGCCTGCCCGGCCGGAGCGGACAGAACAACCGAAATGAAATAACAGAGGAACAAGACACGGAGCTTGCACACCTGCTGGAACTCTTTCAGGCCTACATGGATTTGGGCGTACTTGAACGGGCGCAGGAAACACTCACTCGCCTGCACAAACTCATCGAGAGCCTGCCCGGGGAATCCGCTGCCGCCCTGCGCGAAAAAGAAAGCGACCTGCGCCGCCAATTGGAACACAGACAATACCGCTACAAAGAAATAGCAGAGCGCTCACACTGTTGGGTAAACTACGGCCCCAATCCCCCACCGGCTGAAACATTTACCATGGAAAAAGTCCGGCGCTACGTGCAATTGGCACGGGGATTCATACAACTCGGGAAGTTCGATGCCGCCCTCGCCGCGCTGAATGACGCCGACACCGTACTACACACCCTGCCACAGGATTACACCGGACGACAGGAACAACTCGACTTCATCACCCGGGCGAAGCAACTTCTGAACGAACTGAAAAAGGATTACTATGCAGAAACCGGCGGGCTCAAACTCAGCCGCGATTTGAGGCGACGCCTTTACAGCTTAGATGATGAAATGGCCAAGTTCTGCCGTGAACCGTCCATGTGCGATGAGCCTCTGTTCATGAATTAGGACAACAGTTTTGCCGCCGCCGAATGCCCTGAATAACCGACGACCATGCGCAAGAACCTCCGTTACTTCCTGATACTTACCGGCATGCTTCCCCTGCTCGCCCTTGCATGGGTAGTGGTACAGCTCCAAACCACCCGCCTGCACACCCTCGGGGCAGATGGGCGCATTTGCCCCTGCGAGTTCGGCGGAATATCCCGCCTGCCCGATGGCACATACCGCCTTGCCGTGCCCGACGCCCCCGGCGAGGTCATATGGGTTGAGGCCAATAGTCTGGGCGATGAGTTCATGTTTACCGAGGCCTATGTGCTGCCCTGGTTCGGCAGAACGCGAGCGGAGATTAACATGGACGGCGAGGCATTGATTCGGCCTTAAATTTCACCAGTGTCGCACTTAAGGCTTTACGTGACGGGCGAGATGTGCTAGAATGCCGCGCGCAAGGCGCGCGAAGTGTGCACCTGAGATATAGTTATGAGTGACCCCACGAAGTTCCGAAATCTGGCCATTATCGCCCACGTAGACCACGGCAAAACCACCCTCGTTGACCAGCTGTTGAAAGCCGGTGGCACTTACCGCGAAAATCAGGAAGTGCAGGAGCGCGCCATGGACTCCATGGATCTGGAGCGTGAAAAGGGTATCACCATCAAGGCCAAGAACACATCCATTCACTGGAACGACTACACCATCAATATCGTAGATACACCCGGCCACGCCGACTTCGGCGCAGAGGTGGAGCGCGTGATGAAAATGGTGGACGGCGTGATTCTGGTGGTGGATGCCTATGAAGGCCCGCAGGCACAGACCCGCTTTGTGCTGCGCAAGGCTCTGGAGGAAGGGCTGCTGCCCATTGTGGTCATCAACAAGATTGACCGCCCCCATGCCGACCCCATGAAGGTGCATGACCAGGTGCTGGAACTGCTGCTTGATTTGGATGCCAACGAAGAACAGTTCGAAGCCCCCTTCGTGTACGGCTCCGCCCGCGACGGCTATTTCATGAACAGCCCGGAGAACGAGCCCCCCGTGGATTGCACCCCGCTGCTCTACCAGATTGTCAACCACATTCCCGCCCCGAAGGACGCCGATGCCGACGCCCCCTTCAAGATGCTTATATCCAACATTGACTGGGATGATTATGTAGGGCGAGTAGCCGTGGGCCGCATCAGCAACGGTCGTGTGCAGAAGGGCGACACACTTTACCTGCTGCGCGCCGACGGCAGCAAGGTACAGGGCAAAGTCACCAAGCTTTTCGAATACAGTGGTCTGCAGACCACCGACTCCGCCATCGGCGAGGCCGGCAACATCATCGGCATATCCGGTTTTGAAGGTGTGGACATCGGCGAAACACTTGTTGCCGATCCGGAGGCCGAGGCCATGCCCTTCGTGCAGATTGACCCGCCCACGGTTCAGATGGAGTTCAGTATCAACGATGGTCCCCTGGGTGGCCGCGATGGCAAGAACGTGACCAGCCGTGTTATCCGCGACCGACTGATGCGTGAAATGCGCACCAACATCTCCATTAAGGTCGAGGACACCGATCTGGCCGGCGTGTTCATGGTATCCGCCCGCGGCACCATGCAGATTGCCATTCTGGTGGAGCAAATGCGCCGCGAAAACTACGAGGTGCTGGTATCGCGCCCCAAGGTCATTACGAGAGATATTGACGGAGTACGCTGCGAACCCTTTGAGACTGTGTTCATTGAGGTACCCGATGAGTGCGCTAACGGTGCCGTGCGTATTCTGGGCAACCGCAAGGGTATACTCGAGAATATGGAAACCAAGGGAACCGGCCGCACCTACATACAGGCCACCATCCCGACTCGCGGCCTTATCGGCTTTGAGTTCGAGCTGGTCAACCTTACCAGCGGCCACGGTATCTTCTCCCACCTCTTCAAGGAGTACGCTCCCTACGCCGGCGAAATTGTCACCCGCCAGAGCAGTACCCTTATCTCCATGGAGAACGGCATTGCCCGCCCCTACGCCCTGCAGGCCATGGAGGAACGCGGCTCACTCTTCATCGCTCCCGGCGATGAGGTATACGAGGGTATGATTGTGGGCGAGAACCCCAAGCCCATCGACATTCCCGTGAACCCCACACGCGAAAAACACCTCACTAACCACCGCTCCGCCACCAAAAACGACTCCATTCAGCTCACGCCCCCGCGCGTGTTCTCTCTGGAGCGCGCCATCGAGTACATTGAACCCGATGAGCTGGTGGAAGCCACGCCGCACTTCATCCGCATGCGCAAGCGACTGCTCGATGCCACCGCCCGCAAGCGTGCAGAACTGAGAGCCAAGGGGCTGTAATATTTCCGCAAAAGCCTATGTTTGAAGAAATCACCAACTGGTTCGCCACTCAGGATTACACTGCTATCAGCCTGTATATCGCCGCCGTTCTGCTCTACATGGCCGGTTTTCTGGGAGCCGTGCTCCCCTATCCCGGCTGCTTAGTTGCGCTGGGTGGCAGCGTGTGCTACGCTCTTGCCGTTGGCGCCCCCTACCCGGCCTGGTGGGTGTGGCTTATCCTCGTTTTTCTGGCTGTTTTCGGCACGTTTGTGGACAATATCACCACGGCCATGGGGGCTCGCCGCTTCGGCGGCAGCAAGCAGGCATTCTGGGCCAGTATGATAGGGCTCTTTGTGGGTGCCTTCTTCCTCTTTCCCTTCGGGCTCATCATCGGCCCCTTCCTGGCTGCGTTCGTAGCCGAACTCATTCTGGTGCGCAAGAATGCCAAAGAATCCGCTAAATCCGGGTTCGGCGCCATGGTCGGCCTGCTGGTCGGTGTGTTCTGCAAGGTGATTATCACCGGCATCATGTTGATTATCACTCTTATATGATGTCAGCTGCACGTTCAGGCGCTCTCGTGGTACTTATGGCTTCGGTCGTGCTGAGCCTGAGCAACTGTCGCAGCACCGGTCCCGATGGCTCTACCATCACTCGCGCCGAGGTCCTGACAACCGCCCGTACTTACACCTCCCTCACTTGGCAGGGGGACAAGCGCCACGCCCTGCACGGCACAGCCCCCGATGGACAACGAATTGACACGCCCGATGCTATCTCACCCACCAAGCACCAAAAGCCCGGGTTCTGGTGGAAAAACGGCACCAATACCGGCATGCCGTACAAATGGGGTGGTTTCGATACGCCTGAGCAATTCACCCACCGCTTAGCCACTGAGCCACAGGTCTATGCAGGTGACTATGCCTCCCCCGCCAAAGTCGCCGGGGGAGATGATGCTGTAAGCCGCTATGCCGCCGGCATTGACTGCTCCGGGCTGGTCTCGCGCTGTTGGGGGCTGCCACGCCCCTACTCAACACGCGAGCTGCCGGGCATCTGCAAGCAGCTGAGCAGTCTCGATGACCTGCGCCCCGGCGACATCATCCTGCGCCCCGGCGAGCACGTGCAGCTGTTTGTGCGCTGGGAAGACCCGGAGCATACCCGCTACCGCGCTATCGAGGCAGCAGGCGACCCGGAATGGCGCTGTTTTGAAATCATCTACAATCGCCACACCCTCACCACTACGAGGGGCTTTACGCCCTGGCGCTACAAGGGTATACGCAACTGATTAGTCTGTCAGCCCTGAGGCAAGTCACTGACGTTCACCTTTTCAGGAGTATCGGATGGGGTGCGCCCAATCCCGAATTTCTCTCGGCATTTGTCTTTGAGAGCCTCCGCCACGCCACGGAAAATATCCATTCGGCCCTTGCGACGCATGGCCACAACCTCCTTAAAGCCAAGCATGCGAGATTCCCCCTGCAGGCGGCGCAGGAAAAGATGGCCGCACACGTAGACATTGGACGCCGCGAGGGCAGCCTCGAGCGTGGGGCGTGCCAGTACATCCACCACACCGCTGAAGGCCTTGCCGACAACGGGCAGGATATTCGCGGCAGAATTACCGGCCTTGTATTGCACCTCAGGGTCATCCACCAGTAGGTCGGCGATATCATCCACCAGCTCCGTGACCATCAGTCCACCGTTGCCATACAGCAAGCCATTGATAACCACGTACACAAATGAATTGGCAATCACCGCCCCGAAACAAAGAGCATTGAACACCGGGGACGGTTTACCACCATGCAACTGAGCCAGAGCGATTAACAAGCGCAGCTGCAGGAACAGGAGCGCCGCCCCATCAAGCCACTTATTACGGCTCACCACAACAGTGAGAGCTGATATCTGGCAATAATTGATAATCAAATCACGGCAGCGAGCAGGCAACAAATCCGGCTGCTCGGCATACTCTGCCAACAGGCGCTGCATGGCTACGGCATCCCGACTGCTGCAGGCATTGTGCAGGGAATCGTACAGGGCATCGTAACGGCGGTAATCTTCCTTGCGCTCGCGGCGAGCATCCTGCCGCCAGTCGCGGATATTGAGCATGGCTGCGCGGGCTCGGGAGAGAGGCTCGGCAGAGACGATGGTGGTAAGCCTGCAGAAGCTCACAATAGGGCCTACCACCTGCCAGTACAGAAAAATGGCGATAAGGCCCCAGAACACATAACCGAGCACGGGATACGGCGTCAGCTCATTCAGCGCATTGCCCTTATCAATGAGGTCGGCCCCCAGGTATATCAGCAGCACAATACCACCCCATATCAACCAATGCCCCATCCCGGCACGTTTACCGCCAAAGAGCAACTTACACAGGCTCAACAACAGGGGTAGCACACACCACAGGCAGAGCAGCGCCACCGCGCCCCACAGCGCCATGGCGGGCCAGGCAGCGCCACAGCAGGCATTCAGACAATCCCCCGCAGCTGCAATGTAGCTACCGCAGCACGCAAGCAGCAAGACCATGGCTATCAATACAATAACTCTAGCGATAATTTTCATAATTTTCTTTCAGATTGATTATCTGCGTCTCAAGTTCCTTCAGCGTCTGCAGGACTGCCTCCGCGCTATCCATCTGCGCCCGATTATCACGCAGTCGCTCGCGCACCGCCGCATGGAAATTCGCGGTTGCAGACTCTGCGGCCCGGCGCACACAGGTATCGATCTCCTCCAGCGGGGCTCTCTGCTGCAACAGCGAATCCACCGCTTGGCGATAGAAGTCGGCTATCTCCCGACGTCGGTTCAGAAATGGCTCATAATGCAGCACATTGCGATAGGTCTCGACCACGGTATTAGTACCGAAGAAACGTCCCGGCACCTGCGAGGTCTCGGGCATGCGCTCATAGTGGCACTGCTCAAGCATACCTCTATCCTTCTGTTTGAGCGGCAACACAATGCGCTCATTCCGCAGGGAATCTCTCAACTCGGGGCGCTGAGCGGTCACCAAACTGCGCATCTGCTCAGGGTAAAGCCCATCGAGAGCCTGCTCTCCCCTGCGCAGGGCACGGCGAATGAGCACATCCTCGCAGTAGCGGTCAAGCGGTATATCTTCCCCCTCCGGCAGGGTCAGCTGTAACATCCCGATTCTGATACCTTCATTCAGAAAATCCCGAGCGGCGGCAAAACAAGCCTGTTGACAGGCCAGCAGACACTTATTGACATCCTCACCGCTGACCTCCTCACGGCTCAGGCGACCATCCTTCCAACTACGGCAGGTGCCGGATATCACAGCCTCGTAATCGGGTAATTCATCGCGATGGGCAAAACGGAGAGATACCTTCAGCGGCATGGCATCCGGCTGCAGATGCTCCTTGGCAGCCTGCCCGAACTTACGCCAGGCTTCGCGGATTTCATCCAATTCTGCCAGCTCGGATTGCAGCTGAGCCGTCTGCTGTTTCAGGCATTGCAACAAAGCGCGCAGAGCATTAAGCAGTTCGTCCCGACAGTGAGCCAGACGTATGCCCGGCAGCGCTCGGTTCAGCTCCTGTTCCATACGACAGAAACCACTGGCAGCCAGCAAATCCTGCGGTGTATGGTAGGAGCCGGACGGCAAGCTGAGCGGGAGCTGCAGGTTCTCGACCGGCTCAAAAATACCCGCATAGGCCATCCCCAGATTGACGGAATCGGTCGGCAAATCCGGAGTACCGGCCAGCAAGCTGAACACACGGCGAGCATTCTTCTGCTGGGCTGCCGTCTGGGCTTCGAGCACGGTCTGCTTCAGCCAGGCCTTGGCCTCCATGCGGTTCTGAATCAAGCGAATGGTGGAAGCCGAGCGCTCTCCCAGGATTTCTCGCAGCAGTTCGACGGCCTTCTCATTGAGCGGAGCGACTGAGCTCTGCAGAATGAGTGCCATATCGCACTCCTTGCCGATTTCTCGGTACAGGTTATCGCGCACCACCTCAGCGTGAGGAGAATCACACCCGGGCATATCGAGTATCATGCGCTTGCGGTTGCGCAGCAGTACACAATCCTCGCTGTAGGGAGTTTCGACCACCACCAGCAAGGGTTCAGTCGGCAGCTCGCGGTAACGCCCCGGCTCAGAGCAGAGCACCCTCGTGAGTAATTCATCGCTCAGCGACAGCAGGCGCATGCCGACATCTGACAGAGCCTCCCCGGCATGCAGTCCGCGCAGATAATCCATCACGCGGCGTATCTGCTCCGTACGTTGGTCAACAGTACTGCCGGCGGGAGCGTCGAAAATCAAGATGCTGCCTTCATCCCCGGGGGCGGCCATACGAATGAGCGCCGGTCGCAGGGTGGTATCCTGCCCATAGCCCATGGGGGAAGCATTGGCCGAGCGCGTGAGCAGGTTCACCAGAGTGGATTTACCCGCTTTCAGCATGCCGATGCATACAATGAGCTCCATCCCCGAATCGAACTGGTCAATGGCTCGCAATGCCTGCTCGATATGCCCGCAGATGGGCACAAACATGCCCCCCAACGCTCCATATTCGGAGCGCATATCTGCCAGAGCCTCCCGCAGCTTCACCAGAGCTTGCCTGTGCTCAGCCTCGCTGTATTCCCCTTTCATATCATGAGTATACAACGAACCGCTGCGCATTGCAACAGCGAAAGCCGTAAAAAGAATCTACAATTTACAATCTACAATTTACAATGGCGAAATTCGGCTCGCTTTGCTCGCCGGAATAAGCGAAAGCAGCTCAGAAACTTTCCGTAGCGAGGCCTGATTCAGGCAATGATACATTGCGGCGTCAGCCGCCAAACTCTCTACATTGTAGATTGTAAATCCCTGCCTCAATGGTTTTTCTCGTAGAAATCCATGAGGTTATTGACGGTCTTCACCATCTCGGCGAGGTGCTCCACTCGTTTTTCCGAGCGGGAGATATCATCCTGGGTTTTCTCGCGTTTGGCAGAGAGCGCTGTGAAGAAATTGCCGGTAATGGTCTGGATTTCGTCCGTGATGTTTTGCTGAAGCTGAGCAGAAGGCGCCTGTGCTGCCAACTGCTGGTTGGCAGACTCGCAATAGTGCTTAATCATGGGGTCAACCACCTGCCCCACAAAGAGCTCATTGCCCCAGAACACCTCATACTGTTTCTCGCCGTCCTTCCACCACCAGCGGTGCACACGCTCCTCGTAGATGTAGGGGTTAAAGCGGCTTTCCCGCCCGGCCTGAGCTTCGTCCAGCTTGATGCTGTGCACCTCCTGCCAGTCCTGGAAATCCGGGTGCTCAGGTACGGTGAACTCTCCCCAGAGCTCCGCATCCGCCTCCTGCAGGTGCAGTTTACAGGCCTTCAGCAAGTTGCGGATATTACGATTACACCAGACGGAGGCCGTCACCGTCTCCTCGGGCATCGACATCTGCACATGCCTGTCAGTCAGCTCCTTGTAAAGGAACTCATGCAGGGCCTCGCGACAGGCATTGTTGCAGTCAATCATGCACTCATTAATATCCTTACCGCTGGCTTTGGGCCCCTTGTAGAGCTCACGACGGTCACGGTAGATATTCTCGCAGATGAGGGAGAAATTGGGCATTTCACCGGGAGCCACAGCATACTCGACCTCGTGCGGCACAGCCGGACACTTGAGGGATGCACGGGCCTCTTTCTCAAAGGCATACCAACGTTCCAACCGGGTGCGCAGAGTGCTCAGCACTTTGCTCTCACTGCGCTGGGACAGCAGAGTGGCAGCAGCCAGCGAACGCAGGGCGTGGCGCAGCACATCACAGCAATGCAGGTAACGAATGTCCGTTAATTCACTGTGCAGTGAATTCTCGAGCGCCTCGAACCCGGAGCCGGCCAGCAGTTCCGCAGGTGACTGGTACACACCCGCGGCCATTTCCACCTGCTTTTTCATGCGCTCGGGGTCCTCGAAAATACCGGCATAGGCCATACCCAGATTGACGGAGGACACAGGCAGGTCTTTATTCTCTGCCAACTGACGCAGAATAGAAAGAGCGCGTGAGGACTGCTCCATGGTCTCGGCATCAATCACTTCCGGGCGCAACCAGGCCTTCGACTCCATGCGGTTCTGAATGATGCGGGTTGTGGACGGAGTGCGACCGGCCAGCAGCGCCTTCAATTCATCCACAGCCTTGGCATTCAGCGGAGCCACCGAGCTCTGCAACAGCAGCACCATGTCGCATTCCTTGCCGATTTCACGGTAGCGCTCACCCTTGGCCACCTCGGCGGTGGAGGAATCGCAGCCGGGCATATCCAGCAGCATGCGATTGCGGTGGCAGAGCAGCTTGCAGTTCTCATTGTACTCAGGCTCAACAACCACCAGCACCGGCTCCTCTGTCAGGTGAGGCGTATCGGTCACTCGGTGGCAGAGCACGCCACGCAGAGTGGCCTCGGTCAACGGCAGTGTACGCATGCTCAGGTTCTGCAGGGCATCATCCCCCACAATACCACGCAGGTGGTCAAGAACCACCGTCAAGAGGGGCGAGAGGTCTTCTTCGCTCGCCCCCTCCGCTCGTTCATACAGCACAATACGCGGGGCAGCCCCTTTTTCGGCCATGCGAATGAGGGCCGGGCGCAGGGTCATATCCTGGCCGTAACCGGTGGGGGATGCCGTGGTCGAGCGGGTCAGCAGGTTGACCAGCGTGGACTTACCGGCCTTCAGCATCCCCATGCACACCACCACCTCAATTCCGGAGTTAAACTGCTCAATCGCGCGCAGAGCCTGGCGAACCTGCTCCTTCACAGGTGCATAACTGGCGTGGTCGGCACACTCTTTCTCCAGCTCCTGCAGGGTCTGGCTAATCTGCTCCAGCTCTCGGCGCTTATCCTCGGGTATCATGGTCTTATGCTCGGGGGGTAAATTCTGCGAAAAATGGCTACGCGCGTATAATAGGCACTCCAACATTATTTGTCAAGCTTAAATACTTTTGTTCCAATCACCGGAAAAGCAAGTACAAACGTGAAGTTGTAAACAGTATCAGTTCGGTGACTGGATTTTGAGGCAATGCGGGGCTCAGAATTCTGCGTGAACGACTCACAACGGACTTGTCAATGGTATGGGAGGGTGCTAGAATAAGCCCATGTTCATGAGCTCCACAGATCTGGGGTATGAGAAAAAAGACCTGCCGGGCGTACAGGGTAAAGTCGTATACGAATTCCGCCCTCTGCACTACTGTTTTGTCGGCCCGCGAGGAGTGGGCAAGAGCTCACTGCTGGCCTCGATGTATCATGAGCTGGAGGAAAAGCGGCATATCGACAACTTTTACATCGATATCAGCACCGGCACCGGGCGGCGCACTCAGGTACGGCTTGCCAACGCCAAACAAGAAATGCTCAGCATGCTCACGGAATCTGCGCCCTACGCCACAGCGGCTCTGGGACTGGGCCTGCGGGGTGATGCGGATGAAATGTCCGTTTACGAGTTTGTAGGGCGCAGCTCCGTACAGGATACCAGCCTGACAGCCCGCCTGCTGGGCCGGGAGCTGAAGGAGTTCCGCTTCCCCTTCCGTTTCATCGATATGCCCGGGGGATGGTACCGGGCGGAGCGCATTGATGACGAAACAGCAGCGAGGGTGAAGAATACGCTGGAGGCCTCGGACGTCAGTTTTCTGGCCATCGACACACCGGCGCTCATGGAGTCCCCTGCTCTGTGCATGGAGTACAACCGCGTGGACACCATCAAAGCTTGGTACGAGGCCTCGCTCGACCGCCTGAGCGAGCAGCAGCACACCGTGGTCATGGTGCTGAGCCGCTGCGAGCGCTACTGCGGCGACAAGCGTGCCATGTATGAGCGCCTGAGGAGCACCTATGCCACCCTCATTCGCAAGCTGAAAAACGCCGGGGTAAAGGTGTATGCCACCTATGTGCAGACCCTCGGCGGTATGGAGTTCGAGACCTACGAGACCGTGCAGCGAGGCAACCTGAGCCTGAAGGTAGCGCGTTTCATCAAGACCGGGGATTACGCCCCCGAGAACTGTGCCACCCCGCTGTTGTTGGCTCTGCGTCATGGGCTGCTGAAATCGCTGGAGCAATTGCTCCACAAAAAGGCAGATAACCGCTTGGTGGCCTGGTGTGCCACGCTCGGGTGGAACAATGTCGACACGGCACTACAGGCAGCCCACGGGCTGATAGAGGTACTCGACGAGCGGGTACAGACAGACCAACCCTCCTACGAGCAGCTCTGAGCATGAATATCTACGTACACTCCGCCGGTTTTGTGGAAGACTACTCGCGCCGACAGCCGGCAGCGGCTCCTCCCCTGCCGCCGATTGTGCGCCAATGGAATGAGGAGCTCGACAAGAGCGACAGGCGACTGGCACTCGTAGCCGGGCGCACCGGGGGCGAGTGGTATATTGAGTTCCGCAACCTGGTTCTGCCGGGCACCTATGACCTGCATAACCGCAGTATTGTGCTCAACATCTGTTTTGGTGCTCTCACAAGCGAGGCTCAGGTGCGAGCCCTCGCGCTGGCCTATCTGGACTTTGAACTGCTGCAGAACGGGCAGCGCTGCGAGGGGCGCCACTGCCCGGCACTGGCTGCAGCCTATCACGAGCAGGACGGTGACTACGGCTTCGATTTCGCGATAGCCCGCCGCTGGGCCGAGCAGGTGATAGCCGATTTTACCGCCGCAGCACCTTCATCTGCACCGGCGCTTCATGCGCCCCTTTACTGCTGCTCTGACCTCTGCACCGATGAAGGGCCACAGCGCGTGCGGGAGTCCCTGCGCAGCAAGGCTCTGCGAGAGCAGGACGGCCTGCGTCTGCTGTGGGCTGAGCGCAATGCCGAGCGCAGTGCCGGGGCTGATATCACCCTGCAATACAGAACCGAGGGTTACATTTATGAGCAGGCCGCGCCACAGCGCCGCGCAGAAAGCAACATCGAGCGAGCCCGACAACTCGCCGCAGATATGCAACAGCAGCAGCCCCGCCCCGCCAAAAGCGGAGCGCTCCTCACTCGCCTGATTGCCCTGCTGCTTATAGGGCTCTTGCTCGCTGCGGCATTCCTGCTCCTTGGGGAGTCAAACTGATATTTTTAACGCAACTAACTCTATACAAAGCATGAACAACAAGAAAGACACAGAAAGCTTTGAGAAATCAAAATGGGTACAGCGCATGAAGGAAATCCTGAGCGACCCGAAGCGACTGGCGGAGTTTGAGCAAGCTGTAGCTAAGTTTCTGGAAGCCAAGGGAAAAAGCAGTCCCACCATGGCACGCGCTCACCAGGCCTACCGCATGTTCCGCAGCAGTAAAGCCAAGGACCTGCTCACCCCGCGCAATGCCATTCTGCTGGGTGCCGCCCTGCTCTACCTCATCAGCCCCATGGATGCCATACCCGATTTGGCACCGGTCATCGGCCTGCTGGACGACCTGGGCATTCTCTCGCTTATACTGGCTATGGTGATTCCCTCGCTCCTGAAAAACGACGAGGTTCCGGCCGAAGCCAGAGAAGAACTGCGCCGCGAAGTCCGCGTTATCGAAAACGAGCTGAAGGAAGCGCAACATATTGAGGCCGAAATCGTTGACTCAACAACCGAGCAGAAAAACGAAACCGACCTCACAACCATGGCCAAGCGATTTGCCGCCTACTTCAAACATAAGCAGTGATATCATGATACGCGAGGTCAGGCCTGAAGAAGACGCCGCAGCTTTGGCGGCGATTTACAACGAATACGTGCTCAACACTACCATCTCCTTCGAGACAGAGCCGCTCAACGAAGAGCAGATGCTCAAGCGCATTGCCGGCTTTGCCGCAGAATACCCCTATCTGGTCTACGAAGAGAACGGCGTCGTGCTGGGGCATTGCTACGCCCACCGCTGGAAAGAGCGCGCAGCCTACGCCCACACATGGGAAAGCACCATTTACCTGTCGCCGCAGACCTGTGGCAAGGGCATAGGCCACGCCCTCATGCAGGAGCTCATTCCGCGTTGCCGGGCGGCTGGTTGCCGGGTTCTCATCGCCTGCATCACTCAAGGGAATGAGCGCAGCTGCCGCTTTCATGAGAGCCTGGGCTTCCGCCAAGTCTCACACTTCCACGCCGTGGGCAAAAAGTTCGGCAGGCTGCTGGATGTCGTGGACTACCAGCTGAACATCAGTGAATAATCGAAGGCAAATATGAGCTAATGGCGTAGAGAGGAATATTATACAGCCCCTCGTTCAATTCGTACGTGGCCAGCGAAGTACGCACTGCATACGGCGGTGCGAATCGGGCGCGGTAGGATGCCAGACTGCGGGCACGCAGGTTGACCCCGGCTTTCACCTCGAAAGGAATGATATCCCCGCCCAATTGAGCTACGAAATCCACCTCGGCGCTGCCGCTATCGGGCTCCCAATACGCCGGCGCCGAATCGATAGTGCAGAGCAACTCCTGCAGCACATATTGCTCCGTGAATGCACCTTTGAACTCCTCGAACACCGCATTCCCCTGCACAAGGCTGCGGACATCGAGCCGCGCAAGCGCCCCCAGCAGCCCGCAATCGAGCGCATAGAGTTTGAAAGCAGATAGGCTTTCGTACGAACTGAGTGGCACACCCGGCTTGTTGATACGACGAACCCTATGTAATAAGCCACAGATAATAAGCCATTCCACAGCATTCTCATATTCTCGGGCGCGCGCGCCTTCCCCCAGATATTTGTACACAAACTTGCGGTTATCCTTCGCCAGCTGCTGTGGAACAGAGTTCCACACGGCATGTATACGCGGCACATCACGCGCGGAGGTATACTTGGCAAAATCATTCTCATAGCCCTGTATAATTTGCTGCTGCAATCGGCGAGCTTCCGCATAATCGCGAGTGTTGGCATAGCAGGCTACCACTTCAGGCATACCACCCACATACAGGTATTCTTTCAAGCGGGCTATCAATTGCTCATGAGCGACAGCAAGCAAAGCAGAATTCCCCCCGTTAAGAGTTCGCAGCAGCATATCCTCCCCCAAAGCAGCAAGGAACTCCTTGAAGCTCAAAGGTCGCAAGTTCAGAAAATCCACCTGTCCGACCGGAAAAGACATACGCCGCTGTCGTACTGCCACACCAAGCAGACTCCCCGCCGCCATGATGTGGTACTGTGGGGCATTCTCCCGCAGATATTTAAGCGCATTGAGCGCGCGTTCACATTCCTGAATCTCATCCAGCACCACCAGAGTATCACCGGGAGTTATTGCAGTACCGGTCACCAGGGCAATTCCCTGAATCAGCGTCTCTGCATGGTATGCGCCCTCAAAAATAGCAGCGGCATGCGGATTCTCCGAAAAGCTCAGGTACGCCGTTCGGCTATACTCCCGCCGACCGAACTCTCGCATGAGCCAGGTCTTCCCTACCTGACGAGCCCCCTGTATAACCAAGGGTTTGCGATTCGGGCGATTCTTCCACTGCAGCAATTCTTCAAAAGCACTTCTATCCATAGTCTTGCATGCTCCTTTCCTCACTCAATATAATCAAAATTGCCATTTTTATCAAGACAAAAGTGGCAAGTTTACACATTTTATCGTGATAAAAATGGCAAAACATCACATTTTATCACGATAAAAGTGGCAAAAGCAGCTCAATCAGCCTATTTTGCCGAGTGAATGAACGTCCTCTTAACAAGCCAGCAACGCCTGCCCCATACGGAGCAGGCGTTGCTGTAAATTACTGTAAACGCGTAAGCGGTACGCAGGGCGCGGCTTACTTGTTCATGGCTTCCTCGATAGCCACAGCCACGGAAACGGTGGCACCGACCATGGGGTTGTTGCCCATGCCGATGAGACCCATCATTTCTACGTGAGCGGGCACGGAGGAAGAACCGGCGAACTGAGCGTCGCTGTGCATGCGGCCCAGGGTGTCGGTCATGCCGTAAGAGGCGGGACCGGCAGCCATGTTGTCCGGGTGCAGGGTACGGCCCGTGCCACCACCGGAGGCCACGGAGAAGTACTTCTTACCGGCCAGTACGCACTCCTTCTTGTAGGTACCGGCAACGGGGTGCTGGAAGCGGGTGGGGTTGGTGGAGTTACCGGTGATGGAAACGTCCACACCCTCGAGCCACATGATGGCCACGCCCTCACGCACGTCGTCAGCGCCGTAGCAGTTCACCTTAGCGCGCTCGCCGTCAGAGAAAGCGGTGCGGTTCACCACCTCCACCTTACCGGTGGCGTAGTCGAACTTGGTCTGGCAGTAGGTGAAGCCGTTGATACGGGAGATGATGTAGGCAGCGTCCTTACCCAGACCGTTCAGGATAACGCGAACGGGCTTCTGGCGCACCTTGTTGGCGGAGCGGGCGATACCGATGGCACCCTCAGCAGCGGCGAAGGACTCGTGACCTGCCAGGAAGCAGAAGCACTCGGTCTCCTCGCGCAGAAGCATGGCAGCCAGGTTACCGTGGCCGATACCCACCTTACGGTCGTCAGCTACGGAGCCGGGAATGCAGAAAGCCTGCAGGCCCTCACCGATAGCCTCGGCGGCGTCGGCGGCCTTGGTGCCGCCCTTCTTAATGGCGATGGCGGCGCCTACGGTGTAGGCCCAACCGGCGTTCTCGAAAGCGATGTTCTGGATGCCGCGCACGATTTCGCGCACGTCGATACCCTTCTCAAGGCAAACCTTCTCGGCGTCCTCGCAGGAAGCGATGCCGTACTGAGCAAGGACCGGAAGAATCTGGTCGATGCGGCGGGAGTAGGATTCAAAAAGAGGCATAATATTGTCTTGTATGTTAAGGGTTCTTTACTCGTGGCGGGGGTCGATGTACTTGGCGGCGTCAGCAAAGCGGCCGTAGGAGCCGGTGTGCTTCTTCACAGCCTCGTTGGCGTCCATGCCCTTCTTGATGTCTTCCATCATCGGGCCCATCTTCACGTACTGATAACCGGTGATTTCGCCGTTCTCGTCGAGAGCGAGCTTGGTGATGTAACCCTCAGCCAGCTCCAGGTAGCGCGGGCCCTTGGCCAGCGTGCCGTACAGAGTACCGGTCTGGGAGCGCAGGCCCTTGCCCAGGTCCTCAAGGCCGGCACCGATGGGCAGACCACCCTCGGAGTAGGCGCTCTGAGTGCGACCGTAAACGATCTGCAGGAAGAGTTCGCGCATGGCGGTGTTGATGGCGTCGCACACCAGATCGGTGTTCAGAGCCTCCTGAATGGTCTTGCCGGGCAGAATCTCACTGGCCATGGCGGCAGAGTGAGTCATACCGGAGCAACCGATGGTCTCCACGAGAGCCTCCTGAATGACACCGTTCTTTACGTTAAGCGACAATTTGCAGGCACCCTGCTGGGGAGCGCACCAACCCACACCGTGGGTCAGGCCGGAAATTTCCACGGTCTTCGTGACTGCGGTCCATGCACCCTCCTGAGGGATGGGAGCCGGGCCGTGATTGCAGCCCTTCTTGACGCAACACATGTGTTCTACTTCGTGTGTGTACTGCATAGTTTCGTTTTTGTTTTTGGGAAAA
>JAZSEM010000053.1:0-65446 GCA_045531695.1 Akkermansia sp.
TGGCGGTAATACGCCGTTGCTGATATGCGCCGGCGTGGGTGTAAAAGGCGCGGTGCCCGCCGCTCGCCTGCTTATCGATGCCGGAGCGGATGTCAATTATAAACGCAATAAGTCCGGGCGCACCGCGCTTTTCTGTGCCGCTGGCTGCCGAGCGGTGCCGGGGCTTATCCAAATGCTGCTGGAGGCCGGGGCCGACCCGAATCTCAACGGCTGCGATGGCTTCTCTGCGTTGCACCTCGCAGCTCGTTTCAGCAATGCGGAGGGGGTAAGACTACTCCTTGCAGCCGGGGTTGACCCGGCAGCACAAGACAATCAGGGGAAATACCCTCACGATGAAGCAACGGGGCGTGACCATAAGGAATGCCGTGAATTGTTGTTGGCGGCTTTGCGTGAGCGGGGAATTCAGGTGGCGCGCAAGAAGCGCCCGCCTACCTCGCCGGGGGATATTCGCCGAAAGCTGCGCCGCAAGGCTATCGTCTTTCGCTCTGAGGCCGCGGAGCAGGGGGCGGATGCTCCGCTGAGCCGCCTCGGCTGCGTCACTCGGCAGCTTCCCGGCGAGTCCTGCCCGACAGATGCCGAGGGAAATCCGCTGGAGCCCCTGGCTACAATTTTCCTGCGCGACTTGCCGCATCTTCCGACAGCTCTCAAAAAGTTGGCTCTTATTACCATTTTTGCACCGCGCGATGCTTGGGCGTCAGGCTCAGAGGACGCTCGCCTAGGCTGTGTGATTCGCGGCTACTCCACTACCGAGAATCTCGAAGTATGCGACTATAGGGCAACGGGGCTGACACCCTGCATTCTTACCCCTGAGCCGGTGTCAAATGATATGCCTGCCTGGCAGGCCTGCGGCGGCAGTGATGAACTGTGGGAGCAGATAGGTGCGCTCGAAGCGGCTCATGATCTGGATTACTGGGAGAATATCTGCGACACCGCTCACGAAACTCACAAAATCGGCGGTTATCCTACTTACGCACAGGAGGCTCCGCAACAGCCCGCCGGCTATTCATTCGTGTTACAGATATGCTCCGATGACGCCGCCGGACTCAGCATCGGCGATTGCGGTAGCTACTATTTCTTCTACAACCCTCGCCGGAACGACTGGCGCGTGCATGCCGATTGCTACTGATTCAAAGCCCTGTGGGCGCCTCTACAAATTGGAGTTTGGCCACCTATCCCCAAGGCGTCAGCCTTGGTCTTCACCATGCGCGCAGCGCATTCTTCACCACCGTGCGCAGCAGGCTTCTTCACCGCGGGCAAAGCTCGCTTTTCACCCGGCCGAAGGCCGTTGAAAAGCTTTTATTCCAAAGCGAGCCACAGGCGAGCCTAAACCAGAGCCCGCGACAGCGGGCGATAGCTCAATACCCCGGCGGCTGAGCCGCGAAGCGCCGACGCCCCGGGTAGGAGTATATAAAATAGATGAGCCCGAGGATCGAGGGCGGCAGATGAGAGGCAGGTTGGCATAAATAACGCGACAATTTCATTACGCGCCGTTTCTGCCGCCCTTTCAGGGCTCATGTTCTTTTTGTACTCGCTGCAGGGGCTTACGCCCCTGCCTATTGAGCTACCGCCCTCGTACCTCGGGCTTTTGAATTCCGCTCACCTTCGGTTCGCCATTCTGCTCGGCAAATTGCTCTTTATCGGCCTGTCGGCTCAGCGCACGAAGTGGGTCCAGGCGCGGGGCTCATCGAGGGTGGGGTGAGCGGGGCCCTGCGCGATGCACTGCATAAGCCAGGCGAGGTTGCGGCCGAGGTTACGCATGGTCTGGCAGCCCTCGGGATCCATTTGGACTTCACCAGGGCGCATGCCGTAAATCATGTTCCAGTAGAATGAGCTGACGAGCGGCTGGTTATTGTAAGTGATGTACTTGTTGAGCCTGTCGAGTGTGGTGGAGGCGCCACCTCGACGGGCCACAGCGATGGTGGCACCGGGTTTGTAGGCCAGCTTGCTGCCGGCGGAGTAGTACAGGCGGTCGAGCAGGGCACAGAGTGAGCCGTTCGGGCCGGCGAAGTAGGTGGGACTGCCGATGACGATGGCATCTATCTCATCCAGCTTATCGTAAATGGTGTTGTAGAGCTCATCATTTATACCGCAGCGGCCGGTTTTCAGACAACGACGGCAACCGATGCAGCCTTGTACGGCCTTGGTGCCTATCTGAATGATTTCCGCCTCGGCTCCGCCGGCGCGAAGTCCCTCTGCTACCATGCTGAGTGCGTGAAATGTGTTGCCTGCGGCGTTCGGACTGCCATTGATGAGGAGAGCTTTCATACGTCGTAAAGAGTAGCATAAATACGCCTGAGCCGCAAGAAAAAAGGCTTGCAAATCTCAGCCTGTCTGTTATGCTGTCGTTCAGTACAACTTATCTTATATCATCATGAAACGTTTGCTTGCTTTTCTGCTCATGCTGTTGGGAATCGGCTCCGCAGCTCATGCTGAGGTACTTTGGGGGCGCTGCGAATACGTGCAGGATGGCGATTCCCTGCGACTGATTGTGGACGGCAGCGGCGAAAAGGTGCGCGTGCGTTTACACGGGGTCGACGCTCCTGAGAAAAATCAGGAGTTCTCGGCTCAGTCTCGCAAGAAACTTGCAAAACTCACCCGCGGTAAGCGCTTGCGTATTGAGGTGCAGGATATTGATAAATATGACCGCTACGTGGGCAAGGTCTATGTGGGTAAGACCTATGTTAATCTTGAGATGGTGAAGGCCGGGCTTGCCTGGTACTATAGCTATCATGCCGATAAAACAGCCGATGCTGACTTGGCTGCCGCCGAGGCCGCTGCCCGCAAGGCTCGTCGCGGACTGTGGAGCGATGACAGCGTGATGAACCCGCGCGAGCACAGGCGAATTCACGGTACGGTGCACGACCCTAAATAAGGGCTACGATTACCTGTAACAAAGTTTAACCCGGAACTGGCTTAAAATTGGAGTTTGTGTGAGTGTGAGCCGAAGGCGAACCGTACTTTGAGCCCGCTTTGCGGGCGTCAGAACATAGCCCAGGGTGAAGCCGCAGGCGAAACCCTGGGAAAATGCGAAAAATATATCTAAACCCCGCAGACTTGCGGGGTGACAGAGGAGTGTTGCTCAAGTATACACTAATGTTGTACCGTAAGAGCAGGAGCCAATTATAAAAAAAAACGCGTGCGGTTGTAACCCGCTTTTCTGTCACCCCGCAAGTCTGCGGGGTTCTGTTTATTTTTTCTCTTTACCCAGAGCTGCGCGAGCCTTCGCTCGCTTGCTCTGGGCTAATTCTCTGTCGCCCGCACAAGTGCGGGCTTTTGAATTCCGCTCACCTTCGGTTCGCCGTACAGCGCTACAAATTGCTTTTTGGCAAGTTTTTCAATGTCGGTGGGGGTGTTAATGGCTTGCCTTGGCTGCGAGCAATTCGGCTGCTTTTGCCGCGCAGAATGCCACACAGCGTTCGCAGGGGCGGGCATCGTAGTACGCCTGAGTACGCTCGCTCGGGCGAGCGCTCTCGGTGGTTCCCTCCTGCAGGTGCAGGAGTTCGCGGCAGGTCAGGGTGCCGAACTCTGCTGTGAAGGCCGCCGCCTGTTCCCGTACCAGAGAGAACACGCGCTCCTTATCTTCGGGAACCCCTGTCAGGTTGCCTTTGCAATAACCTGCTACGAGGGTGAGCCCGCTGAATGCCCCGCACATGCCGCGCATGCGCCCTACGCCGGCGCCGAATCCTGCCGCAAGTCGCAGAGCCAGTTCTTCACTCAGTCCGACTTCCGGGGCAAATACAGCAAACACAGACTGAGCGCAGTTGAACCCACGGTGAAAATAGCTCAGTGCCTTTTCTGCAGCAAGTTGTTCCGTCATGATTTTGCCGTATCAGCTGCGGCGGGGCTTTTTGGTGAATCGGGAGAAGAAGGGAGCATCGCCACCATCGCGACGGTTGCCACGCTCACGGCGCTCATTGCGGTCGTTCTTTTCGCGGCGCGGGCCGTTGCCGTAGCGCTCTCCGCGTTCAAATCGGCCGCCTTTTTCGCTCCTGCCGGGGTAGGAGGAACCGGTGCGGCGGTCGCGCACATGAACGGTGGGGCGGCTGTCGGCCTCGGGCTTTTTGTCCTCGCGCACGTTGACTTCGTACCCGCAGATGGAGCAGGTGGAAAGGCGCTCTATGAGCTGCGGCGCAATTTCCGGTGTGACTTCAATCAGCGTGTGTTTCAGGAAAATCCTGATATCGCCCACACTGCCCTTGGGGGCTCCGCCTTCGTTGTAGAACAGGCCTGCCACGTCCTTGGGGCGCAGCCCGATGAGCTTGCCGCCATTCATGAAAAGAGTGGTGCTCTCCTGCAGGCTGCTCCAGTCATTGCCTTTTTCGGCAGCAGGCTGGTGCTCGCTGTCGGCATTTTCGCGCTTGTTGTAGCGGCTGGGGCGATCTTCGGGGATAAACTGCAGCTCACAGCTGCCCTTGGCTGCCAGCAGGTTGAACATGGCGGCTATCAGTTGCTCGGCAGGCATGTCGATGTCCTTCAGCTCCTCGGGCAGTTCCGGCCCCTTCGCGGCCTGCTCCAGAATGTCATCGACCAGAGCCTCCTTACGGGCTTCCTCGACCTGCCCGGCGGTCATGACTTTCTCGCGCTGCATGCGGGTACCGATAAAGCGCTCAATGCGTGCCAGCAGGGAGAAATCGCGGCGACCGATGAAGGTGACGGCCTTGCCCTTGCGCCCGGCTCTGGCAGTGCGGCCGATGCGGTGCACGTAGTCCTCGGGGTCGCGGGGTAACTCAAAGTTTACCACGATGTCTACATCATCAATATCAAGCCCTCGGGCGGCAATGTCGGTGGCCACGAGCACGTTCAGATTGCCGCGGCGGAAGGAGTCCATTACGCGCTCACGCAGGGTCTGGGGCATATCGCCGTGCAGGCGGTCCACGGAATAACCGCGTGCCAGCAGTCCGTCCACCACGTCATCCACCACTCGCTTGGTGTTGGCGAAAACCAGGCCGCGCTTCATACGCCCCATCTCAATCAGGCGGCTGAGTACTTCGATTCGGGAGGAGAACACAACCTCGTATACGCTCTGCTCACAGGTGGGTACAGTGAGGACAGGGCGCTCGATGGTAATCTCCTTCGGGGCTGAGGAAAGTCGGTTGATGAGCGCACGGATAGCCGGCGACATGGTGGCCGAGAAGAAGAGGGTCTGGCGCTCTTCCGGCAGCAGTGCCACCACGCGGTCAATATCCTCCTGGAATCCCATGTCGAGCATTTCGTCGGCTTCATCCAGAATGAGGGTGGTGATGTTTTCTGTCGGCAGTTCTCCCTGTTCCATGAGGTCAATCACGCGCCCGGGTGTACCCACGACAAACTGCACACCGCGGTGCAGGGCTGCCAGCTGGGGCCCGAACGAGGCACCGCCGTAAATCGGTACGGCCGACACACCATCGAGGAACAGGGCCAGTTTGTCTACCTCGCGGCATATCTGTACTGCCAGCTCACGGGTCGGTGCCAGGCACAGCACCTGAACGCCGCGCAGTGACGGGTCAATGTTTTCCAGTGCCGGTATGGAGAATGCCAGCGTCTTACCCGAGCCGGTGTGCGACAAACCTACGATGTCGTGCCCCTCCAGTGCAGGCGGAATGGCTTGCTCTTGAATGGGGGACGGGGTGTCGAAGCCAAGCACTTCGATGGCTTCCAGAATTTCTGGGCATATACCGAGTTGAGAGAAAGACATAGACGCGGGGAAGAATGCCCGATTATTACGCATTTGTAAAGCATTTTTTTTGCCAGTGCGCCTAAATAGTGGGAGACGGGTTATTCCGCGGGCTGATTTTCGTATGCCTGCACCTTGTAATGGCGCCGCAGGAGGGTTTGGGGTTCAGTGGCATCTGACCCGCTGGGGGCGAACTGGAGCTCAAAACTCACGCCGAAGTAGTTGTGGGATTCTCCGCATTTGATGGCAAAGAACGGAGCACCGTAGGGGAAGAGGGTGGCAAGCTCGCTGACCGTGCTGTCTCGCATCCACTCCGCTTGTGCCCCGGGGATATCGTGGCGGAATATCTCCTGAGAGTCTGCGGAATACTGAGCCGGGAAGGAGAAGAGGCGCAGCAATTTGTTGCCGTCGTTCATGTCGCGTATGGCCAGTAGCAGGGTTCCGGGGCGTCCGGTATTGGCATAGACTTCTGCCTGATAAATTCCGTACTGATTATTCGGCTCAATGACCCGCAGTTCCGGCGTCGAGCCACGGCGTTTGCGCTTGCCGGTGCACATGCGCTCGAGCGTTTCCTCTGTCGGATTTTCGGCCAGTTTCTGCACCAGACTGTCAATGGTTGTAATAGCGGCATTGATGGCCTTCTGAGCTGTATCTCTGTGCTTGGTGCCGCGCCAGGCCAGCAGCAGGTGGTGCTTGCCCGAGAGCATGAGCGCAATATCGGGCAGCTCTTCGTTCTCGGCTGTCGGCTGGGGGAAGGCATCGCCGGGTTTGACCGGCACAAAACCGTCGGGCAACTGCTCGCCCTCGGTCACAGTGCGGAAAGTGGCGTGCACGGTGCCCGGTATTCCACCGCTCGACGGGGGAACCAGCACGACGTGCCCGGGCTTGGTGTAGAAGATGTTGCTTTTGTCGGCGTATGCCCAGCGCGGGGAGCGGGTGATATAGGCTGTCAGCAGTTCTTCGTGTTCTTTCTCGAGTTTTTCGAGGTTGGGAACGGCAACAATGGTGCCGGCCTGACTGGACTCCGGGTCAATGGGTATGACCAGTGAGGCGGGGCTGGTGATGTTCTCCGTCGGCTGGTGAAGGGTCGCAGTCTCCTGTATGGGTTGGCTTACCGCTGTTTCGTAGGGGGAGGGGACATCTGCCTCGATGGCCATTTCCACGAATATCATCACGCCGATACCCCAGATGGCACTGCAGTAGATAAGCTGCAGAATAGCCTGCAGGTTCTTAATTCTGAGTAGGAAGTGTGTGCAGGTTGTCAGCAGTGTGACGACGGAAACCAGCATGCTGCCCGCAATGATTTGCCCCAGGTGCGACAGTAGGGCGCTGAGGAATTCCGGGTAGCTCTCTTCCGGCCAGAGGATGGGTATGCAGGCCAGAAGTGCCGTGGCTGCACAGCAGATGTGCAGAACCCAAGTCGAGCCGAGTACGGTGCTGAGCCGGGAGGAACTCATCTTTCTTTTGCGGGCGGGGTGGCAAACTGGGCAGGGTGCTCCAGAATGTAGCGCGACATCATCATGCGGGGACTGGGCGGGGGCTGTTCAATGTAGCGATGGTGAGCAGCCTGAACGGTGTACGGGTCGGTCGTAAGGGTGTCATCTGCCGTGATGAGTTCCGAGACGATAGTCGCGTGTTTCTTGAGCTTCATGCCGTTGAAACTGGCTACAACCCGCCTTACGATATCAATACTCAGTTTGCTGATATCACCGCTGCTGAGCGCGGCGTCCACCACAGCGCATTCGTAAATCTTGCTCTGCTCGGGCGACATGGTGGCGCTGACCGGTTCATCCTGTGTGCCGAATGCCTTTTCGAGAGCTTCGGGAGTGGGCAGGGGGAGATTCTGTCGTCGCAGCAGGAGCTTGTAGGCACGATAGGCCAGTTCGGCTTCATTGCCTGTGGCATATTTCTGAATGAGTGGCAGCGTGTCGTCACCCTGTCGGCGCTCCAGCATTTCGAGTAATATGCCCATGGGCTGTGCGGCAAAGCAGTCAATCATTTCATCCGGCGAGGTCGGCAGCATGGTGTCGAGCTTTTCGAGCGCCTGGCGTATGGCGTCAGGATTAACATCCCACTCCAACAGGTTCAGCGCATCAAGCACCTGCGAGGGCTTTTCCTCCAGAAAATGCTCGCCGTGTTTCCAGTAATTGAGTTCGTTGACGAATTGTGTGGCTCGCTCCCGGTCGGCCAGTCGCATGAAAGCCAGCAAATCGCAGACCGCCGGGTAGGAAAAGCGCCGCGTGCTCTCCGTTGAAATCATGTCGGTGAGCCGTTTTTCAGCACGCTCGTAAGCCGGTGCGCAGTATTTGCGTATGAGGTATTCCCGGCAGGGCTCATGCGAGGTGAGGGTGGCCTGCTCGGTTCGCTTGCGAATGTAGCTGTAGAAAGCCATCGATTCGTAGGGTATACGCACGGCTAACTCCTTGGGCATCAGTTTTTCCTCTTCCAGTCGCTTGAGAAGCTCCGGCTTGCTCTGCAGGTAGAAGGCAGCATTGCACCCTTTCTGATTTTCCAGCAGAATATTGGCTTTGTTCTGCAGCAACAGCACAATGGCATCGTCCACAGCCTTGGCAAAATGCGGATCGGTTGTGTAGCGATAGTCCATTTCGATGGGGGCACACAGGTGCAGCAGCGGTGTGTTGCCCTCGCTGTCCTGCATATTAATGTCTGCTCCTTCCTGCAGGAGAGTACGCAGTTGCTCCAGCGATTCCGCACCCGAGAAACCGGCGGCAACATTCAGCAGATTGTACGCGGACTGATCTTCTGTTTGTGTGGGTTCCGGGGGGAGGGTAGCACTGTCCTGTGCACTCAGATTGAGTGCGCAGAGGGTGAGTGCTGTAAGAATGATTCGCATGGGACAGGTCGTTATTGTGCGGCATCCTCTGCAGGGGCAGCCAGGATTTCGTCCTTGTGCTGAAGCAGGAATTGGGCTGTGGCTATTTCGAGTTCGTAAGCCCAGAGGTGCTGGGTTGCCATGATTTCGTCCAGCTTCTCGGGATGACTGAGATGGGTGATAATCTGCTGATAAATCTCGGCCACACGGGACAGACCGAGTTCCTGAACTGCGACGACAAAGGAGTCCATTTCCTCTGTCGACATGTCCCCGTACCAAAGCCGCTCAATGGAGGTGAGCAGCAGGGCCTTCTGCAGAACCGGTGTGTCGGCGGTGCGCTTGTGCTCGGCCAGCCAGGCCTCTACGCCACCGTCACTGGCTGCGGGCAGGCCTTCTTTGTACAGACGGGCACTCAGAGCGCCGGCTTTGAGAGCAGGGCGGGCGTCATTGCTGAGCTGCTCAATGAGCTCATCGCTGTCATCGGCTCTGCCCAGAAGTTCCGTCAGAATGGCGGCCAGTTCGTAGGCTCCGTTTTTCTGGCATTCTTCGGCGGATTTGTGCAACAGTTCCTTGGGGAGCACGATGCTGCGTGTGTCCTGCAGAGCATAAAGGAGTGCAGAGGTGATGTGATTGTGCGGTTTCATGGCCTGCGGGTCGTTCCACAGGGGCATGTTGGCAATGATTTGCGAAGTTCTGTCGGCATCTACCTTTGCCATCAGAATGACGGCGTTTCTCAGGGCATCGGTGTAGATTTCCTGCTCGCGGAGCTCATCGGTGGGGTTGAGCAGGGTGGCAATGGTGTCGAAGTACGGTGCTATGGCCTCAGCGTCAGGGCGAGTCAGGGCGGCACGGCATACGTCGGCCGCCAGATATTCTCCGCTGCGGATTTCCATGGCAGGTGGCGTAAAGGTAAAGCCCTTCTGCTGCAGTGCCTGCAGCAAATCGCTGTTCCCCTTAATCAAATCGTAGGCTGAGAAGCCGGGGTAATCCGGTTCCCTGTCAATGCGCAGGTAGGGATTAGCTCCATTCTTGAGCAGGTACTCGGCCAGCTCCAGGGCGGTATCGCCCATGCCGTTTTCCTTCAGCGTGCTGTAGCCGCTTGCCAGGCAGAACAGTGCGGTGCGACCCACTTCATCGGGGGAATCTGCCGAGGCGCCGTTTTCAATCAGATATCGGGCGCAGGCCAAGTGCTCGCCGGTGTAATAGCCATCGCTCATGCGTGCCACCGTGGGGAGTAGGGCATAATCTGCCGGGGTGATTCCTCCCTTCTCGTTCAGCAGGCGGGTGAGGGTACTCAGCCAGCCACGGTAGGCACACTCCTGCAACTCGTTACCACTGCGGGGGGCACCAATATCGAGCAGGTGGGCATAGACTTCCTCATGGGCACAGGTCAGGCAGGCATTGTATGCCAAGCCGGTTTCGGCAGAACCCGGTGTGGCCAGAGATGCACCCGCTGCTACCAGCACATCGATGAGTGTGTTGATTTCCTGTGCTGTGGCTTCGGGGGCATAGTCTGTTGTGAGGGCGTAGAGCAGGGGCGTTTCGGCGGGGCTGCCTTCCATCATGGTGGCGGCATTCGGGTCGGCTCCGTCTTGAATCAGGCAGCGAGCCAGCTCGGCCTTCTTCAGCATGCAGGCGATGTGCAGTATGCTGTATTTGTTGGTGGCAGAGGTGTAGGTGGGGTCGGCGGTCTGAATGAAGTTCTGCACGACCTCGCGCAGTTCCTCGGGGCCATAGTCCACCATCCAGTCTGCAGCGGTGAGCTCCTCGAGCTCCACTCGCAACTCCATGAACTGCCCTGCAGCCTCAGGGGTGGCACTGCCTTTCTGCCCGCTGCCGTCGCATCCCAGCAACAGCCCGGCAATCACCAGTGCAATACCCATTCTACAGCATGCTTTCCTCATGCCCGACATTCTAGCACAAACTTTGCTCCTTCTCAAGTAGGAAATGCACGGCAATCGCATTTACCACATAGCTGTCCCCAATGCGTTCTGAAGTGTGGCAATTTGTGGAAGTACTGGTTACGAGGTACAAAGGACTAAGTGTAAAGTTCCGCGGCTTACGCCGCATGGTTGCAGGGGGCTTCGCGTCTCGCTTCGCTCACTTGCTACGCCCACCCGGGGGGGGGAGCTTAGCCATGGCGACTGCCCGCGCTTTAATGCGCGGCCTGCTACGCCCGGGTGGGCGAATCAACGAGAAGCCCCCAGACGCAGACGAAGCCGGGGCGTAAACTGTAGCTCCGGCCACGCTGGTTGCGGCGCAGCCGCCTAGCTCAACACTTGTCTATCGTAATTTGTAACTCGTCTATCCTTCCCCGGTAAGCTCCAATTTGTCGAGTTGTATGGAGAACCGAAGGTGTGGGGAATTTCATAAGCCCGAGGTACGAGGGCGGTAGAGCATTAGCCCAGTGCAAGCGAGCGGAAGCTCGCGCAGCTCTGGGTAAAGAGAAAAAATAATCAAAGCCCCGCAGAAGTGCGGGGCGACGGAAAAGCGTGTTACAACCGCATGAGGTTATTTATGACCGGCTCCTGCTCTTTTGGTTCAAGATCCGTGCATTTCTGAGCAAAACTCCTCCGTCACCCCGCAAGTCTGCGGGGTTCATATTTCTTTTTTTTCCCTACCACAGGTTCCGTTCGCGTTGCTCACTACACCTGTGGCTACTTCTCTGTCGCCCGCGCAGCGGGCTCTGATTTAGGCTCGCCTGTGGCTCGCTTTGGAATAAAAGCTTTTTAACGGCCTTCGGCCGGGTGAAAAGCGGGCTTTGCCCGCGGTGAAGAACCGTGCTGCGCACGGTGGTGAAGACTGCGCTGCGCGCAGGGTGAAGAGCAAGGCTGACGCCTTGGGGATAGGGGGACAAACTCCAATTTGTGAAATACAAGTTACGAGGTACGAAGGACTAGGTGATAAAAAAAGCGGGCTTTCGTTCGCGGGTATGCGTAGCTTATTCCACCGTTTACGCCCGTGCTACACGCGCGGTTCGTAGCCGAGGCAAAGCTATGCTACCTTGCAGCGTAAGCCGCGGAATTTATACCTAGTCCTTCGTACTTCGTAATTAGTCCTTTTCTCACTTTTTGAGCCAGACCAGCAGCAGCGCGATGTCTGCCGGGGTGATACCGGGTATGCGCGAGGCCTGGCCGATGGTGCCGGGGCGTATGCGGCTCAGGCGCTGGCGAGCTTCGGTTTTCATGGCCGGAATGGCATCGTAATCAATGTCGGCAGGTATGCGCTTGTCCTCCTGCCGTTGAATGCGCTCAGCGGTTACGCGCATGCGGTCGATATGGCCGGCGTAGACGACCTCGATGGCGATGGGTTCCCACAGGTCAGCGGGGAAGGTGGATTGTAAATCAGCGGGCAGGTTTTGCCATTCATTGCCGGGGCGACGCAGCCAGAGGTTGAGGTTCACGCCCGGTTCCACCTTGATGCGGTTGGTGAGTTCCACGCCCTGCTGAATGTCGCTCAGTCGCTTGGCTGCGGCAGCACCGCGCTCCGGGGAGAGCAGACCCAGCTCCGCCGCCAGCGGGGACAGGCGCAGGTCGGCGTTGTCCTGTCGCAGCAGCAGGCGCATTTCGGCACGGCTGGTGAACATGCGGTAGGGTTCATCGGTACCGCGGGTTACGAGGTCGTCGACCATCACGCCCAGATAGGCTTGGTCACGGCGCAGAATGAGCGGTTGCTTGCCCTGCAGGGCCAGCATGGCATTGGCACCGGCCAGCAACCCCTGACCGGCGGCCTCCTCGTAGCCGCTGGTACCGTTAATCTGGCCGGCAAAGTACAGGCCGCGCACGCGCTTGGTTTCGAGGGTAGGCTGTAGCTCCGTGGGGGGCACAAAGTCGTACTCCACGGCATAGCCGGGGCGTATGAGCTCGGCGTGCTCCAGTCCGGGGATACTGTGCACGATGTCCTGCTGCACCGAGAAGGGCAGGCTGGAGGACAGGCCGTTGAGGTAGTACTCGTCGGTACTGCGGCCCTCGGGTTCGATGAATATCTGGTGGCGCTCCTTCTCGGCAAAGCGCACGACCTTATCCTCGATACTGGGGCAGTAGCGGGGGCCTGTGCCCTCAATCACGCCACCGAACAGGGGGCTGTACTGCAGGTTGGCGCGTATGATGTCGTGTGTGCGCTCGTTGGTGTAGGTCGAGCCACAGGCCATTTGCTGCAGCACGAAGTCCGAATCGGTCAGGTAATTGAGTGTGCAATGGGGCTCGGTGGAGCGGCTCAGCACCTCGCGGGAGATATTACTGAAGAGGGGTGGCGGTTCGTCGCCCGGCTGCATTTCCAGCGAGCTGAAGTCGATGGTGCTGCCCTTGATGCGGGGGGATGTCCCGGTCTTGAAACGCGCCAGCGGGAAACCCAGCTTGGCCAGACTAGCCGAAATACCTGTAGCCACTGCACCCAGACGCCCACCCGGCAGGTGGTCCATACCTACGTGCAGCAGACCTCGCATGAAAGTGCCGCTGCAGAGCACTACGGCGCGGGCCGCTATCTTCTGCCCCCACGTGGTGGTCACACCGGTCACTCGGCCGTTGTCGGTTACGATTTCTGCGGCATCTCCCTGCACGAGCTGCACACCGGGGGCTGTCTCCATAACCCACTTCATGCGGGCTCGGTAGGCGAGCTTGTCGCACTGGGCGCGGGGGGCGCGCACACTGGGGCCTTTGCTTGCATTGAGCATGCGGAACTGGATGGCCGTGGCATCCGTATTGAGCCCCATGGCACCGCCGAGGGCGTCGATTTCACGCACGATATGCCCTTTGGCCAGGCCGCCGATTGCCGGGTTGCAGCTCATCTGCCCTATGGTGTCGAGGTCATGGGTAATGAAGGCCACACGACCACCCAGACGCGCGGCTGCGAGGGCTGCTTCTATTCCGGCGTGTCCACCGCCGATAACGGCTATGTCGAATATCCGGGACATGGGAAAAAGAGATTTGATATTACAGGGATAGGCTGGCTTCGGCCATCTGCAGCAATTTTGCGCATTCTGTGTGTCCGTTCATTCTGGCATAGTTGAGCGGGGTGTTGTTGTTCATGTCCTTCAGGTAGGGGGTGGCTCGGGCGTTCAGCAGTACTTTTATTGTATTGATGTCTCCGTTTTTGGCTGCAGCATGAAGGGCGGTGCGGCCTGTGTTGTTCCTGTAGTTGACCATGGCTCCGGCTTTGAGGAGTAATTGGGCACAGTATGCTTTGCCATGCGAGGCTGCCACGATGAGTGCGGTTTCGTTGTTTCGATCTTTTTTATCTACTGCCGCGTTTGCTTTCAGGAGTAATTGCAGGCATTCCGCATGTCCCAGTTTGGCTGCCAGATGCAGCAATGGTTGCGAATCGGTACCCTGATCCGGACTTGCCCCTTTGTTGAGCAAGGCCTGAGTACAGAATGGGTGTTGATTCTTTATGCTCCAGTACAGCAGGCTGCGCCCGCTATTATCTGTTTCATTTGGGTTACATCCTCTGTCGAGCAGGAGTCGTACACACTCAATATGGCCATTGCAGCAGGCTTCGTAAAGGGGGCTTGGACGTTTGCTATGTGTCATCGGTAAGGTCGCGCCCTTGTTGAGAAGTGCTCGCAAGCAGTTTGTGTAACCTTTTTCTGCAGCTTCGTGCAGCAGTGTAATACCGTCTGTCTTTTCCTCATTGGGATTTGCTCCGGCATCCAACAGGGCTATCATGCATTCCGGTCTATTTACGTCCAGGGCTGCGTGCAGGGCGCTTTCCTCACCCTCGTCAGATTTCTGTACATTGGCTCCTGCTCTGATGAGCAGGAGCAGGGTTTGCATGCTTCCTTCCTTGACTGTGGCAAGCATGACCTTAGTGTATTCTTTGGGCAAGATGTGACGTTTGCTCAAATCAGTGGCGGCGTTGAGCATGTCGGCACATTCCGCGTGGCCGTTTTGTTTAGCAACTTCCTCGGGGGTAAGTCCGGCGGCGTTTCGGCTCAGGAAATCTGCACCTGCAGCCATCACTAAGCGTAGGCAGTGAAGGTGTCCCCCTGTGGCGGCAAGGTGTACAATGCCGTCATCGTTTTTTGACCTTGCTGCGATGTCTGCTCCTGCAGTCAGAAGCGGGGCAATGACAGAGCTGTTGCCCTGTTCTGCTGCCAGCAGCAGGGGAGTAATCCCCTTTTCATTGCGGGCATTAGCATCTGTTCCTGCCTGCAACAGGAGTGTTACCAATTCTGAGTTTCCTTCAATGATTGCCTGAAAGAGCGCAGATTCGTGGTTACCATGGATTCCTTGCTGTTGCAGAGTGGCGGTAGCAAGGATTTTGAGTATGGGGGTGTCCTCTTCTCCAAAAAGTTGCATGGCTGTTTTTCCATCTGCATTGACAGCGGTGATATCAACTCCCTTGCTTACCAGTTTTTGTATGAGAGTGGCTTCGTCGTTCAGTATGGCTAAGTGCAGAGTGGTCTGTCCATCGGGGCTTAATTCATGAACATTCGCCCCCTTGTCGAGCAGCAGATGTGCACAATCAGGGTGATTGTTTTTGAGCGCTATGAGAAGGGGAGACCAGCCGTTATCTGTCTTGATTTCCGGATCTGCTCCACTCTCCAACAGAGCTTGTACGCAAGCTGAATAGTCAGAATTGCAAGCTATAAAAAGCGGTGTGTAACCGTTTTTGTTAACCGTATTGATGGGGGTACCGGATTTTATCAATTCTTTTACGCAGTCTGTACGTCCGTGTTCACATGCTTTGTGTAACGGGGTGTTACCGGATGGGCCGGTGACATCCGTTCGGGCACCTGCTGCCAGTAATTGTTGCAGAATGGCGACGTTCCCGCTTTTGGCAGCAAGAAACAGTGCCGTTTCGCCATTTGTTGTGGCATGAACATCCGCCCCGGCCTGCAAGAGCAGCGCTACGGTTTCGATGTTGTCGGAACTTGTGGCAATATGGAGAAGGGATGGCTTATTACCGCTCTGTGTGTTGGGATTTGCTCCGGCTGCGAGCAGAATTTTTATGCATTCATGTTTATAGGATTCTGTGGCTTCGCGCAGAGCTGTGGAATGGCTCTTATCTTCACTCTGCAGATCAGCTCCATTATCCACCAGCAGCTGTACACAATCTGCGTGCCCTTCCTTCGCCGCCAGGTGCAGAGCCGTGCTGCCATATGACGTGACAGCATGGATATTGGCTTTGGCCTCAATGCTTTGGCGCAGAAGCTCGGCATCGCCCATTTCGGCGGCCTTCAGCATCTGTTCATCGATGGGCGAGTTCTGAATCTCTGCTGTTTTTGTTTGCTTGGTTTGATTGTTGGCTGTAGACTGTGGTTTTTTCTCTTCCTGTCGGGAATCTTTTGCCGGTAGGTGAGTCTGTTGTTGTGGGGCAGAGTCCGGCAGGTAAAGGAAGGTAACGCCGGCTATGCCCAGTGCGCCTATACTGAGAATGCCGATGTTGAGTGCGATTCTGGTGGATCGATACCGCATGAACCGAGGGGTTAGTTGGCTGATATGGCTTTAGCTATACATTCTGCCGCATCGGGGCGAGCCTGAGCACGCATGGCCTCCTCCATGGTGATACGAGCGGTGGAATCCATGATAGTGCCGTGTACGAAGTCGTGGACTTTCTCGATGGTCAGCTCCGATTGTTGGTACATGACGGCAGCACCGGCGTCGCTGAACACACGGGCGTTGAAGCTCTGGTGGTCGTCTGCAGCAAAGGGGAAGGGAACCAGCAGGCAGGCCTTGCCGATGAATGAGAGCTCGGTGAGGGTGGAGGCTCCGGAGCGGGCAATGACGCCATCGGCTGCAGCGTAGGCGGCAGGCATGTCGGAGCAGAAGCCGATAACGGTGATGTTGGGGGCACCGGCTGCCAGTCCGCTCACTCGCTCATAATCCAGGCGGCCGGCAATCACAAAGTAGTGCACATCAGGGTCGGCCTTGGCGGCATCGATAAGCAGGCTGTTGAGATTGCGAGCCCCCTGTGAGCCGCCTGTTACCAGGATAACGGTTTTATCCTGCGGCAGGCCGAGCTTTTCTCTGGCCTCATTTCGGGAGGGCAGGTGGCGCAGCTCATCGCGTACCGGGGTGCCGGTTACGATGCAGCGGTGCCCGCCGAAACGAGCTACGGCTTCCTTCAACCCGACCATGACGGCTGTACACCAGCGGGCGGTCAGGCGATTGGATTTGCCGGGCATGGCGTTGCTCTCGTGCACGTAAGTGCGCAGCCCCATGTAGTGACCGGCCATGACCGGCGGCAGTGAGGTAAAGCCCCCCATACCGATAACCACATCGGCCTGTTCCTTACGAATGATGCTGCGACAGGTCAGCCAGGAACGCAGCATTTTCCACAGAAAGCCGGGCATTTTCGGGGAGAGTGTAGCGGGCTTGGCGATGGCCTGCACGGTGTGGAACTTCAGGTCGCCGTATTTGCGGGAGGCCTCGGCATCTACCTCCTTTTGCGAAATAAGCAGCACAGGGTTGTGTCCCATGCTGCGTAATTGCTGAGCCACGGCAATGCCGGGGAAAAGATGCCCGCCGGTACCGCCGCAGGCAATGATGACGTTGAGAGCTTTGTTCATGGTTTATTGATTTCCTGTAATCTGCGGGTAGGCCAATAGACCTCCCTCTTGATGGGTGTATGGCGCTGTATACTCGTTAGCAGACCAATGGCACATATCGTGAATACCAGATTGGTGCCACCGTAGCTGATAAAGGGTAAGGGAAGACCGGAGTTCGGCAACATGGAGGTGACAACCATCATGTTGAGCATAGCCGGCCAGAAGATGGTGCATACCAAACCCGTTGCCAGCAGGCGACCGAAGGTATCGGTCATCTGCAGCGCCAGCAGGATTCCTGACAGCGTGAGCAATGTGAATAATATCAGCACACCGGCAGTGCCTACTAAGCCCCATTCTTCGCCTACCTCAGCAAAAATAAAGTCGGTATGGGCAAAGGGCAGGTTGCCGAACTTTTCAATTCCGTCGCCCAATCCCACGCCGGTTATACCGCCACGAGCCAGTGCCAATATGGCAATCCACTGCTGTCGCCCGGCCTCACGGCTGTATTTTTCGGGGTCAAACCAGGCATAGATTCGCTCCAGACGGTTGGCGCTGCCCGTGGCCTGATCGAACAGAACCAAGGCTCCCAGCAGGAAGCAGAGGAACAGTACCCAAGTGCGTACACCCGCAACGTACATCACACAGAAACCTGACATGGCAAGTGCGGCAGCTGTACCCATGTCCTTTTCCACCAGAATGAGCAGGAGCGGAAAACCGAAGATGAAGCCCGGTGCAATGAAGCCACGCCAGAAAGTGCCGGCCATCTCTCGGTGGGTTGTATACCAGTGAGCCAGGCAAATCATGAGCACGCTCTTGGCCAGCTCACTGGGCTGAAAGCTCATGACACCAAGGTTAATCCAGCGATTTTCGCCATTGATATTCATGCCCACAACCGGCAGAAAGCAGCAGACAAGCAGTACGACTGTAATCCACCACATGGGCGTTATGAATCTGCGCAGGATGTGGTAATCTACACAGCTGATAATCAGTGCTAAGCCAAGACCCAGAACAGCAAATTGACTTTGCTTTCTCAGGAATGTGGTAGGGTCGCCATCCTCACCCACCGGGGCACACAGCCCCGTACTGGCTACCATCATAATACCCAGAATGAGCAGGGTAATGAAGCAGAACCAGATGCAGATGATACTCAGGCGGGTGGACATGGGGCGACAGTTGTGTGGTCTAATCAGTTGGCAATACGCAGGGTGTCACCTACACGGATTTTACCCTCGTTACCCTTGGCGATATTGTTGAGCTGCATGAGCTTGGCCACGGTGGTCTTGTGCTTGCGGGCAATGCGAGCCAGAGTGTCACCGCGCTTGATGGTGTAGAGCTTAGCTGCTTCGGTTGCAGCATCTGCAGCTTGTTGTGCCGCGATTCGGCGACCTGCGTCGGAATCTGCACTGACGGGGATATTCAGGTAGGTACCGCAAACGATGGTATTGTTGCGCAGGGAGGGGTTTGCCTTGCGTATAGCAGCGACACTGACCTTGTATTGAGCAGCAATAGCGAACAGTGTGTCGCCCGTTGCAACAAGGTGCTTTTCGATGGCCTGCTGTGCCGGAGCCGGGGTGGCGGGAGCTACCGGGGCGGGGGCTGCAACTTCAGGGGCGGCAGGGGCAGCCGGCTCCACAGCGACTTCCTCCACAACGGGAGGAGTCACAATCTCGGGCTCGGTGGGTACCACTGTGGGCTCTGCCTGAGCCGGTGCCTGAGTGATGTGGCCGGTGGCGGCAACCTCGGTGCGAACAGGGTTGGCTACGGGGCCGTCCACAGGCTGGGGAAGAACGTCATTAACGGGCTCAGCCGGAGCGGCAGGTGCTACCGGTGCCGGGGGCGCTGTGATGGTGGCCTCGGCTATGGGACCGGCCTCGCCCGACTTGATTTTACCGCGCAGAATCACACCACCGATGACAATGAGGTGAATGAGCAACAGACCAATAATAAGGCGGACAATCGTGGTGCTGTTGTGGCGGTCTTCCACCAGCCCCATATTGCCGTGGTACTTGAAGGTCTTGTTGATGAATGTGCGGATGAAATGTTTCTTAGGCTTCACACGAGCCATGTCTGAGTTGCGGAAAGTAGAGGATTGACGCTTCATAAATGGATACAGGGGGGAATGAGATTAAAGATTGAGAGTTTTGAGAACAGCTGCGCGGAAGCACTCGCCACGCTGAACATAACCGGTAAACTGGTCGAAGGAGGAGGTGCCGGGGGAGAAGAGTACCACATCGCCGGACTTAGCCTCACGGGCTGCTGCGGCCACTGCCTCCTGCACGGTTTCTACGCGGATGGTGCGACATACGGGCGAGAATGTTTCCTCGAGCTGTCCTGCAATCTGTCCAAAGACGACACAGCAGCGAGCCTTCTCTGCCAGCATGGGGTTGATGGCGGTGTAGTCCAGCCCCTTGTCTTTACCGCCGGCAAGCAGTACGATGGGGCGGGTCTGGGAACGGACTGCAGCCTCGGTGGAGTGCAGGTTGGTGCTCTTGGAGTCATTGAGCCACAGTACGCCATCCATCTCGGCTACGGTTTCGCAACGGTGCCCGGGAGGACTGAAGCTGCGGAGCCCGGCGGAAATCGCGGCATCGCTCAGGCCGACAGCACGGCAGGCCAGAGTGGCAGCCATGGCGTTTTCGGCATTGTGGGCCTGCTCCAGTGTGGTGCCACGCAGTTGAGTGAGGGGTGTTTCTCCCTCCATGATGTAGCCGTCCTTGTAGGAAAGCTGACCACTTTCGCTGACAGAGGAGAATTCGGCCACGCGGGGCTTGAGGCCGGGCAGGTTTTCGCCCACTCGCACAATAGCCAGCTGCTCTTCGCTCATGTTTTCGAACACACGCAGCTTGGCATTGAAGTAGTCCTCAACCTTGGCGTAGCGATCCATGTGGTCGGGAGCGAAGTTCAGCCAGATTGCCACCTCGGGGCGGAAGTCGACGATGGTCTCCATCTGGAAAGATGAGACCTCGAGCACCGCGAACTCAGGCTGCTCGGGCAGCATGGCCAGTTCGCAGAAGGGATACCCGTAATTACCGCATGCCTTGGCTGTGTGACCTGCCTGCAGCAGAACATGTTCCAACAGGGCGGTCGTGGTGGTTTTGCCGTTGGTTCCGGTGATGGCGATGATTCGGCCACTGTAATAGTGGTAGCCCAGCTCAATTTCACCGATAATGGGTGCACCGGCGCAGGCGAATGCCAGAGTCCACGGAATGTCTGCCTCGATACCGGGGGAGAGTATGACGAGCTCTGCTGCAAAGGTATGAGCGTCTGCCTCTCCCGCGCCGGGGACGAAGTTCAGTGAGCTGTCGGAGCAGGTGGCTTTCGGGTTGCTGTCGAATATGCACACCTCGCCGGCCCCCTGGGCAAGCGCCAAGCGAGCGGCGGCCACTCCACTGCGACCGCAACCGAGAACTGCTACTTTTTTACCGGTGAGATTCATGGCTGATAAGGGCGGGGGATTGTACTATATTTTACTGTCCCATGCAAGAGAAAAAGAGGAACACACCGACGAATGCCAGAATGGCGGCAATAATCCAGAAACGGACGCAGACCTGAGTCTCACTCAACCCACCCTTCTCGAAATGGTGATGGATGGGGGCCATGCGGAAGATGCGGCGACCCTCACCGAACTTGATGCGGGTGAACTTAAACCAGCCCACCTGAATCATGACGGAAAGAGCCTCGGCCACAAACACGCCACCGATGATAACCAGCAGCAGTTCCGTGCCGCTGCAGACGGCTACGGTACCCAGAGCACCACCCAGAGCCAGAGAACCGGTGTCGCCCATAAACACGCGGGCAGGATTGCAGTTGAACCACAGGAAACCGGCGCAGGCTGCTACGATGGGCAGCAGGAATGCAGGCATGATGGAGACGAGCTCCGTCATGTGGGTGGTGATGATGATGAAGGCAAGTGCTGCGATAATCATGCAACCGCTGGCCAGACCATCGAGTCCGTCGGTAAGGTTCACGGCGTTGGAGGTACCGATGATGACGAGAAGGGCGAGGGGAATGAAGACCCAGCCGATGTTAAGCGCACCGTAGAAGGGGATGTAGATGTTGCACACCTCGGGGCAGGCATAGTACAGGTAAACGGAGCAACCGGCAGCGGCAATGAACTGCAGGGCAATTTTGAACCAGCCGCTCACACCGTCAGTGCTCTTCTTGGTGATTTTTGCGTAGTCGTCCAGGAACCCGAGGAATGCGGTGATAGCTGTGACAATCAGACAGCACTGAATGCGCGGGTCAGTGAGGTCGCACACCAGCAGAGCTGTGAGCAGGGTAAGGCCGATGAGCATGAGACCACCCATGGTGGGGGTGCCTACCTTGCTGCTGTGCTCGGGAGCAAGCACGCCCTTGCGGGCTTCGCGGATGGGCTGCCCGGCTTTCATGGCGCGCAGCATGGCAATGAGCCGAGGCCCGATAATCAGCGAGCCTACGAAGGGAATGACCATTGCAAGAATGGCCAGAAGAATCGGATTGGTGTCACAAAGTCGCAGCATAATTTATTTGGTGGGTTTAAGGGTGGGGAAAAGTTCGTACATGGTATGTTCCATACCGGCGGAGCGGGAGCCTTTGAACAGAATGGCATCCCCCGGTTCAATCATGCGACGCAGCGCTGTCGCTGCCTCGTCTGCCGTGCTGACCAGCATGGCGGGAATGGTTTCGGCGGCGGCCTCGCACAGAGCCAGCGTTTCGGCACATTCGGGGCCGACCACGACAACGGCTGTGTAACCCAGACCGGCTGCACACATGCCTATCTCAGCATGGGCAGCTACGCCACCTTCACCCAGTTCGCCCATTTTACCCAGTACGGCAAAGCAGCGCTTAGGTCCGCGCAGGGCGGCCACGGTGTGCAGGGCGGCTTTCATGCTCTCGGGGTTGGCGTTGTATGTGTCGTCAACAACGGTAAATCCGTCTACCTCCTTGCAGCCCAGACGCCCCTTGGTGAGCGCGGCTGCGGAAAGCCCATCGGCAATCTGCTGCAGGGTGCAGCCGAGTTTCCAACCGGCGGCGGCAGCCAGCAGGCTGTTGCTCACCATGTGGGCACCGGGGACGGGCAGGTTCACTCGTACCTCGCCTACGCCGTCAATGTGCAGGTCGTAGCTGCTGCCTGCTGTCGTGGAGCGCACGTTGAGGGCTCGCACCGGGCTTTCACACCCGCCGACGGGCAGGGGGGTGGCCTTTGTGCCGGCAGCAATCGTGGCGGCAAAGTCATCTGTCGCCGGGTAAATCATGTAGCCCTCGGCAGGCAGGGCTCGGGCAACAGTGCATTTTTCTTCGGCAATGGCCTCACGCGTGCCGAGGTATTCGAGGTGGGCCGAGCCGATGGTGGTGATGATGCCGATTTGCGGCTGGGTCATGCGGCAGAGCGGGGCCAGCTCGCCTGCGTGGTTCATACCCATTTCCCAGATGGCGGCTTCAGTGCCTTTTTCGGCGCTGAGAATACTCAGCGGTGTACCGATATGGTTGTTGAGGTTGCCCTTGGTGGCAATGGCGTTGAAGCGCTGTGAAAGCACGGACAGGCACATGTCCTTGGTGCTTGTCTTGCCGCTGGAGCCGGTCAGACCCACCACATGCAGCGGTGCCAGCTGACCGCGCCACCAGTGAGCGAGCTCCTGCAGGGCAGTCAGGGTGTCGGGAACCAATATGACGGTACAGGCAGGGTCGTAGTTGCCCACCAGTCGGCTCACGACCACGGCGGCGGCATCGGCCGAGGCGGCTGCTGCAAAGTTGTTGGCATCGAACCGCTCGCCGCTCAGTGCCAGAAAGATGCTGCCGGGCACAACGGCGCGGCTGTCGGTGGTAAGCCCGGCTGTGATGGCGCGGGTACCCATGGCCACGGCCTGACCGGCTGTAGCGGAAATGAGGTCACTGATGGCGATGCTCTGCATGGTCGTAGAATAGGTTACTTTTTGCCTTCGGGTTTGCGGGAGGGGACGCTGCGACCCTCGGGGTTTTTCTCCTCGTAGTATTTCTGCACCACGGCGGAGTCCGAGAAGGTGATAGTCTCGTCTGCAAAAATCTGGTAATTTTCGTGTCCCTTACCGGCGATGAGAATGCAGTCACCGGGGCGGGCATTCTCGAGAGCGGAGCGAATAGCTTCCGCTCGGTCTGTGATGCGGTGCTGCTTCTCCTTGGGAATACCGGGCATGATTTCGTCGATAATCTTCTCGGGGTCTTCGGAGCGGGGGTTATCGCTGGTAACGATGCACACATCGCTGTAGCGAGCGGCGGCCTCGCCCATGAGCGGGCGCTTGGTGGTGTCGCGGTCGCCACCGCAACCGAACACGGTGAACACGCGACCCTGACGGCAAAGCTGCTTCATGGTGCGGCATACGTTCTCGACGGCATCGGGTGTGTGGGCGTAATCCACAAAGCACTGCACGTTGTTCACGCTGCTGACCAGCTCCATGCGACCCGGTACCTGCGGAGACTGAGCCAGGCAGGAGATGGCATCGCGCACGTTGATACCGGCCGAAACGGCACCGGCCAGAGCAGCCAGACTGTTGCTGAGGTTGAACTCGCCGATGAGCGGGGTGCGCACCAGGTAAATCTTGCCCTGATAGTGCAGTTCATACTGGCTGCCTTTCAGAGAAACCAGTCGGGGCTCGGCGCGGAAATCGGCATCCTTGGCCAGACCGAAGGTACGCACACGCATGATGGGGCGCAGTTCATCTGCCAGACGGCGACCGTACTCGTCATCGATATTGATGACGGCCGTGGCCTTGGGGGCGCCGCTGGTGGCCATGCTGGTGAAGAGGAGTTTCTTGGCCTGATAGTATTCCTCCATATTACCGTGGTAATCCAAGTGGTCCTGAGTCAGATTGGTGAAAATACCCACGCGGAACTCACAACCGGCCGTGCGCTGCTGGTGCAGCGCGTGCGAGGATACTTCCATGGCGCAGGCGCGGCAGCCGTTCTTGACCATATCAGCGAGCATGCTCTGCAGTTCGGCGCAGCCGGGGGTGGTGTTGTGCGAGGGCTGGCGCTGAGCACCGTCGTCATACAGAATGGTGCCGATGAGGCCGGCTTTCTGCCAGGTGGCGCGGAAAATGGCGTTGGTGAGGTAGCTGATGGTGGTCTTGCCGTTGGTGCCGGTCACGCCGAGCATGACGAGCTGCTGGCTGGGGACATCATGCCAGGCGCTCATGAGCAGGCCGTCTGCCAGATGGCTGTCGGTTACCTGAACCCAGCATACGCCGGCCTGAGTTGCTGTGGCAGGGCAGGGGGTCTCTGCAACAATGGCAACGGCACCGGCAGCAATGGCGCTGTCGATGGCGCTGTGACCGTCAAACTGTGTGCCCTTCACGGCCACAAAACAGCTGCCGGGTACCACGCGGCGACTGTCGTCTGTCAGCAGGGTGAGCGGCTTGCTCAGTTTGCCTGTCACCACGGCTCCGGGGAGCACTGAGAAGAGTTGTTTGCTGTTCATGTCTGATGTGTGTGCTGGGGTGAATATTCGGGGTTATTTTTTCGGGGCTTCGCCGTTCTTTTCGGCCAGATATTTTTCGTAAGCTTCGGGGTCGCTCGGCTGCAGGTTCAGGACTTTGATGAACTCCTCGGCCGCAGAGCGGAATATCGGGGCGGCTACCGTACCGCCACCGGCGTTGCAATCGCGGGGATTCGGTTCGTCAATGACGGTCATGACAACCAGGCGCGGATCATCAATGGGCAGCACGCCGGCAAAGGATACCGTGTAGAGGCCTTCATAGTATCCTACACCACCGGCTTTCACTTTCTTGGCGGTACCGGTCTTGCCGCCGATACGGAAGCCGGGAATAGCTGCCTGCGTAGCAGTGCCTCGACCGGCCGGTCCCTTTTTCTCGGTTACACTCTCGAGAGCTCCTCGTATGGCGCGTGCCGTGCCTTCTGACATGACTCGGCATACTTCCTGCGGTTTGCACTCGTCGTACACGGTGCCGTCGGAGGCTATGATGCTGTCAATCAGGCGGGGTTTCATGCGCACACCACCGTTGGCGATGGTGGCATAAACCATGGCCATGTGCAGGGGGGATACGGAGACTGAGTACCCGTAGGCAATACGGGAGAAGTTGACGATGTGGTTGCCGTTGGCCAGCTGGCAGGAGCCACCGCTGGGCAGGTCAATGCCCGCACTCTGGGTCAGGCCGTAGCGCTCAACGTACTCCTTGTACAACGGCCATTTGCAGGCCATGGCCACACGGGCTGCACCGGGGTTACTGGATTTCTTGAGCATCTGACCCACGGTGAGTACACCGTAGTTGAAGCGACCGTCATTGATAGCCTTGCTACCGCCACCCACCGAGAACGGCTGGCAGCTCACATAGGAGTTAATGCCCATGACCCCGTTATCCACAGCAGCTGTAACGGCTACTACCTTAAAAGTGGAACCCGGTTCATAGCGAGCCTGGCAGGCAAAGTTGAAGTCACCGGTAATGGGGTTGCCTTTTTCGTCCTTCAGGCTGCCACGCTTGTGGGTGCCCTCGTGGGTAATGACTTCCTTGGTGTTGAGATTGATGGCAGGGCGACTTACCATGGCAAGTATGTCGCCGGTCTTGGGATCCACCACAATCATGCAGCCTCTTTTGGCGCGGAAGTGGCGCATACCCTTGTCGAGTGCCTGCTCGCAGATGGTCTGCAGGCGCATGTCGATGGTGAGTCGCAGGTTCAGACCGTGTTTAGGGGCCAGATAGCGGTCGTCCTCATTGGGCAGCACCAGTCCGCGGGCATTGTGGCGGTACTCTCTCAGACCATCGGTGCCGGCCAGGTAGCTGTTGAACACGCCCTCTACGCCACCGGTGCCGTTGTTATCGGCGTCCACGTAGCCTACTACATGGCTGAGCATATCGGGTACTACGTAGCTGCGGCGCAGCTCACTCTGCACGATGACGCCGTGCACGTGGGCTTTCTTAAGTGCCTCCTTAATCTGGTCGGCGCAATCTATCGTCAATCCGCGAGCAATCTTAATCTGCTGGCGGTAGCGTCGTTTCTTCTCGCCTCGGGCCTCGGCGTCCTTATTGAACTCCTCAACCTCAGGCTGAGCAATCATGCGAATGATATCCTCCTTGGTCACATAGCGCACTCGAACCTCGGTCTTGGCGGGGATGACGGTAGTCTTGCCACGGCGGGTGAGCGTACGCTCGGGCTCAAGCTCCACGGTCTCCTTAATCTCTATATCCTTAATATAGGGGTGAATGATTTCTGCAACCAGCTTGTCGTGTGCACGGAAAAGCGCCTCGCACTTGGCCGGGTCGTACTCGCTTGCCTGATTGGGTTTCTCGTCGCTGAGCATGGCCTGGCGTCGCTTTTCGGCCCGCTCTTCCTTAGTCATTTCAATCTGGACGAGCTCCATGAGGTCGCTGCGAGCCTCGGCATACATTTTGCGGCGCTTTGCAGGGTCTGTTTCGGCTTGCCACTTGTCGGTGTGGCTGATTTGGTTGTAGGCCAGACCGTAGACTACGAGGGTGAGATTGCGCAGGTGGTAGCGATCGCCAATGAGTTCAGCCGTCTGAATGTTGTTGGTCAGGGGCTCCTCGTTCCTGTCCATGATAACACCGCGCTCGGCCGGTATGCGCTCGCGCTCAATGAGCTCCTCTGCGGCAATCTGACGGCGGTTATCGCTGTCTACTACCTGCAACTCCACCAGCCTGATAGCAATCGAGCTTGAAATCACCATAATCAGCACGCAAAGCCAGAAACAGCGACCGGCAAATGGTACTTTGGTTTTCATGGATTACGACGTTATCGGGTGGTATCAGGTGATTTATGCTGAAGGAATCAGCGTGCTGCGGTTGCGCTTGCCCGGTTCATATCCCTTTCGGAGCGGGCGAACTCAATCTGATGGCGTGAGATTGTGCGCAGGGTGGACTGGTCGGCCATCAGGCGTGTGCGCATGGCCCAGCGGTTGGTCTGAGAGTTGATTTTGGCGCGATACTGGTTGGCAGACATGCGACAGACGGCGATTTCGCGCTCGAGCTTGTTAATCTCAGTTTTGATGGCTACCTGCTGGTTTTTGAAGTAGGCGTAGGCTATCCCACTGGCTGAGGTGATGATGGCAAACGCAACCATCCATAAAAGGAAGGTGAGGCTGATGCGACCGGCGAAACGAGAGGAAATGGTGCGAGACATAGCGAGATGTAGAGGAGAATGAGAGTTAGCAGTCAGAGCTTTTCGATAACTCGCAGCTTGGCGCTGCGGGAGCGGGGATTGGCAGAGAGCTCCTGCTCTGCCGGGGTGATAGGTTTGCGATAAACTAAACGCGCGGCATAGGCCGGGTTCGGACGGGGTGCCGGCCATTCCGGGCGGTCAATTTCGGGCTTGCATACAAGCTCGAAGTAGCGCTTGACGGCACGGTCTTCCAGGCTGTGAAAGGTGATAACGGCAAAGCGACCGCCACTCTTGAGCATGCTCAGTCCGCTCTGCAGCAGGGCATCGAGTGCCCCCAGCTCATCGTTGACGGCTATGCGAAGCGCCTGGAAACTGCGGGTGGCAGGGTGCTGTTTGCCCTTGCGGGGCAGTACAGTGGCAATGAGGTCTGCCAGCTGCGTGGTGGTGGTGATGGGGGCTTTGGCGCGTTCCTGCACAATGCGGCGTGCAATGGCGCGGCTGGCGCGCTCCTCGCCGTACTGCCACAGGATGTCGGCGATTTCACTCTCGGCGGCGGTGTTGACGATATCGGCTGCGCTGCGGGGGGCAGAGGGGTTCATGCGCATGTCCAGCGGTCCTTCATGCAGGAAGGAGAAACCGCGCTCGGCGCAGTCGACCTGAGGGGAGGATATGCCGATGTCGGCCAGCAGGCCGTCCACCTGTTCCACGCCGTGCTTGCGCAGCATTTCAGCAGCGTTGCGGAAATTGCCGGCTACCACATGCAGGCGCTCACCAAACTGAGCCAGACGGGCTTTGGCAGCTGCGCGGGCTGCAGGGTCCTGATCAATGCCCCACACCTCGGCACCGGCCTGCAGCAGGCGCTCTGTGTGGCCACCGCCACCCAGAGTGGCGTCGACCAGTACTTTGCCCTCTGCGGGCTGAAGTGCCTCCACGGCCTCGTTGAGCAGCACTGTGACATGGTGGAACTCACCCGAAGTGTACCCGGGTGTATCGGCTTCCTCGTCGCTCTCGCAGCGGCTCTCCTGCTGCCAGGTTGTGGCCTCTGCTGCAGTCATGGCCTGTACGATGGGCTCGGTGCACCAGCTCATGCCGGGGGTGGCAGACTGCCAGCGCTTCAGCATGTCGCTCACGCTCTCTTCGCCCAACATCTGCATGAGAACCTCAGCAGCAGCTGTGCCCAGTCGGTATGCCAGCACGGCATCGTGCGCCTGCAGGGCTTCGCCCAGCGCCTCTGCGCGCGCGAAAGAAAAGGCTGTTCGTTCTGCCTGTGTCAACGGCTCCTCTACCATCTTGACAGTAAGGTTCTTGAGCTCGTTTTCGAGCTGTCCGAGCAGTCCGCGGGAGCCCTTGATGCCGGCATCTCTCATGCGGCCAAGCAATGCCCGGCGCTGCGTAGCCCACTCCGCAAGTTGCTCTGAGGGCAGGGCACTCGACTCCCACATAAGCACCCGGTAACAGGTGCCTTGCGGCTCGGTGGCTTTCGCCCGGGTTATGGAGGTGGCGGGGTTCATCAGAGCATGCGGAATTTCTTGTTGAGCGAGCTTTCTGCGGCGGCTTTCTGCTCGGTGTCGGCGTCGAAGTCGGCGGTGTTCCAGATTTCGAAGTGCATGGTTCGGCCTACGAGTCGGGCATATTCCCCTAGCTTCAGTCTGTCTCGCTGTTGCTTGGGTATGAGTAGCTTGCCCTGAGCATTCACCTCGGTCACAAAGCTTTTACCCGCGATGTCGCCAATGAACTCATCGACGTCACCCATTTCGTAGCCATCCGCTAGTGCCCGTTCTCGGATTTCGTGTAGCTTTTCTGCAAAGCTTTCGTGCGTAAAGCACTTAATCACCTTGTATTTCTGATTGCTGCTACTGCTATCCAGCAGAACTAGCTCCTGACCGAAGATTGCACGCCAACCAGCCGGGATCGCCACTCTGTTTTTGGGATCCAGCTTGTGGGCATAATTGCCCATAAACATGACTTTTGGTGCAGCTTCGGTCATTTTGGTACACTTCGCGCTACACATAGTACACTCTAATACACCAAAAATGTCAATCCAAATTTTGAAAATTCATGAAAAAAATGCGTTCGCAAGAGGTCAACGCAAGTTGGTGGGCAGAGGGGCGCGGTGAGTGTAGCAGAAAATGCCGACTGCAGCAAGAAAAGAAAGATTGCATGTGCGCGAGAAATAGGCTAGAATAAGCGTGCAATGCTCAGAACGAAGCTTTATTACACACTCGTTTTTCTAGCCGCAGCTGTATATTCAGGGGCTGAGGCTCAGTCGGTCGCGCCATTTGAAATGCCTCAGGACGACTATGCTGAGGCGGTAGATGAAGAAGTGGTGGAAACCGTGAATCTGGGCGGTGAGGACAATGTGAAGGATGGTCGCGGTGGCGTGAGCCAAGCCGATAGCTATGAACAGACGGCTGATCCGGAATCTCCGCTGAATGTGAACACCGGTGTTGCAGGCGGGGAGGATGAAGCCCCTGTGGTTACCCCGGGGATTAAACCTGTCGTCCCTGTGGATGATGTGGCTGAGCATGACCCCTCGCGTGTGGCGTATGCGCGCACGCGCCGCAATGCGCGTACTATGTCACTTACCATCCCGGGGCCTCGTGGGTTGATAACTGACCGCAATGGTGAGGTCTTGGCCAGTTCTGAAGTTGCCTATCAACCGACTATTAATTTCGGGCAGCTCGAGAAAGATGACGATGCAACTGTGCTGGCTGTGGCTCGAAAAGTGATGGCTGACTATGAGGCAGCGGGTCTGAAAATCAGCGATAAGAGTGACGAACAGCTTCTTTCCCACTACCGCCATCGCAGGTGGATTCCCCTGAGTGTCGGTCCGGTAGTGCGCTCTGCTGAGGTGAAGAAGATAAAGAGTCGGCTTGAAGGCATAGAGAGAGGTTGGATGATGCCCCTCTACATTCGTCGCTATCCTGAGGGTGAAAGTGCAGGGCACATTATCGGCTACACCGGTGTGAAGGCTAAGCTGCCCACAGGTCCCATTAACCACAATGACCCTATTTTTGAGCGACAGGAGGGGCGCGCCGGGTTGGAGTCGAAGTTCAACAAGCAGTTGACCGGTCGCCCGGGGCTCTGGCGTTTGATGTTCGATGAGAGTGGGAAAAAGATACTCGATGAACACCAGGTGAAACCCCGCCCGGGTGGCACCGTGGTGACGACGCTCAATCTTGCCTGGCAGAAGGCCGCCGAGGAATCCCTACGTCGCAATACACTGGGGCGTGGCGCCTTTGTCATGATTGATGTGCACACCGGTGAGGTGCTGGTCATGGCCTCCGTTCCCAATTTCAATCCCAATACGTTCATTCCCTCAATTTCTCAGAAGGATTATGATGCCCTGAGAAATGATGAGAATAACCCGCTTGTATCCCGTGCGTTCGCCGGTGTGTACCCGCCGGCCTCGACCTTCAAAACGATTACGGTAGCTGCCGGTCTGCACTTGGGGATTATACGAGAGGACACATACATCAACTGCCCCTACAGCATTCGCATCGGCGGTCATACCTTCAAAAACCACAGTAAGTTTGCCGGCAGTATTAACTGTACGACGGCTCTCTCTGTTTCCAATAACCCCTTCATGTACCAGATTGCGGCTACGCGAGAACCACGTATCGGTGCAGAGCGTCTGTGTGCCTACGCGCGTCGCTTTGGTTACGGTTCGACGACGGGGCTACCCATTGCCGACAAGGCGGGCAATGTTCCCGATGAATCGTGGATGTTCCGCAACTACTCCCGTGGTTTCATGCAGGGCGATGCCGCCAACATATCCATCGGTCAGGGCCCCTTGCTTGCCACTCCTCTGCAGGTGGCTCATGCCATGGCCGGTATAGCCAATGGCCAGTACCTGCCCAAACTGCACCTCGTGCGACAGATGCTCGATATTGACGGTAACGTGGTTTACCAGTTCAATCCCTCGGTTCAGTCCAACCTGCGCGATATGTCCGATGCGCTGGCTGTTGTGCGCCGTGGCATGCGCGCGGTGGTGTTCAATGGTTCCGGTCGTCGAGCCGCCCTCAGCTATACCGACAACGCCGGTAAGACCGGTACGGCTCAGTGGGGGCGCCCTTCCGATGATTGCCGCTTGGCTTGGTTTGCCGGGTTCCTGCCTGCCGATAATCCCCGATTCGCTTACGCTGCTCTTTATGAGGGTAAACCGCACCAGCGCATTTCCGGTGGTCGTATGGCTGCCACCATCGTGAAGAGTTTCTTCGAGTCCATCAAACCTGATATGGAGCAGGCCCTGAAGGCGCCTACCCGTGCTCTCGATGGCTCAACAACTGAAGCGCCCATGACTGAGGAGGAGCGCTTTGCTGCCGAGGCAGAGGCCGCAGCCAATGCCCAGCGCAAGGCCGATGAGGCTCGCCGCCGTCAGGAGGCCGAGCGCCGCCACCGCCAGAGCGGGTGGGATGACGGTCGCTCCCGTCATTGAGAAAGAGCTACTATCTTTCAGAAAAAGCACAGCCGTTACCTTGCGGGGTAACGGCTGAGTTCGTTATAGGAACTCTCTCGGTGCAGCTGCCGGTATGGCGTACATGAATCTGGCACCGTAATATTTGGCTGTTACGCGGGAGTCGAGCAGGGTGATGATGCCGTGGTCGGTCTTGCTGCGGATGAGGCGGCCGATGCCCTGTCGGAACTTCAGCAGAGCTTCCGGCAGTGAGTAGTCGCGGAAGGCGTTGCCGCCTCGGGCAGTGATGTCTTCCATGCGAGCCTCGGTGAGCGGGTTGGTGGGGGATTCAAAGGGAATTTTAGTGACAATGACGTTGGAGAGAGCCTCGCCGGGCACGTCAACCCCGGTCCAGAAGCTGTCTGTCCCCAGCAGCACACTGCCGATATTCTGCCGGAAGTCGCGCAGCATACGAGAGCGGTCTTGCCCGTCGCCCTGTACCAGCAGGGGCCACCCACGCTCAGTGCAATAGGGGCGCAGTAGCCCGGCCATGCGGCGCATGAGGTTGTAGCTGGTAAAGAGCACGAAGGCACGCCCGTCGCTTTCCTCCAGCGAGCGGGTAACCCAGTCAAAGAGGGCGGGTACGTAGGTGTCCTCCTCCGTAGCCGGAGGGGGTGGGGGCATGCTGCGCGCTACAATCACACGCATCTGCTCAGCGAAGTTGAACGGGCTGCCGATTTGCAGAGTTTCTGCACTCTCGGCACCTACGCGACCGGCAAAGTAACCCATGCCACGGTCGCCGGTGGAGAGGGTAGCACTGGTGCATATACAGGTGTTACCCGTCTCGAACAGCTTTTCGCGCAGCAGGTCGGACACGTTGATGAGGGCTGAGCGCAGGGTGGTGAATTGGCGCTCTTGCCCGCCGGTCTCCGCCCAGTACACTGCGGTGTCGGCATTGGTGAGTTGGGTCAGTTCCTTTGCAGCAGCTCTGTAGGCACACAGGCGGGCCTGTACGTCCTGCAGTTCGGCGCAGGTGAGCTCGTTCTCCTGAACCACGGCCATCTCCTTCACTTCGTTTTCCAGTGTGGCGAGCGCGGGGGAGAGTATGTCTTCCGTCCACTCCGGTTGGCGCAGGCGCACGGTACCCTGGTGTTCATCGACGCGGCAATCCATGCGGGCGCAGCGAAAGAACTCGTCGGTGGCGGTTTGGGCGTCCTCGATGTATTGAATGAGCCGGGGTGTGGCGAGTTGGCGCAGTCGCCCCTTGCGGGTAACCGGGTTATACAGGCGCAGTAGGTCGTATTTCAGCTCTGCCTCGGGCAGCGAGGTGCCGAACTGGTGGGCGGCAACGGTTTCGATGGTGTGCGCCTCGTCCAGTATTACGAAGTCATTGGGGAAGATGAAGGAGGGTATAATCTCGTCATCGTCCGGCAGGGGGGCTTCCTGTCGCATTTCATCGGCCAGAGAGAGCAGACCGAAAAAAAGCGTGTGGTTCAGCACGACAACCTGCGCTTCATCCACCCTGCGGCGAGCTGCCTGGTAGGGGCACTCGGGGCCACAGTTGCGGGGTGTGCAAACGTGGTTTTCGCTGCAGACCTGCGCCCATACCTTGGGGGTGATTTCGAGCTCCTGAGGTAGGTCGGCCAGTGAGCCTTCTCCACAATCACGGGACCAGGCCAGCAGGTCGTGCAGTTGCTTGGTTTCGGCTTGGTTGAAGAGGTCGGTAGACTGCTCGAGAGCCCTGCGCAGGCGGGTGCGGCACAGGTAATTGGCTCGCCCTTTCAGCAGGGCCGCGCGAAAATCAACCCCCAGTGCCTTGGCAACAGTGGGGATATCCTTGTGAAAGAGCTGCTCCTGCAGGTTAATGGTGTGGGTGGATATAACGGCTTTTCTGCCCAGTTCGAGGGCATGGCGTATGGCCGGTATGAGGTAGGCCAGCGATTTGCCCACACCTGTTCCTGCCTCGACCAGCAGGGCTCCGCGGTTCTCGAGCGCAGCAGCTACGGCCGTGGCCATCAGTTGTTGCTGTGGGCGGTACTCAAACCCGCGTCCGCCGGAGAGTATGCCGGTGGCTGAAAAGTCCTGCTCTGTCTGTTCGATGAGTATGCCCACGGTGCCGATGAATTACTGCAGCGGGCGCTCGCCTGTGTCGGGACGGGCGATGTTGAGCGGCAGGGTGGGGAAGTAGGAGCGCAGCACGTTCACATCAGTATTGCCATCGATGAAGTACCACTTGTTGAGCTGGGTGCCGCGGTAGTTGCGGTTATTGGTGCTCTGTATGACTTCGTCGCGCACGGCATAGATAAAGTGCTTGCGTTCCACGCGCATGCGACGACCGCTCTCGGTCGGTACGCTGTACCACAGTGTCGTGGGCAGAACGACCAGTCGGCTGCGACCGCCCTCCCAACTCATGTGCTCGGCACTGGTCAGGCGCCCCTGACGGCGGGAGTCGGCCTTTACGCTGCGAATAGCGGCTGCGGAGTGCGGCAGCACATATTCGGCCATGGGGGTGCCTACCACATAGCGCTCGACTTTGAAACCGGCCTGTTTCATGCGCTGCCCCATGCGCACATACTCATCGCGCAGGGCTCGTATGTTGCGCTCCATGCGACGGCGGGCAACTTCATCACTCTCGCGTGACCCCTCGGTACCCATGATACGGCGGGCATTTTCAGCCTCTCTGCGCGGGTCGCGACTGACCAATCTGTCGGCCAGTGTCCATTTGAGGGGCGGGTACATGGAGTCTACGGCCCAACCCATGTCGCACTCAATGACGGCTCCTTTGTATTCATTGGCCTTCGCCTGAGCCTCGCGCGCTGCGGCACTGACCGGGGTGGCCTCGGCGGTGAGTGCGCCCAATGCAACGGTCGTCATGATTAGACTGTAAAAGGATTTCATGCCTCGAATCTTATCACGCAGACCCTACCATGACAAGCTCAAAGTATGCCTGCAGATGGACACACGAAAAAAAGCGATTTCCTTTCGGAAATCGCTTTTGCAAGGGACGAAGCGGACGGGGCTCGAACCCGCGACCTCAGCCGTGACAGGGCTGCGCTCTAACCAAACTGAGCTACCGCTCCTTGCCTTTGGTTGCTCCCCTTTGTTGGTGGGGTGCGAGGGGATTATACACAATGCTGAGACGTATTGCAAGCTTTTTTTTGTAAAAAGTGCAAAAAAGTGCAAAAAAAGCATAAAAAAGGCTAAAAAGAGCGCATGAAGTGTCTAAAATGGGATGTTTGGCTTGCAGAATGGGTGCATTTTTGGTAGCTTAGGGATGGTATGAGGAAACGAGTTCTGTTTATAATGCAGCTGCCACCGCCGGTACATGGGTCGAGTATGGCCGGTGATATGATACGGCGGAGCACTCTCATTAATGAGGAGTTCGACTGCCGGTATGTGAATCTCTCTGCCTCTCGCCGGGCTGATGAGGTTTCGAATTATTCGCCTTTGCGTGTGGTTGGGAAAATGTGGCGTTTTGTGGGAGCTTTGCTTAAAACTGTATGGTACCTGATGACTTTCCGCCCGGAGGTGAGCTATGTGACCATTACCTGTCATGGTGTGCCGTTTCTGAAAGATGCCCCGTTTGTTCTGTTGAGTCGGTTAGCGGGGTGTAAGATAGTGTTGCACCAGCACAATAAGGGCTTATCTGAGTGCGTGAGCAAGTTCCCTTACAAATGGCTTATGCCGATTGTGTATCGAGGAGCTACGGTGGTGTTGCTTTCTGAACGTCTCTATGATGATGTTGCGCCTGTAGTTAAGCGCGAACAAGTTGTAATTTGTCCCAACGGTATTTAAGGCCTATGTTTGAGTTTTTGTTTTTAGGGAACTTGATGGTAGAGAAGGGCGTTCTCGTTCTTCTGCAGGCGTGTGAAGAACTACGGAAGGAATGCCCCGATTTTATATGCCACTTTGTCGGGGCTGCAAGTATGGATATGGGGCTCGAGGAGTTCAGAGCTTTGGTTGCGGAGCGCCAACTACAGAGCAATGTGAGGGTTCACGGCCCATTGTATGGTGATGACAAGGATGCCATGCTTGGTAAGGTGGGGGCATTAGTGTTCCCAACCTATTACCACAATGAGTGCTTTCCGTTCGTGATTCTTGAGGCAATGAAAGCCGGGTTACCTGTTATCTCGACTGAGGAAGGGGCTATCCCCGATATGGTGGTGAGTGGAGAAAGCGGATTGCTGGTGGCCAGGAAAGATAGCATGGCTCTGGCCGGTGCTATGCGCAGCCTGATGGAGAATCCTCAACTGGCGTTGAAGATGGGTGCTTGCGGTAAGGCGCACTACGAGGACCGATTTAAGACTGAGCACTTCATTAACACTGTGCGTGACTTACTTCGCCGGGTCTGATTTTTACTCATTCTCTTGCAACAAAAAGCCGCTCCCTTTCGGGAACGGCTTTTTTAAACTTTCTGTCAGCAGCAGAATCAGGCTTCGGCGGGAGCTTCCTCCTCTACCTTCTCGCCCTTCACTACGAGCACCACCTTTACGGTAGCGGTCACCTGAGCGTGCAGCTTGGCAGGTACCTCGTAGGTGCCGGACTTCTTGATCGGCTTCTCCAGCTCGATGCTGTGGCGGTCGATCTCGATGCCGAGAGCGGCCAGACCATCGGTGATCTGCTGGTTGGTGATGGCGCCGAATACCTTGCCATTCTCGCCGGCCTCGAGGGTGAGGTTCACCGTGACGGCAGCAATCTTGGCAGCAATCTCCTGGAAGTTGGCCAGCTCGGCGGCCTCGCGCTCAGCGCGCTTCTTCTGGAGCATGTTGATGAAACGCTGGTTGGCGGGAGTAGCCTCGAACGCAAGACCCTGAGGAATCAGGTAGTTGCGGCCGTAACCAGCCTTCACGGTAACGAGGTCGGCTTCACAGCCCAGACCTTCGATCTTTGTAGCGAGAATAACTTGCATGTTAGCCATAACTCAGTAATTTTGGTTTGGTGAGCGGCTCTTGTACACCAATCCGGTCTGATTGTCAAGAATTTATTTTATCTTTTTTCACCTTCTCGGTCTTCAGTCGGCGTACGAGAATCCAAGCGGCCTTGTCGCCATCGGGGCAGAGGGTGCTCACATATTCCCAACCATCAGGTATACCCAAGAGGTTCTCGCAGCGCACCATGCCCTGCAATTCCTGTCCGCTCACGATATCGCTGCGGAACAGCTCTTCGCTCGTTACCTTGAGGGATGCGTACTCGTACTGTGCCGGTGGTTTCGGTTTCTCAATCTTGTTGAATTGCACCAGTATGACGGCGGCAATGAAGGCCAGGAATATGCAGCTGAACACCTGTGCTATGGTGCTGCCGGCAGGGGCTGTTGCCTCGGGTTCTTCGTATTGAACTACTTCATCCTCGTCATTTTTCGGGGCAGGTTTGGGGGCAGATTTCATCTTAATCTGCATCACAACACTGCGGATGGGCAGCCAGGTTTCTGAGTTCTCCCGGCGCACTTTCACATTTTCATTCAGTGCTCCGTTGACATAGTCCGTCACCAGCTCATCTTCAGTTAATGGGCCGTCTGTAATCTCTCCATCAGTATAGTAAAATCGCATACTCTCCTATACTATGCCTCAAGCTTTTTCATGTCAAGGGGAAAAGGGTGTTGTGGCTGATTTTTCTATATTTTTCTACATTTCTCTTGACTTTGTTTCTGAAATTTCAGAAAATACGCGCATGCAGCTCAGCGATACACAAATGACCTTTATTCGCCGTTGGGGCGATATGGGTTCACGCTGGGGCATACCGCGCTCAACGGCTATGCTGCATGGCTTGCTGTATCTGGCTCCGGAGCCGCTGACGGCAGAGCAGATGTGCGAGTTGTTGCAGCTGGCACGTTCGAATGTAAGCACCGGTCTGCGTGAGCTTGAGAGTTACAACCTTATTTACCGTGAATCCCGCGCGGGGGACAGGCGCAGTTTTTATCGTGCTGAGTGCGATGTGTGGGAAATGGCGCGCCGTATTTTGGAGGAGCGTCGCCGGCGCGAGACGGGCGGTGCGGTTTCGGCTGTGCAGGATTGCCTGAAAGCTGCGCAGGAGCAGGGGGATGCTCATACCGCCGCCCGCATGCAGGCCATGAGTGAGCTGTTGCAAACGGCCGAGAATGTGGCGCTTGCTGCACAGCGTTACCCGACTTCTGTCTTCCGCCGTGCCGCTCTCATGGGGAGCAAGGTGCTGGCTCTCATAGCGAAACTCTGACTTTAATTTTTTTAGAATAAGATTTCTTAAATTTCAGAAATATGAAAACAATAGCAATTACCGGGGTATTGGGTTACAGTGGGCGTTATGTAGCAGCCGAGGCTGTCAGAAGAGGTTGGCGTGTGATAGGGCTTACCAATTCTGCGGGGAGGTTGCCAAATCCCGATGGGTATGAGCTGCGGCCTATGCCTTGGTGCACGCAAGATGATGTGCTGTCGGGGGTGGATGTGCTGGTGAATACTTATTGGGTGCGTTTTTCCTATGAGGGCAGGAAGGGCGGGCACGCTGCTTTTAGCCACGATGAAGCCGTAAAGAATACGCTCGCGCTGTTTGCAGCTGCTCAGCGAGCCGGGGTAAGGCGCGTGGTGCATACTAGTATAACCTGCCCGGATATTGCCGGTGAGTTACCGTATTTCCGTGGTAAAGCCGAGCTGGAGCAAGCGCTGGTCGAGAGCGGCCTGCCCCACAGCATACTGCGCCCGGCTATTCTGTTCGGCGATACCCCGCAGGAGAGCATTCTTATCAACAATATGGCCTGGAGCCTGCGCCATTTGCCGGCGGTTGCAACCTTCGGTTGGGGTGATTACTGCCTGCAGCCCATTCATGTGCAGGACTTTGCCGAACTTGCTATGAATGAAGCCGAGCGCTCCGAACCGAGTCGAATCATCAATGCTACGGGGGTGGAGACATATACCTTCCGAGAACTATGGCGCCTGTTGGCTCGCAGTATGGGGCTGTGGCGTCCCATTCTCCCCGTGCCCCATGCGGTGGGGTATATGGCTGCCAGATTGTTGGGTGCCTTGGTAGGGGATGTCATGCTCACGCGCGATGAGATTGCCGGCCTGTCTCAGAACCGCCTGGCTGTTCCCGGTACCGGGCTCGGCTCCCGCCACCTCAGTATCTGGCTGCAACAGCATGCCGCTACTCTGGGGCGTGAATATGCTTCGGAACTTGCTCGCCGTCAGTGAGTTGTGATAAAAACGAAAAAATCCGCAATGCGACTGCGAATTTTTCGCAATGGTGTTGCGGATTTTTTTATTCCTGTGTCAGAGCATGGAAATAGGGAAGGCTTTTGCCTTGTTATCCAATGTGTAGGGGCGCTCAGCTGTGCAGAATACAATCCCCGGGTGCAGTTCGAGTTGCCCTGTCGGTATTTTGGATGCGTGTCGCAGGTCGGCGATGGTGGGACTGTTGCTGCGCTTTACCTCCATGGGGTAGATTTTTCCATTTTGTATCAGCAGGAAATCGACTTCTGCAGTGCCTTTGGCATCCCTGAAGAAATAGAGTTGCGGTCGCTTGCCGTTGTGGTTGAAACTGCGCAGCAGCTGGCCGTAGACCCAAGTCTCGAGAATTGCACCGGCAAAGGGGCTGTTCATGAGGGATTGCGGACTTTGCCAGCCTGCCAGCCACGCGCACAGGCCGGTGTCGGTGAAATAAAGTTTGGGAGTCTTGGTCAGGCGCTTGATGGAGTTGGCAGAATAGGGGTGCAGCAAGGAGATGATACCTGTGGTTTCGAGCATGGAAACCCACGCTTTTGCCGTGTTGGGGGATACTTCGGCGTCCCTCGCCAAATCCGTATATACCAACTGCTGCCCACTGCGCATGGCGGCAGATTGCATGAGCTTGAGGAATGCCGCACGATTGCCTACCTGTGCCAGTTGGTTCACATCGCGTTCCAGATAGGTTCTGACATAGGAGTCAAAAAAGCTGTCGGGTTCCAGCTCCTTATCTTTGCTCAGCACGGGGTAACCACCACGCCAGATACGGCGGTAGAGTTCATGTATGTCACAGGGGGCCGTTGATGAGGTATAGCTATTTAAGTCCTCGGGGTCGAAGACCGGGGCTGAGTTCCCCAGCCCCAGACTTTCTCGCTGCGACAGGCTGTGTAAATCCAGAATTCCGACACGCCCCGCCAGACTTTCACTCACCCCTTCCATGAGATGGAATTGCTGCGAACCTGTCAACCAATACAGGCCGTTGCTTTTTGCTGCATCCACCTTCATTTTGATGGCGCGCAGCAGCTCCGGAGCGTACTGAATCTCGTCGATGAAGAGGGGCGCCTTGTGCTCCTCAAGAAATCCCATGGGGTCTCGCTTCGCTTCGGCTGCCAGAATATAGTCATCCAGAGTCACGTAGTTCATGCCAGTCGGCAGAAGTTCCTCGAACAATGTGGATTTACCCACTTGTCTCGCGCCCGTGAGCAGGACACAGGGATAGTGCTCCGACATGTATTTCACACGAGCGGAAGCTGTTCGCGGATAATATGTAAGACTCTCCATAACCTGACAGTATTATGGCAGTATGGAGGAGCTCTGTCAAGTAAAAATGGAAAAATCTGCAATGCAACTGCGAATTTTTCGCAATGGCGTTGCAGATTTTTCCGTTTGTGCGCTAAGTGATTGATTCAGATGGCTTCCGAGTCTTCCTCTTCTTCGGTTTCGAGGTCTTCTTCATCGATTTCATCCTCCGAATCCTCTACTTCCTCGTCATTACTCTCGGGCTCTTCCTCATATTCCTCTTCATCGTACACCTCTTCGTCATCGGTGTCTTCATTGTCCTCATCTGCCTCATCGGTCGTGGTGGGTGAGTAATTGCCGACACCGGCGGAACGGAGCTTGTCGCAGAGCATTTGCCAACGGGTGCGGATGTCCGGTCCCTCGATGCAGCAGGAGTTTTCGGGCATGCCGTCCGAGCGCTCGAAGTCTGTGCGGCTCTGCATTATCTGCAGCGGGGTGCGGCGGGTGGATTCGGTGGTGAGGTTCGGGTCGGCACCGGCGGCAAGCAGGAGGTTCAGTCGCTCCTCATAGCGAGAGGTTTCGATTGCTTCTGCTGCGACGCCCCACAATCCTTCCGCAAGGGCCTGCAGGGGGGTACGCTTGCCGGAGTTGTCGTTCACATTGACCATTTGATGGGCTAAGACGTACTCGACTAGGGGCATGCCCTCGGGGGCTTCGAGCATTTCACAGAAATCATCTGTGCTCACCTTTTTGCCGTGTTCGAGTGCCCAGAGCCAAACCTGCGGTTCTTCGCGGGCCTGTAGGGCAATATTGAGGGAAAGGGGGACCATTTTTTTACTGCGGTTGAGGTCGGCTCCGTGGCTGATGAGGAAATCGAGCATCTCGCGGCGTTGCTCCCAGGGGATAAGCCGACTGTTGATAAACATGCCGTTGAGCAGGGGGGAGAGCATACATTCTATTTCCCTGCCGTCGTAGGTCATCATGACATTCGGGTCTGCGCCGTGGCTGATAAGGGCTCTCAGGGCAGGGAAGTCACCGAGCTGAGCCGCGAGCAGGGCGGGCGTGGTTTTATCTCCGCCCGGGGTGGATATGAGCTCAGCCGGGTCGCCTTTGCCGGTGGCGGCGATTTCGTGCAGGGCGGCATCAATAGGGGCAATTTGCAGCTTCATGAACACAGCAGCGGTCAGGCGTGTGGCAAGCCCGGCGGGTTCTTTCGGCGTGGCCTTGCTCTCATCTGTCCATTCATCCGTTGCTTCGTCGTCGTATTCGTTCTCCTCGGTGGGCTCCTCGTTGGCGATTTCGTCGAGGGTGTCTTCCATCGCATCATACACGAGCCCCATGTCGTCGGCCAATTGGGTGTGCAGGTAACGCTCAAACTGTGTGAGGGCGGCTCGTTCTTCGGCTGTCCAACTCTCATGGAAACTCATGCCGCCGTGCCATTGCCAGCCGTATAGCCACCAGGCACCCCCGGAGAGGGTAAGCAGAAACAGGGTAAACATGCTGCCCATGAACCAGGCAGCGATACGCCACCATCGGCGGCGGGATTTCGGTGTATCGGGGGGTGTCATAACGATTTTTGCTGAAGTTTGTTGCACATGCGCCGCCAGATGGTGCGGGCATCGTCTCCCTCACCCCCGCAGTCGGTGCCATCCATACCACAGGTGGCGAAGTTGCGCTTGTCGAGCAGGATGTCGAGCGGTAAACGGCTCTCGCAGGAGTCATACTTATCTTTCGGTTGCGGGCGCAGGGATGGATTAGCACCATGGGCCAGCAGTAGGTCGAGCACTTGCTCCAGTTCGGGCATTTCTTCCTCATCGGCATAGCTTATTCTTTTAGCCAGTGCCTGCAGGGGTGTTTCGTTGTCGTCGGTCGCGTTGGCTACGCCGGGGGTACTGCGAAGCATTGCTTCGAAGAGCGGGAGGGAGAACTCTTTCTGTGTCGTCAGACTCATAATTAACTCCTTCCCTGTTACCTTTTTACCGTGTTCCAGAGCCCAGAACCAGGGTTCCGTTTCACCACTCAGGAGCGCCAGAGTGCAGTTTATGCCGACGATATATCCATGGGCGTTGATGTCGAATCCTTTAGATATCAGGTACTCGGCAGCTTCCCGGCGTTCGTTCCAGGAAGGTTTGAGTGTTTTGTTGAAAGAGTAACCGGAGAGTATATCGGAGATGGGGGTGCTTATTTGGTTATCGTCGGCAGGTCGCTCGCCAGCCGGGACCGGCTCGTGAGTGAGGCAGGCATTTGGGTCCGCGCCATGCTCAATGAGTGCTTTCATGGCATCGAAGTGAGCTGTTATCGAGGCGATGATGACCGGGGTGCAACCATACTTTTGCATAAACTCGAAGGCTGGTTGATTGGCATTGCCGCTTTCGGCAATGTGTGCCAACTGCTGACAAACGGGAGCACAGTTGGCTCGGGTCATGCAAGCTCGGGCGATATCATGGTTCAGGCCTTTTTCGTCGTGGAACTCCTGTTTTACGTACTCTGCGACGTCGGTCACATGTCTGTCATGCAGGTAGTTGTTGAACTCGGTCAGGGCGGCGCGCTCTTCGGCGCTCCAGCTCTCGTGAAATGTCAGCTCGCTGCGCCATTGCCAGCCCCACAGCCACCACGCGGCTCCGGCAAGTGTGAGCAGAAGCAGAGCTGAGATGCTGCACATCAGCCATGCGGCTGTGCGCCACCAACGTCGGCGTGGTTTTGGGGTATCAATCATGGTCATTCGAGTGTTGAAGTTTGTTTAACATGCGAGTGAGTATTTCTGCCACCTCGGCAGGTAGGTCCGGCTCGCTGAGCCTGCGGCGCAGGGTGGCGATGGTTATGGCTTCGACCCTTGCTCCGGCTGTCAGGAGAAGGGAAAGTTTACTCTCCGCTTCCAGTTCCTGCAACTCATCGGTATAGTCACAGCATGTGGCAGCGTAAATCAGAGCCTGTAATGGTGTACGGTAGCCGCCATCATCATTGACATTTACCCGCTTTTCGCGAATGACTCTCTCGGCCAGGCTGTAGCCACCGGGGCAGGTCATCATGGTATCCAAGCAGGCGGGGGTAACTTGTCGCCCATGGTCGAGCGCCCAGTGCCAAGGCTCGGTTTCATGCCCGATTTGCAGAGAGAGTTGAAGAGCAATGAGCACAGCTTCTCCCTCGGGGTTCAGCTCAGCACCCTGACTGAGCAGGAACTCAACGGTGGCTTTACGCTCTTTCCATGGAAGTTTACGCCCATTGATACAGACACCGTTGAGCACTTCTGTAAAGGGAGTGGAGTACATGTCGTCGCTTTCCTGCCCATTCACATCTGCCCCGTGCGCTACCAGAGCGCGTACTGCCGACAGGTAACCGGTCTGAGCTGCTAATATAGACGCGCGAATTGTTGAGTCTGTCGGTTCTTTGACGGTTCCGTTTGTCGCGCTGGCCGCAAGCTGTTTCAGGATGGGAGTGATTTCTTGCCTGATTTTTTCGTGGAAAGTCGATTCTCTGAGTTGCTCACTCTCGCCCTGAACAGCCTGACTGAATTCCGGAGCATGGGAGCGGATGGCCTCGAGCGTGGCAGCATGGCGTATCCACATATCGCTGTGAAAATCCTGCATGAGGTAACGGTGGAACTCTGTGAGGGCGGCTCGCTCTTCGGGACTCCAGCTTTCATGGAATCGAAGTTCTGTATCTTGCTTTTCGCACCCCGAGGATAAAGGGATGAAAAGTAAGAGCAGGATGAATGCTTTGATGAATCGTAGCATAGAGGTGATGGGAATGGTTGGCACTTATTTAACCACATTCTGCGCAGGATGCAAGAATAAAAGTTTTTGAGCTTGTGTGGATTGTTGCGTGTCACAGTTGCATGGACCGAGAAAAGATTCAGGAAGCCGAAGAAGGAGTGCGGCATTGGCTGGCCGATGGCCACCACCGCAGGTGTTGTAAGTTGGCTCTGGGCATTGCCAATGGGGTGATGCTGCTGGGCCTGACGGCAGGCATGGCCATGCTGTGCCTGATGGAGCTGCGCAAGGCGCGCTGCTGCCACAATCATTGTCACAAGACGGACGCAGAGAAGTGATAATGAACCGCGCGCGCAGCCGGGGGAACCTGACTGCGCGCGCGGAAAAGCGCTTGCTCTCTATCAGTGCAGCTGATTGCCGTGAAGCTCCAGACAGATGCGGTTGACGTGTACGCCGTCGCGCACATCCACATCCTCGTACTCCTCCACACAGGTGCAGAAGGAGTAAATCTTGGCTTTCACCTCGGCCGGCATCTTCTCGAGTACGGGACCGGTGGAGGTGGGCATCAGGATTTCCATGTCGAGCGTACCGTTCTTCTCGGAGTATCGGTAGTACAGGTGCACGTCGCCGTAACCGAGCGGGATGTGCTGCAGCATTTCCTCGGCCAGAGTCATGGCGTGCTGCACGGTCTGCTCGGAGAGGAAGTACTTGTTGCAGAACTGCTGGAACTCGGCCTCGAGGGCGTAGATGTCGAAGTCCTCGCTCTGTACCACATAGTGGAAGTCGCGGATGCGGTTCACAAACACACGGGTGCGCTCGCGCTGCGGGTTGTCGAAAATCTCCTCGGGTGTGCCCTGTTCGTAAATGACGCCCTGGTCCATGTAGAGCACACGGGTGCTCACATTGCGGGCGAAGGACATCTCGTGCGTCACAATGACCATGGTCATGCCCTGCTTGGCCAGAGCACGGATTACGGAGAGTACCTCGCTCACCATCGTGGGGTCGAGGGCCGAGGTCGGCTCGTCGAAGAGGATGATTTCGGGGTTCATGGACAGGCAGCGGGCAATGGCTGCACGCTGTTTCTGACCGCCGGAAAGCTCGGAGGGCATGGAGCGGGCTTTCTCCTTCATACCCACCATCTTCAGCAGTTTCAGGCCGCGCTGGGCTGCCTCGATTTTGCTCTTGCCCAGCAGCTTAACGGGGCCTATGCATACGTTCTCGAGCACGCTGAGGTGGTCGAACAGGTTGAAGGACTGGAACACCATGCCCATCTTGCGGCGCAGTTTGGGGGCGTCGACTTTCTCATCTGACAGCAGCTCTTCGCCATCCACGACGATACTGCCGCTTGTCGGTTCCTCCAGCAGGTTCAGGCAGCGCAGGAAGGTGCTCTTGCCGGTGCCGGACGGCCCGATGATGGAGATGACCTCGCCGCGTTTGATGTCAATGTTGACATCGTGCAGCACGGTCAGGTTACCGAAGGTTTTCTTGAGGTTACGGATCTGAATCATGACTGTGTGTTGCGGTCGGGGTTAACGAATGTTGCGGCTGGCACGGTCGAGTACGAAGGTGAACAACCAGGCAATAAGGAAGTAAAGAATGGCCACCATCAGCAGCGGGAAGAAGGGATCGAAGGTACGGGCGCGAATGATATCGGTCATCTTGGTCAGGTCGGCAATGGCAATGTAACCCACTACCGAGGTATTCTTAATGAGCGAAATAACTTCGCCCTTGTAAACGGGTAATACTCGTTTGATGGCCTGCGGCAGCACGATGTAGTAGAACGAGTGGAAGGGGGAGAAGCCCATGGCAATACCGGCCTCGCTTTGTCCGCGGTCAATGCTGGTGATGGAGCTGCGGAACATTTCGCTCACGTAGGCACCGAAGTTCAGGCTGAAGGTGATGATGGCCACATACAGAGCCTCGACCTGCGTGCCGGCAAAGGCTACGTAGTACATGAGCATGAGCAGAATCAGGATGGGCGTGCCGCGCATGATGTCGATGTACACGCGGGCAAACCACTGCCAGAACTTGCTGTGGCTCATGCGCAGGTAGCACACGGCGGCTCCCACCAGAGTACCGAACAGGGTGGAGAAGAAGGCGATGGCAAAGGTGGCCTTCAGACCGTCCCAGATGAGCATGTAGCGGCTCTCGGCTATAATATTGCGGTAGAAGCTGTCTCTGATGCTGCCCACAATACCCTGCGCGGCTTTGGTAACGGCAGAGGGCTCGCCCTTCAGGTCAACGTCCTTGCGGGTGGCAATCACGGAAATGCTGGTGTAGTACGGGTCGGAGAACAGCACGCTCTCGCCACGCTCGGCGGTGATGAGGAAACCCGAGGAGGCAATCTCCACCTGACCGGCGGCCACGGCAGTCAGCAGGCCGTAGTAGTCGATGTTCTTGATTTCAACGGGGCGCCCGATGTGCTCGGCAAAGCGGTAAATGAGCTCGGCGTCCATGCCCACGATTTCCTCGCCACGCATGAAGACGATAGGCTCGGTGCAGGGCTCCATGCCCACAATGATGGGCTTGCCCTCGGTGGGGATATTGAACTTGGGCATTTGGGCGGTTTCGGTATGGCGAATCCACTTGTTGCAGATAGCTTCCAGCTCGCCGCTCTCGCGCAGCCCGCTCAGGAACTCGTTGAATTGCTTGCAGAGTTCCTTGCCCTCGGGGGTATGGTTGAAGGCCATACCCATGAAGTTCTTGGGCAGGCTCGGGTCCTCGAACAGCAGAATGTTGGGCTTCTTGCGGGCCAGGGCGTAGCAGATAACATCGTCCATGATGGCGGCATCGCAAATGCCCTTCTCGAGAGCCAGCATCATGTCGGCTTCGAAGTTATGGCGCTGCAGCTCCAGCTGCGGGTAGGTCTCCATCAGGTAAATATCCTGCACGGTGCCCTGCGGTACGCCCAGTTTCTTACCCACCAGGTCTTTCACGGCGATGGTGCCGAGCTCAGGAATGTCGCTCTCCTCGGCCGGGGCTGCGGTGTCCTCGGTACGGGTGGCAATGATGGAACGGCTCGTGTAGTACGGGTCAGAGAACAGCACACTCTCGCCACGCTCGGCGGTGATGAGGAAACCCGAGGAGGCAATCTCCACCTGCCCGGTGGCCACGGCAGTCAGCAGGCCATAGTAGTCGATGTTCTTGATTTCAACGGGGCGGCCGATGTGCTCGGCAAAGCGGTAAATAAGCTCGGCGTCCATCCCCACGATTTCCTCGCCGCGCATGAAGACGATAGGCTCGGTGCAGGGCTCCATGCCCACGATGATGGGCTTGCCCTCGGTGGGGATGTTGAACTTGGGCATTTCTGCCGTCTCGGTGTTCACAATCCACTTGTTGCAGATGGCCTCGAGCTCGCCGCTCTCGCGCAGTCCGCTCAGGAACTCATTGAACTGCCTGCAGAGTTCCTTGCCCTCGGGGCTGTGGTTGAAGGCCATGCCCATGAAGTTCTTGGGGAGGCTCGGGTCTTCGAAAAGCTGAATGTTGGGCTTCTTGCGGGCCAGGGCGTAGCAGATAACGTCGTCCATGATGGCGGCGTCGCAAATCCCCTTTTCGAGAGCCAGCATCATGTCAGCCTCGAAATTGTGGCGCTGCAGCTCCAGCTGCGGGTAGGTCTCCATCAGGTAGATATCCTGCACGGTGCCCTGCGGTACCCCCAGTTTCTTACCCACCAGGTCTTTTACGGCAATGGTGCCCACGGCGGGTACCTCTGCGTCAGTAGTAGTCACCTCTGCACCGGCAGAGGGAGTGACCGCAGCTACGGCTGCGGCCTCGGACTGGTCGGGCGCGGCGGCTGCCGTGGTATCGGCACCGATGGCGGTGCCCCACACAAGCGCCGGTATGGCCAGTATGGCTGCTATGAGGAGAGTGTGTTTCTTCATTGTTCACCATGCGGGGGATTACCCGCGCGCGGATTGTACCACAATCTAACCTGTTTTGGCAAGCTGAATGTCAGATAGATGCAACTTTTTTTGTTGATGGAGCTTATTTGCGTTACGCTGAGTGAAAAACTGTTTGGCGGATGCTGGTCGCGAGCATTCGCCAATTGGTAATTCTGCGTAGCGAGTTGTTTTTAGGGAGGTGGAAAAGAGAACTGCCCCCTCCCTTGCTGGTATTCCGCCTTTCGGCTGAATGTGCTTTTAGCTTCCATTGGCGTACGCCTCGCATTCCGCCACCCGCTCACGTCACAAATGCCTTTCGGCTGAATGTGCTTTTAGCTTCAGGTGATGTACGAGATAAAGGTGCAGCTCGAAACGCTGAGTCACAAATGCCTTTCGGCTGAATGTGCTTTTAGCTTGTGTCAAAAAGACTCTGGCAACCTGCAGCAATCTCACGTCACAAATGCCTTTCGGCTGAATGTGCTTTTAGCTTCGCATTCTCCCGTCGTAGGAGTTATGACCAGACTCAGCCGGACGTCACAAATGCCTTTCGGCTGAATGTGCTTTTAGCTTAGCTGAAAAAATGCGGGAAGTCAAGCATTCTTTGAAAAAAGAGGAATAATGAGTATAGCTGTGTTAGAAGTTGTAAGAGACTATATAATGAATGTATTAGAGGAGATAAGAGAGGGGTGAGTCTAAAAACTGATTTCAGTTCTGAGTACCCCAAAAATGGGGGGTGAAATCAGAAATGGGGGTAAAATGCGGTAAAATTACCGGAAATTGGTGAAAAATAGGTATTTTGGAACATGGGGAAATGGAGAAAATATATGCCAAAATGGGGCAGATTGCTTATTTTTGACTAAAAATGGGCGTTTTTACTCAGAAAAACTGATTTCACCCCTGCTGAAAATGGCGTTTGGAACTGAAATCAGTTTTGATTGAAAAATCATAAACAACTCGGGAGTCGGGGGAGTGTAATGTTCCGGAATGTTCCGGCAATGGAAAATCTGACAAAAATGTGTTTTAATACACATGTCATCGGACGTAAGTAAGAAATAAGCACACAACAGAAAATGAATAAATCAACATCACATAAATATCAAATCATGCAAATCCGCAATACCATCAACGTCCTTTCCGCTATCCCCGCTCTGTACCGGAATAAGTTGCTGCCCTCCATCGAAGCGCTGCTGCAGAGCAAATGGGGGCGCATGGTAGGTGACCCTCAGTTCCGTGGTCAGCTTATTGATCTGGCTGAGTCGTGGCTGAACAAGCACAAGGAGAGCCCGCTGGCTGCCCATCTAATTCGCCTGCTGGAAATGCTGCGCCCGCTTCTTACCGACACTGAGCCGCTGAGCAAAACAAAGATGCTGGCTATAGCTGCCGCTGTGCTCTATGTGATAAGCACGCTGGATGTAGTTCCCGATTTCCTGCCGCTCATCGGCTGGCTGGATGACCTGGGAGTGATCGCGATGGTGCTGCGCCACGCACTGGGCGAGCGTGCGGGCGAGGCGCTCTCAGGAATAATCGGGAAAGTTCTTCCCCTTGCAACCACCCGCAAAGCATGATTTAATACAGACATCACCAACCTCTCAATAAACATACTCAAACATATAAACAACAATCTATAAATCCCCAACTCACACACTATCATATGCAAATACAGAACACCATCAACGTTATTTCCACCATCCCTGCTCTGTACCAGAATAAGCTGCTGTCCTCCGTCGAAGCGCTGCTGCAGAGCAAATGGGGGCGCATGGTAGGTGACCCTCAGTTCCGTGGTCAGCTTATTGGCCTGGCCGAGGCGTGGCTGAACAAGCACAAGGAGAGCCCGCTGGCTGCACATCTCATTCGCCTGCTGGAAATGCTGCGCCCGCTGCTCACAAGCGAGGAGCCGCTGAGCAAGACAAAGATGCTGGCCATAGCCGCAGCAGTGCTCTACGTTATCTCTCCAATCGATTCGTTACCGGATATTCTTCCGGGTGTCGGTTGGCTGGATGATTTAGGTATCGTACTGCTGGTTCTGCGCTATGTCCTGGGAATTCCGGCAGCGGAAAAAAGTTGAATGAGGTGTTACGTCCTTTCAACGGGATGTTTGAGGGGGCAAACACGGGCTTTCAATAATAGCTCATTTCAACAAATATATAAATCCCTTCCCCAGTGCTTTTTGATAAAGCAGCAGAGGAAGGGATTTATAGTGCGTTGTTAAAGGTTGGTGAAGTTGTGTTCTCTTGCCTTTGCTCCCAAAGTAAAATCCGGCGCCTTGAGAATACAGAGTTTGAGCTTGTTTTCTATAAGTACAGGTCGGAATCGCACGGCAGAGCTCTGCCGATCACCTATGGCATTGCCCAGTGCCGAGGTCCCATAGTGAGAGCCTTTTTTCGCGGATTGGCCTTTGCTTAGCGTGGGGTGAATACCGAGATTTTTTCGGTATTCCTTGAGTTTCTGTGCGCAGTCTGATAGAAGCTGGGTTGTTACAGAACCATCGCCGAAATTTCCGTATTCTTTTTTGTCGAACAACCTGAAATTGAAATTCTTTTTTACAATATTGTTGTTCAGTAGTTCGAGCACCTTCTGTTCATCCGTTTTAACCGGTGCATAGGCGCCCAGAGCACGTGTTTTACGAGCACCGATAGCGCCAAGATTACACAGGCAGTCCCAAGCGAGACTCAGCAATTCCATATTAGCCGGGTTGATATCTTTCACTTGGCGTAACTCCAGCGTAAACTTTTTTTTAGGTGGTAGGTATGCATCTGAGCGTACGATTTTTGTCGCATCGAAGTTTTTTTCGTTGGCGCTCAGGAAATAAGTGATGTATGAGGAATTGGCAATTTTAATATTGGGTTGCTCAAAGCTCCAGCGAAAATCTGTTGGAGAAGGTTTAATGTTGACAACCAGCAGAGCTACGGCGGATGCTTGGCATTCACCATATATTCCGCCGAAAACGGCTTGTTCCTGCTCCCTGGTTCCACCAAGGCAGCGGAACCACCAGCGTAGCTCACCTCGAAAAGATGCAGCCCTCAGTTCCGGGGCTGTTTGATCAGCACCGGCACAAAAGCATGGGGTGATGAGTTGGAGTTCACACGAACGAAATATTTTGGGAATCATGGGATATCCGGTAAGTTGATGTTGTAATTTTGTGCCATTTGGAACATGGCTTCCAGCGCTTTCTTGCGGGCTTTTTCCTCTTTTTTATCTGAGATTTTCTTATCCAGGAAGTCTCGAAAATCCTTCAGACGGCATGCCGGATCCTCTTCCGGTAAGGATATTGCTCGCAGCAGAGCCCAGTGATTCATGGGCTTTTTGTCCTTATCTTTGTGGAATTTGGAGAACATGTCGTGGAGTTTCTCCTTTTTGGAGATAAAGAGAATAGCTTCCTGCTGTTCCGGGGTGAAGATTTGCAGAGACTTATCGGCTACCTCGAAATAGCCATATCCGGCTGCTCCTTTAGCTCCAATTCCAAAGAGGATGAGTGCTTGGGTGAGCCATTCTTCAGCTGTGTCGAGTATTTCCGTGGCTGTGGGGGCATAGAGGGTGAAGCTGTAAATGGCATCTTTTCCGTACTCCACTGCCGGAAAGTAGCAGGGGGTGGGGAGTTCGTCATCTGTAGGATTGGGGGTGTCCCCTGACATGTAGTTTTTGTGGTGTGGGGTGAGTACCTCAGCACAGAGTTGTACTGTATTTTGGGGAACCGCCTGCATAAAATAAACCTGACCTTGTCGGGGACCATAGAGTTCCGCAAACTCATGGAGCCGGTTTTCGGGAATGGCTAGAGCTAAATCACTGTCTTTCTGGAAATCTGATTGAGAGCAACCGAAAATACGAACAAATAAATCCAACAGTTTTTCTACCTGTTCAGCATCTTCGCATTCTTGCATTTTGGCTATGGCATATCGTCTGGCTGCACCTTTCACTGCGCTTCCCGGTATGATTGGAACGCCACAGCTGTGTTCCAGCGCAATGCTGGCATTTTCGAGAATACTGCCGGAAAGATTAATCAACAGTCTGCTTTGCAGAGTTGCTTGTATGGTGCGGCATCGGCTTATCGGAAGTGAGTCCACAAAATGCGTCCAGTACGAGCCGAAAGTCCGGAGCTCCGCTGCATGAATCAGTGCTTCTACCCCCTTTTTTTTGTATTCAGCGTCTTCGCTGCCATCTTCACCTCGTGCTGATGGTGCAAAATACGTGCTTGCCAATGTGCGGGCTCGATCATTGCCGGAGAGTGAATGCCAGGCATTTTTTGCCCGGTTTGCTGCATAGATATTCATAAGGCTTAAAGTTTATTCATGGCACGAACAAATCGCTTCAGGTAATTGAGGTAGGTCAGGCACTCATCCGACATCATGGCCAGTTGTGTGGGCTCTGATGTTGTGGAGATGGTGCGGATGGCTGACATCACATCTGTCGGCAAGGGGGAGCCGGGGAAACGTTTTCGGGCCTGCAAGTTGCTCAGGTGGCCGATGAGGGACTGTGCAATCAGTTGGCACTCGCCGCCTTTGTCTACGCTGTATGCCAAGGTCGCCAGCAGACCATTGGTGATGATGAGGGAGTGGTAGCCTGAAAGCTGGTCACCTTCTTTACCTCGAGCACAGTGGATTTTTTCTGCATCCGCCAGTGCGTTTGCAGCACGGAATTGCTCCATGTTGATGATAGTTTTCATAACAGCACAAGAGAATGGAGTTAAATAAGAGATGTTGTGCAGAACCCGAGGCCGGTGGTGGCATCTGCCCCAATTTGGAGAACCGGGGGTATATTCAGCTTGTCGAGGGTACCGGTGCGCAACTCGGTGAGAGTGGCATAGAAAAGAGTTTCTGCCGGAACATTTTCCTGATTGAAGAGTGCGCCATCAGCTGCCGTTCCGGTGCTATCATCAATTTTAACGTGTTGGGCAATTTCGCAGGAGGATGTGCAGAAGTGACTGAGCATTTCATCGGAGGCGAGGAGTAGGTGGTCCCCCAGAAGCTCAGTCCACATGGGGTCGGCGCATGCTGTTTGCAACGCTTCCACCAGCCCGGTGGGCAGGGGGGCTGCATCGAGCAGGTAGCCTTCCAACAGAACTTGCCCGGCTTGTGTTTGGAGGGAATCTGCTGCATATACAGAGCAACCCTCTGTTCGGGGAATGTCGTAGGAACGGCCGGTGTCGCGCAGCCAGCGTTGCAATGCCAGCGGACTGGTTACCCAGGCAAAGCAGCCTCGGGCGCTGCGCACCGGGAACGCCAGTAGCTTGGCTTCGCCGAATGCCAATCCCCCGGACTGATTAGAGTTTTCTTTGCCCAGTATGGCTTCGCCATCTGCTGTGCGGCGGAATTGGGAGTCCAGATAGAGGTCGGCAATTACTCCCTTGATGGCAGAACCGGGAATGCAAGGGAAACCGGTATGTCTTTCGCGTACAATGGGTTGATCGATAGCTCCGACAGAGGCTCCGGCTCCGATGTGGAGTGGTGTGCGGGTAAAGATGGAAAGAATGGATGTAGTGGACATAAAGATGAATAATGATGAGAGTTGAAGTTTATTTTGCAAAATGCCAGATAGCGCATACGCCGAGGCCGAAGCCTTGCTCCCCCAGTAGTTCTGAGCGGCGGTTGAGTGAGCCTGAAGCAGTGCAATGCAGTGCCTGACAGAGCTGCTCTGCATCGGCAACACTATTACACTCAAAGTAATATACTGAGCCTGCCGGTGCCGCAGAGTGGGCAGCTTTGGGGCCTTCCTCGGCATCCGGTCTGTCGGTAGTGGAATAGCCGGCTATGGAGAGTGGCTTGCCTACTACCGCGGCAACCAAGTGGGCTGCTATACGGTTCTTGCTTGCTTGCAGTCGAGCTCTCCATGCTGCGCGGGATTCCCCCTCATTGCGGGCGCGATTCCCCCCCTGCAACAGAACGTCACCGGTGGTAGCGTGCACCCAGCTGGGCAGCCAGCCGCCGGGGTGTTCTCCGTGTCGGCTCCAGATAGCCGGGGTAATCAGTACCCATTTGACACGAACTTTCCCATCGATATCCTGCTGCAACTCTGGTATGGGGGGAAGTGGCAGTTCACTGATGGAACTTAACACGGCGGTGCATATTCTTTGTTGACCTCCGACAACGATGCGATTATTTTGCTGTAACAGCTCTTCTAACACGTCTTTGCGTCCGCCATCCGCTGTTTTTTCTGAAGAACTTACCCAACTGCCTATGCTCCACCCCGGTTTGATTCGCAGTCCGGAGTATGAGTAAAATGTGCCGGCTTTTACTGTGTTTGTTGCATCCTCGCGGGCTATACCATAGTGGTGTTCCAAATCTGCGATATCAGCATAGTTAATTCCCTGTCGGTTGTTGAGCTGGGGATGTTGTTTACCTGTCACTCCCTGTGCAGATGTTCGGACGTACTGCTGCCAAGCCGTAGAGGAGAGCCAGATGGGAGCTCGGTTTTCTTTACTGGGTGCGCAAAGGCTTGCTACACTGTAGCGCAGGGGGGCCGGTAAGGTGGACTGCCCTGCCATTTCTTTGGACAGAGGTAGGCTGGTGGGAGCTGCTATGCCCAGCTCCATATCCAGCGGGCAGGGGAAGTACCATTCCTGCTCTGTGGCATCGACACGCACCGGGAAGGGGCCGGCGTGTAGCAATGAACCATAACGTGAGGTGCGATTTTCAGCTCCGCTGTATCTGCGCTGCTGACCGCGCGTGTGGAACTCATGATTGTGGCCGGATATGCCACTGCGGTGCAGGGCTGCACGCAACGCATGTGATATGAGATCCGGCGTGGGCCAGAACATTGTATGTCCTGCGAGGGCACCCTCCATGGGACGGGCATCGCGTATCATGAGTATATCGGAAGGTGTTAAAATAAGCTGGTTCATGTTATCTTTCGTTAGGATTTCGGCCGATGAAGGCGACGATACTGCACATGGGGACAAGCTCATCCACGGGGTTGCTGATACGTGGTCGGGGTGGCGTGCCTATTTGCTCCTGAAGCAGATGTCGGGTGTAGTTGCTCAGGCTGTTTCTTAAATTATCCCTCAATGCGTAATCTTTTCCCTGCCATTGGCGGTCGAGCATGCTTTCAAATTCCAGTAATGCCACATTGACTGCTGCTGTGTGGTACGGAGTATGCAACTGGTAGTGCATCATCTCACTTTTACCACTCATGTAGGGGGTTAATAGTTCGGCATAGCGGTGAGCCCCCTTAGCGGATATTTGTTCCTGCTCTATACATTCCTGCCATATATTCAGGAGTTCTCGCGCCCCACTATCCCACCTTGCGCCCCATTCGATGATTTCGCCGGAGCGTTTAAGCGCGGAAATGGAGAAGGCATTGCGCCCAAGAGTTCCCTTGGCTCGCGCCTCTGCTCGGCGGGCAGCTTCTACAGCATCTTGCAGGGGGGCGGAACTGTGTACCAGTGCCAACCCGGCGGATACAGTCATGCCCTGACGTATGCTCTGCATGGTTTCGCTGAAAGCAGCCCCCAGTTTTGCAGCACAATCTACAGCTGTGGCAATGCCTGTGCCGCCGGATGTGTCGGTATCGGATTGCCGAACATGTAGTGGCAGCAGTGCCAGTACGTCATCTCCACCTGCGTAAATGAGCTTGCCCCCATATTCCTTGATGATGGCTCCCACCTTTTTCTGCGCGAAAGTTGCCAGAGCAGATGAGAATGTACGGTGAAAGTCTGCATTCACCAGCTTATCGTTGCCTTCATTTTGGCGTGTAAGTGCCGCGCCGATGTTGTCACCATCCATAGCCAGCACGGCATAATAATGGCTATCGTGGTCAGACTGTCCCTCTACATTTGGCCCATAGGCAGCATTCAGCTCCGGTAGTTTATCCTCGTATGGCTGCATGTCGGGTACATACCAAAGACGCTTGATGAGGGTAATGGCACCCAGTGCATCATTGCGGCAGGGTGCCAGATACCGTTTGTACTCCCAATCGGTGCACAGGTGCGCATCCTTTTTCAGACAGAACACTTGTTCTTCTTTGCCGGTCAGATAATCTTTTACCTGTTCTCGCCCAGAGTGCCAGCCGGCATCCCGACCTAAGCCTGCATTGCGAGCGGCAAAGTTGTTCACTTTGCGTACGGCATTCATGCAGTGATCTACCAAATAATAGATGGTGGAATAGCGTGCAGCTGCCTTGCCCTGTTGCAGGCTGTGCAGTGCGCGGGTGAGGGGCGTTTGCTCTGTCACACCCTGAGCCAGTGTTTCAATATCGGCCAGTGGCAGCTCCATGGGTAGGTGTGCATAATCCACAGCCAAATGTTGCTGCACCTGCATGTTGTAACGTGTTCGTCGGGCTGTATCCGTTTGTATAGCCACGGGCAACATGCTCCAAACCGTATCGGCTATGTCCTGCCAGGTGTCTTGTACAACGGAACGGGTGGCTTGAGCCAGTTGTTCAGCCTGTTCAGTTGGCACACAGGCCACCAGTTTGTTACTCAGGCAGGGTGCCTCGGCTCCTTCTACCCACCCGGTACCTTTTCGGGGCAGGCTCCACCATTGACAGATACTCAGTTCTCCGGTACAGGGGAAAATAATTTCTGCTTCTTCCTGTTGTTCCAGATAGTGCAGAGCAGCAGCCATGAGACGCGATAACAGATAGGAGCCGCTCCACAAATCTCGGGATGTGCGAGCCGCCGCTATGAAGTCTTGCACAGGACCTATCTGCATACGCAGCATACTTTTGCCGTTTGTTTGCATGGATTGTTATGTGTGTTATGTTGTACGTATTGATTTCTATACCTCCACAAGACCTTCGTAGCTGAAAACACTGTGTTTTTCTACCCTTCCATCGGGCTGGTGTACCTCTTTACTGCGTCGCAGAGAAAAGGAAAAGTAGGTCCGGACTCCGCGTCGTTTCAGGCTTTGTGTCAGCTGTGCCATCAGGAAGGGAGCTCCACCCAGCATGGCTCCTTCAGCCCCTGCGGTGACTGCCAGCCCAGCCAGCTGTTCGGCGCGTTGCTGTACGTCTGCCAGAGTTGGCGGTGCGATGAAGGTAAGCAGTTCCCGTACCTGCTTGCTCAGCGGGGCAGGAAGTTCCTGTATGTTGTCTTTCTTTTGTTCTTCGGTCAGTGAGTGTTGTGTAAGGTTATAAATTGGCATAGTAATAGGGTAGTTATTTGTTCGATGGATTATTTTTTTTGGAATTTGATGTCGTGTATTCTGTCGAATCCTATGGGGCTGTGAGGTTTGAGAGCATCTTCAGCCACCACGCTGTAACCGTTGTTTTCCAGTGTTTGTTTCAGGTATGTCTTTTCCTTGCTGAATATTCTAGGGTAATTATCCTTCCATGCTTCTTCCTTGAAGAGTTCCTCTTTTTCCCAGCGTCGAAGAATTTCATTGGGCAATCTGTTTGATTCGCGTAACCTGTTTCTCCATTTGTTGGCAAGCTTGTATGTAAGCTCCATGATTTCGCCCTTTTTTTTCCCTTTAAGAGCGTGCATTGCCATGATGGCCATCAGCATGTATTGGCGCGGAGGAAGTTCCAGAGATTCTCCATTGATGATGACCTTGCAGTCGCTTGTACTTATGCGTATCTTTACATCCTCAGGATATAGCTGGGTTATATGTTCCCTTGCTCGCCCCATGAGTCGGGAGAAGGAACCGCCGGTTTCAAAGTCCGCTCCTTTCACCAGTGAAACCAACGGTACAAAGGGAATCTCTGCCAAATCTATTTTCACTTGTGCAGCGGTGAAATCCTCCCCCGTTCTGTTTATCAGCTGCTGCTTTTCCTGTTCCGGGAAGAAGAACTCCGTGCAGCTGGTGACTTTCTCATCTGCCAGCACGTGAGTTATGATGTCGTCACTGCTTGCTCCCAGACACATGGCTGCATACATCAGCGCGCTCATACTTTTGCGACCACCTGCAATGGAGGCCACCAGTCGGCATATTTCCAGCTCAGGGTTTTTATAGCTACGGATTACACGTAGCAGTTGATCGGCCACAAGATTCTGGTCGGTGCTGGTTACAATGTCTATCAATTCGCAGCCTTGGTCATCTTCAAAGATGTATTTGGATAATTTGATTTTTTTTCTGAGTTTGTGTTCCAGCATTTTCCATACGCTCATTTTTTCCTTTTGTTTCAGCAGCATGCTTTCTAACTTTTCCCAGCCGGTACGTGTGGTACATACCTTTACTTCATCCGGTACGAGGTCGGGGTGTTCTATGTGTAGTCCCCATATGGTCTCTGTTACCACGGCAGGGCTCATACCTACCACGGTTATTAAAACTACTTTTTCGCTGTTCATTACTTTAATTCGTTTAATAGAATGTCGGTTGTATCGGGCCGGAATTAACTTCGTGCCACCTGCAATTTACATATCTACTTATAGCATCCTTTCTATTTACATGTCAATTTTTTTTTAATGCAGGAATCTTCCGGGAAATTCCTGCATGATTTGCAGACCGAGTATTGTATTATGATTAACAGTTTGTTATGCTATCTCATTAAGATGTGGAACATTCCCATCACTTTAACCTCAATATATGAGTTACTATGAGCACTATCTTTATCGATTTAGCATATGGCAAGGGGCACCTTCGAGGAGATTGTATGCACTTGGTTGGGATTCCCTGGAAAAATAATTACGAGGCTGATGAAGCCATTCGCGAGGAAATATCCCGCAGTGTGCCTCTATCACAGGTGGAGCATGTGGTTGTCAATCCTCAGGTTACCCTTAGCGGAGCTTTGCTGCAGGCTCTCCTTGAACGAGGTGTTGCTATTACCATGCTGGTGCAGAAAGGACTGCTCGGTACTGCGCAGCCCACTGGGGCACCCAAGGGTCACCTGCGACTCGCTCAGTACCGTTGCTGTTGCGATGCCGACTGGGCCTTGCGACAGGCGCGTGTTATTGTATCAACCAAAATTCATAATCAGGCATTTATGCTCCGCCGTCGTAAAAATCCACCGCCCGACGCTTTCTTTCGAGAGATGAAGAAGCTGCAGAAAGCTACGCTGTCGGCGACTGATACCGCCATGCTCATGGGGATTGAAGGGAGAGCCAGTGCTCTTTATTTCCCGGAGTGGGCGCGGGCTCTTCCTCCCGCTTTTCCTTTTAATGGCCGTTCTCGTCGCCCTCCGCGTGATGCGGTGAATGCCTGCCTTTCCTATCTGTCGGCTCTATGTCAGTCCGATATGCTGCGGGCTGTGGTAGAAGTGGGCCTGGATGCCGAACTGGGAGTGTTGCACAGTACAGAAGATTATCGCCACAATCTTGTTCTGGATCTTATGGAACCGTTCCGTCCCATTCTGGTTGAGGGGGTGACTCGAGATGCCCTGACCCACGGAATGCTTGGTGAAGAAAGTACCGAGATTCTTCCTGCAGATGGAGGTTGTTATCTTACTTCGCAGGGGCGTATTGCTATTATTCGACGTTATGAACAACGTATGCTCAGCTCATTCTTGCAGGGGGATAAACATACGACGCTGCGGCAGTGCATGCACCAGGTGGCTCGTCATTGGAAACATGCCGTTATGGATTCCCAATTAATTGCCTCGAACTTTAAACTCTGCTGAAAGATGTACTTTCTTGTCAGTTACGATATCGCTAATCCCCGGCGTTTGCGGCGAGTTTGTCGTTTGCTGGAGGGTGCCGGTACTCGCGAGCAGTACTCTGTTTTCCTTTGCAATATGGGAAGTATGCGGAGTATGTTGATATTGTGGGATACCCTTCAACGGGAAATTGACCCGACCGTTGATAGGCTTTCAGCCTACCCTATTGATGCCGCAGCGATGGCTCAGGCTTTACACGCCGGCGATTTCCCGGTAAGCCTTTTGACGGAACCGCTCATTATCATTGCCTGAACGAATCTGTTCTCGATTCATTACGCCAAAAAAGCCTCCATCATAATTTGATGGAGGCTTTTTTGGGTGATGAAATAGATATCGTCGGTCTTTTGTAGCCAATGAGAGGAATCTCTACGATTTTCGGCCGTGTGCTTGTTGCTTTGATGCAGTTTACCGTTAAAGAGGGACAGAAGCCTGTAGTCACACATGCCTTTCGGCTGAATGTGCTTGTAGCTTCGCGAAATGCGCACCCTCACCAACACCTGCCAAAAACAGTCACAAATGCCTTTCGGCTGAATGTGCTTGTAGCTTGTGCTATCCAGCGCGCTGTAGACACTGCTATCGGTGAGTCACAAATGCCTTTCGGCTGAATGTGCTTGTAGCTTCTTTATCGGATGCGATGCGTTCGGTAAGGATTCTGTGTCACAAATGCCTTTCGGCTGAATGTGCTTGTAGCTTAGTTCATGGTCGAGCACGGCATTCCCGGGAGTGTGAGTCACAAATGCCTTTCGGCTGAATGTGCTTGTAGCTTTGTCGAAGAGAACGACAACCGCCGCTGTCCTATGTGGTCACAAATGCCTTTCGGCTGAATGTGCTTGTAGCTTAGCTGAAAAAATGCGGGAAGTCAAGCATTCTTTGCAAAAAAGAGGAATAATGATTATATGTTTGTTATGTGTTGCAAGTCCTTTGTAATCAGCTTGTTACGAGAAATGAGAGTAACGTGAGTCCAAAAACTGATTTCAGTTCTGAGAGGTTTTAAAGTGGGGAGTGAAATCAGAAATAGGGGTAAAATGCGGTAAAAACGACCAAAAATGGTGAAAAATAGGCATTTCGGAGCATGGTGGAACAGAGAAAATATATGCCAAAATGGGGATGTGTGCTTATTTTCGGCTAAAAATGAGCGCTTCGACTCAGAAAAACTGATTTCACCCCCACTAAAAATGTGAACTCCGACTGAAATCAGTTTTGCTCAAAATATCACAATGATACAGGAATGTGTGACTATACAGGAATTACCGGGAAAGTTCTTACCCTTGTAAACGACCACAAAGCATGATTAAATACAGACATCAACCAACTTCTCAATAAACATACTCAAACATATAAACAACAATCTATAAATCCCCAACTCACACACTATCATATGCAAATACAGAACACCATCAACGTCATTTCCACCATCCCCGCTCTGTACCAGAATAAGCTTCTGCCCTCCGTCGAAGCGCTGCTGCAGAGCAAATGGGGGCGCATGGTAGGTGACCCTCAGTTCCGAGGTCAGCTTATTGACCTTGCTGAGGCGTGGCTCACCAAGCATAAGGAGAGTCCTCTGGCTGCGCATCTCATTCGCCTGCTGAAAATGCTTCGCCCGCTGCTCACCGGCACCGAGCCTCTGAGCAAGACAAAGATGCTGGCTATAGCCGCCGCCGTGCTCTACGTGATAAGCACGCTGGATGCAGTACCCGATTTCTTGCCGCTCATCGGCTGGCTGGATGACCTGGGAGTAATTACAATGGTACTGCGCTACGTGCTGGGCGAACGAGTGGGGGAGGCCCTCTCAGGAATTACCGGGAAAGTTCTTACCCTTGTAAACGACCACAAAGCATGATTAAATAAAGTCATCAACCATAACCCAAAACAAACAACCTAAAACATACTACCTAAAACTCAACATACACAACTATCTTATGAAAATCGAGAACACCATCAATATCGGCACACTTACCCTCCGCAACGTCATTTCCGCCATTCCCGCTCTGTACCGGAATAAGTTGCTGCCCACCATCGAAGCCCTGCTGCAGAGCAAGTGGGGGCGCATGGTAAGTAATCCTCAGTTCCGCGGTCAGCTCATTGACATGGCAGAGGCGTGGCTGAACAAGCATAAGGACAGTCCGCTGGCGTTCCATCTCATTCGCCTGCTGGAAATGCTGCGCCCGCTGCTCACAAGCGAGGAGCCTCTGAGCAAGACAAAGATGCTGGCCATAGCTGCCGCCGTGCTCTACGTGATAAGCACGCTGGATGCAGTACCCGATTTCCTGCCGCTCATCGGCTGGCTGGATGACTTGGGAGTAATTGCAATGGTACTGCGCTACGTAGTTGGTTCGGTAGAGAAAGAAAAATCGGTATTCTAATATAGGTAAAATGGATTTGCTAAAATCTGAAGAATGTGTGATGGAAAGGTAGGAGAAAAAGTTTAGACGTTTAGCCGTTGAAAAAAGTTGTTGACATTAACTTGAAGACATGAAATACTAGCTGAAGATTCAGCCTATTATGTACAAAATCCTTATTCAGCTTGTGGGAGAGCAGTCGCTGCCGAATATTTTCCCTATTTTATCTCTTCATCCCAATCGTGTGGTGAATATTTTTACAATGAAAACGGAGAAAATTCACCGCAAAATTGCAAACTGGTGTGCCGAGCATGGCAAGGTGCACGGAGTTTCTCCGAAATTTGTAGAACATGAACCGATAGGTGAGGATTTGAGTAGCGTACAGTCAGGTATTTTCCGTATACTTCGCAAAGAAGTCGAACGGATGCAGGAAAAACCGGGAGCCATGATGATTCTGAACATGACCGGTGGCACGAAAGCTATGGCAGCCAGTGCGATTTCTCTCTGCCAACAGATTTCCGGCATGCGTGTAAAGGAAGGGCATCCCCCGGTACCTATCTGCTATCTGAATCCGAACACGGGTGAGCTGGAGTTTGTAACATGTTCGGAACGGGAGTCGGTTGTGGTTGTTCGCCCTGCACGGGAGCTGAGGCTTACGGTTGCTGAGATTATAGAGAGTGGTGGGGATACTAAGGTAGTATCTGCCCGCAGGGACTGGACTCAGGTGTACCCGGCAGCGATAAAACTGAAGTCGCTGGCGGACAGAAGGGTGCTTTTTACATTGGAGGATGCCAGAGTAGAAAATTATGCTGAGAAGGTAAAATCGCCGCTTTCGACAATGTTAGAGGATAAAGATCCCAATCGCCTCAAAAAGCTGGTGGTGGAAATGAAAAAACTTGCGGCTTGGGTTGAGAAGAATGACTCTGCACTCAAAGGGGTGGAATTGTGTGGATTTGAGGTGAAGAATGGTGACATTTACTTTTCTGAGGTATTGCAAAAAGAGGTGGATGCTACAAAAAAGGAAATTTCATCCAATTGTGAGCTGTCAAAAGCAGATAAGAAAGGAATAGAAAGAAAAATGTGCATGAAACTGAACAACTGTGCCAATTTCTTTGTTGGCGGTTGGTGGGAGGTAATTGTGGCACATGCATATCAGAAATTGAATCCTGAATCGGAGGTGTTGTGGTCTGTAGAGACTGCTCAAAAAAACAATCTAGAGCATGTGGTAGAGACGGATATTATAGCGACGGATGGTCGTTCTTTGTGTGGTATATCGTGTAAGCGTGGTATGCACCTTAATAAGGTAACACAGGAGCTGGAGCAACATTGTACCCGCACCGCTTTGTTGGGGGGGATCATTCATAAACGTATCATTGCCGTTTATAACAGCAAGCTTTTTAGCGGGCTGAATGCATTGATGAGTGCTTTGCGCCTTACTTTGTGGGATTCGAAAAAAGTTGAGGCGATAGAAAATAATATTGCTTACAGGGGGGCTGAGTCGCTATTGGGGGTTGCAGGTTCTCCTCAAGTAAAAGCTCCGGAAAACTCAACCCTTGAGCAGTCTGAACATGATGGTGACGATGAATCTGCTGTGACCCGTCCATCATTTATTAAGCGTTTAACTATTGCGGTGCGCTACCTGTTCGGCAGTGGCAAACATCCTCAGGATTCCTGATAGCATTGAGTGAAATGGATTGCCTTTAATCGCTTGAATATGAAAAAAAGGCCGGCACTCGGGGGAGTGTCGGCCTTTTTCTTGGGTGGGTTTGGGGTTACTTCTTGCCCTCCCCGATGTTGGCGGGGGTGGCGGGTACATCCTTGCCGGTGACAACTGTCTCCAGCGGGATGCGGATGAAGCCTATACCGCGGGCACCGTTCTTGCCGTTGTTGTGGCAGGTTTCGTAGAAGATGCCTACGTGCTTGTCGTCGGTCATGGCAATGCAGGAGTAGCCCATGCACTGGCGGGAATCGTAGAGGTAGCCCTCGTTCCAGGTGTTGCCGTCGTCGTGAGAGGTGCGGATGGTCATGGTGTTACGACCGCCGCTCTTGGGGTTGGAGAATAGCACGATGGTGCCGTAGGGCTTGGTGTTGACCTTCACGATGGAGGCCTGACATGTGGGCTCCTGCAGGGCCTTCAGGTTGGTGCTGTGGGGCTGCCAGGTCTTGCCCATATCCCTGGTGACATAGACAATGCGCTTGCCCTGACGTGCCTCGTTGCGGGCGTTGATCATGATGGAGCCGTCCTCCAGCTCGATGACCTGACACTCGGAGGTGCTGTGGGGCACGCCGGCGCCGTATGTCCAGTTCTTGCCGCCGTCTTTCGAGTAGCAGATGGTGCTCATGCAGCGGGGATTGGCAGCGCGGTCCCAAATCTGAGCGGGGAAGACGATGGTGCCGTCCTTCAGTACGATACCGTTGCCGGGGCCGGCCAGAATGGTGGTCCACTCGTGCTTCTTAATCTGGCGGGTGGGGTTGACAAACTTCCTGGCCCAGGTCTTGCCGCCGTCATCGCTGTAGGTCATTTCCCACTGGCCGGTGGATTTTTCATCGAAGCCGGTCTTGGAGGTCCACAGGGAGGCGCCGCCACTCCAGTGGCAGACGAGGGACTGCAGCCAGATGCGGCCTGTCTTGTCCTGCAGGATGCAGGGGTCGCCGCAGCCGTTGTTGGCGCCGGGACCGGCATCCATGGCGACGGTGGGGGTGGTCCAGGTCTGGCCGCCATCGGTGGAGCGAACCACGGCTACGTCAATGTCGGCGCAGAGGTCGCCCTCGTGGTTATAGCGGGCATCGAAACAACCCACGAGTGAGCCGTCGGCGGTCTGAATGAGGCCGGGAATGCGGAAGGAGACGCAGCCGCGATTGCCGCCGTCAGGCTGGTTGCTCACGGTCTCGCCGGGCAGGCCTACCAGGTAGCCGATGCGCTGGGTCACCGGTGTGGTGCCGGCGTAGTTCTTGCCGCCGATGGTGGCGGTCATCTCGCTGAAGGTAACGGTGCTGCCCACCAGTGAGGATTCGGTGGGGGTCACATCTGCCCACAGCCAGGTGGTGCCGCCGGGCAGTTCCTTGTCGCAGGTAATGGTCACGGTGCCGTCCGCTGCGGGCTTGGCGCTGCCGTAGACGGTGCTGGTGAAGAACTCCAGACCGTTCGGGCTGCCGGTGCGCAGGGTTACGTTCTCCACGCTCTCGGGGTTGTCAACTCTGAAGGTGAGCTTGGTAACTTTCTTGGCGTCATCCGTGCCGGTGGCCTGAACCTTGTAGGCGAACACCGGGTTGAAGGGGGCGCGCTTCATGATGGGGAATACGCCCGGGTTTACCATGCGGGCCTCGCGAATGATCATCGGCCCCAGGTGCACGTTCAGATCGTCGATGAGCAGCCCGCCCTTGGCATCGGATGTCACTTCGAAACGAATGGCTTTTGTCCCGCCGGGGAGTTTGGCTTTAACGAGGGTATTGAAGCCACCGACGGAAATTTTGTTGTTTGTGGCGACTGTCTGTTCGCCCTTGTCGGTAACAGCTACCAGCGAGAAGGAGAAAGGCTCGCGGCGAGTCCAGCGTTCAGCCCAGAAATCGCAGGAGGTTTCCTTGGCAAGCGGGGAGTCAAAGGTGATAGTGGCTTTCTTGTTTTGGCCGCCGGTGATATGCAGAGAGCGTGAGCCGGTGCGTCCCTTGCCGTAGATAGAAGCATGCCCCTTTTCGGCTGTTAGGGTGCCGATGGAAAGAGTTGCGTTGGTGATGCCCCCATTGTTCAGGCTGTCAAAGCTTTCAGTGGCCATCACCAGGCCACACATCATCAGGCTGAGTATGGTGTGCTTAAGCATACGTGCAATGTATCATAGATAATATGCCAATGCAAGCAAAAATTAAAGTAGGCTTAAGTCCGTATTGTCAGGTAAGTCCGCGAGTTTGATGCGTCCTGATGCACCGTGGGCAATATGTACTGCAGATTTGGGGAGTCCTAATGTTTTAGCTAGAAAACTCTCGATTTCCTTGTTGGCTTTACCGTCGATGGGCGGGGCTGCTATTTTCAGCTTGAGTACGCGACCTACCTGCGGTTAGTCCTCCCAGCCCAAAACTTCGTTTTTGCGGGGGCCGGGTGGTAGTTTGAGGGCGA